>NZ_JAAIWM010000005.1 GCF_011008845.1 Bacillus mesophilus | reverse complement strand
GCCGCCAGCGTTCGTCCTGAGCCAGGATCAAACTCTCCAATAAAGTGTTTGATTGCTCATTACACCGGCAATCTACTGAGTTTTTTCGCGTTAGCTAAAATAACTAAATAGTAGATTTAAAAATTTATTACTTGCGTTGGTTTTTAAAGACCAACACGCTTGACGTTTTGTTTAGTTTTCAAAGAACTTTTTATGTCATCGCTCAGAAGCGACTTTATAAATATATCACACGTTGCAAATCAAAGTCAACAACTTTTTTTGTTATTTTGAAAGTCAGTAATTAAACTAACTTAGTCTGACTTTTAATATATTATCATCTCTCTTAAAAAGTAACAAGTACCAAAACATAGAAAAAAGTGAAGGAAGTTATTCCTTCACTACAATATTTCATCAATATATAATTCTCGTCTTTGTGACAACTGAATAAATTCTCCATTACCTTCTAGCTTAACCATGGGTCTCGTTGGAGACTTAGACTCAACAAAAACGATTTCTCCTACTTGTCGGTCAGAGAGTCTTACTTTTGTACCAATTGAGAAATTTGCTATTCCAGAGGTTAATGCCTGAATAACAGAGATATCAAATTGGCCAAAACTATCTTGAATAATTAATTCTAAAACTTTAAAAGGAGATTGCTTTGATCGATAAGCTCTTTCTGATGTCATTGCATGATAAACATCTGCCACAGCTAAGATTTTGCCAAATGGATGTATCTTGTCCCCCTTGAGACCAAGTGGATAACCACTACCATCAAGGCGCTCATGATGTTGAAATACACCTAACTTTACACCCTCCCTGATCACCGGTAGATTGAGAAGCATTTTATAGCCATGTGAAGGGTGTTGCCTTATTTCGTTATACTCTTCGGGTAATAAGGCTGTTTGCTTATTTAATATTCTTGTGTCTACCTTTGCCATTCCACAATCTGAAAGAAGCCCTGCTAAAGCAATCTGTATCCATTGCCCCTTCTCATAATTAAGCTTATTTCCTAAGTGACCCGCTAATAGACCTACTGCTACAGAATGATGATATAAATAATCATCCTTTATAGAATAGTGATGAAGCATAAATATTTCTGATGGAGTCTTTATACTTCTTTCTAATAAAGGGATAAAGAACTTTCTAATTTTTACAATATCTACTTGTATTCCCGCTTGCCAGCTCTGGAATACATTTTTGAATTCCTGCACCGCCTTTAAATAATGGCTGCTGAACGAAACTCCTAAATCTAGATCTATTTCTTCATCTTGTTCTTTTATTACTTCATATGGACGGAAAGGGTTACCGTTTACTAAAGTGGGTTCAACTTGGACTTCTTTTATGAGAAATGCATGAAGCACTTTGATCTTGTCTTTATCTAATACTGTTTTCTTAGGAATAATGGGTTTATTGGTTAAGGAGGTAACATCCACGGACAATATACAACCCTCTCGTAATTGATTAATATGGACCTTCATATATGACTTCCTCTCAGTTACCTATTTCTAATACCAGTATTTTACCAAAAAAAAGAACACAAAGTTGTGTTCTTTTAAAAAAATTATAATTATTCTTCTTCACTTACAGTTTCAGTCATGCCTTCTGTTGCTTCATCCTCGTTTGCATGTTCTTCATTCTCATCTTTTTCTACGACTGCAACAGTTGAAACATATTCTTCTCCACCTAAGCGAATCAGTCTTACCCCTTGTGCATATCGTCCAAATGTTGAGATATCCGCAGTCGCCATACGAATGATTACACCACTTGCAGTTATAATCATTATATCTTCTTCACCAGTAACTGTTTTTATGGTTACAACTGGTCCAGTTTTATCAGTTATAGTTGTGGTTCGAAGTCCCTTACCACCACGACTTTGTATACGATATTCCTCTTTAGGGGTACGCTTACCATAGCCATTATTGGTAACAACTAGTACATCAAAACCATCTTCAAGAATTTCCATGCCGACTACTTCATCATCATCATCTAAGGTAATTCCTTTAACACCGGTTGCTGTTCTTCCCATCGATCTTACGTCTGTTTCAGTGAAGCGAATTAACATTCCTTTTTTCGTACCAATGATCATGTCCTTCGTTCCATCCGTAAGTCTTACAGAAATCAACTCATCTTCTTCGCGTAAATTAACAGCGATAAGTCCACTTGTTCTGATATTGCTGAAGGATGATAATGGTGAACGCTTTGATATTCCTTGCTTTGTTGTAAAGAATAGGAATTCATCATCAGTGAATTTTTCTACCGGTATCATGGCGTTTACCCACTCATCTTTATCGATTTCTAAGAGATTGATAATAGGTAAACCTTTTGCTGTTCTGCTGTATTCAGGGATCTCATAGCCCTTTGATCTATATACTTTTCCTTTATTCGTAAAGAATAGGATTGTGTTATGGGTAGAGGTTGTTAGCAGCTGTTCAACAAAATCATCCTCATTTGTACCCATTCCTTGAATTCCACGTCCACCACGTTTTTGAGAACGGTAAGTTGAGGCAGGAAGACGCTTGATGTAACCTTTGTGAGTAAGTGAAATGACGATTTTTTCTTCTGGAATTAAATCCTCATCTTCAATCATTTCTGCCCCACCAGCTACGATTTCTGTTCTTCTCTTATCATTGAATCGCTCTTTGATTTCGTTAAGTTCTTCACGAATGATTTCTAAAACTTTCTCTTCATCCGCAAGAATTGCTCTTAACTCAGCAATTAATGCAACAAGTCCTTGATATTCCTCTTCAATCTTTTCTCTTTCTAAGCCGGTTAAGCGTTGTAAACGCATATCTAATATTGCTTGTGCTTGCTTTTCAGAAAGAGAGAAAGTGGTCATTAATCCTTCTTTAGCAATCTCAGTTGTTTGAGATCTACGAATTAAAGCAATGACCTCATCTAAGTGATCTAATGCCACACGTAAACCTTCAAGAATATGTGCACGTGCTTCCGCTTTTTCAAGCTCATATTGAGTACGTCTACGAATAACTACTTTTTGGTGTTCTAAATAATGATATAGTACTTCTTTTAGATTAAGAACTTTAGGTTGTCCATCTACAAGTGCAAGCATATTGATTCCAAAGCTAGTTTGAAGTGCTGTTTGCTTATACAGGTTATTAAGAAGTACATTGGCATTGGCATCTCTTCGAACTTCTATTACGATTCGCATTCCGTTACGATCTGATTCATCACGAAGATCAGTAATACCGTCTATCTTTTTATCTCGAACAAGCTCTGCAATTTTTTCGATAAGCTTCGCTTTATTTACTTGGTATGGAATTTCATTGACAATGATTGTTTGTCTTCCATTTGCCTTTTCCTCAATCTCTACCTTAGCTCGAATAATGATGGAGCCACGTCCTGTTTCATAGGCCTTTCTAATACCGCTTCTACCAAGAATTTGACCAGATGTAGGGAAATCAGGTCCTTGGATAATTTCCATTAGTTCTGGAATAGAAATTTCAGGATCCTTACTAACAGCTAGCACTCCATCAATTACTTCTCCTAGTTGATGTGGAGGAATATTTGTTGCCATTCCAACTGCAATTCCCGCTGCTCCATTTACTAGTAAATTAGGGAAACGTGCAGGTAATACAATTGGTTCCCGCTCAGAGCCATCATAGTTATCTTTATAATCAATTGTGTTTTTGTTAATGTCACGAATCAGTTCCATCGCAATTTTGGACATTCTTGCTTCTGTATAACGCATAGCTGCAGCTGCATCTCCGTCAACAGATCCAAAGTTTCCATGACCATCAATAAGCATATAACGATAGTTGAAGTCCTGTGCCATCCTTACCATCGTTTCATAAACAGCTGAATCACCATGTGGATGATATTTACCAATTACTTCTCCAACGATACGAGCAGACTTCTTATAAGCTTTATCTGCTGTCATTCCCAAATCATTCATCGCATATAAAATACGACGGTGAACAGGTTTTAGCCCGTCCCGAACGTCGGGAAGGGCACGTGAAACAATTACACTCATTGCATAATCTAAGAATGATGTACGCATTTCATGACTAATATTTATTTCTTTTACTTGTGGTTTACGGTTTTCAGACATATTGTTCCTCCTTGAGGAAATTGGGCATATTCAAAGTTTTTTAAATATCTAGATTTTTAACATATTGTGCATTTTCTTCAATGAAATTACGTCTTGGGTCTACTTTATCACCCATTAGCATTTCAAATGTTTCATCAGCTTCAATCGCATCTTGAAGAGTAACCTGTAATAATGTCCTAGTTTCAGGGTCCATCGTGGTTTCCCATAACTGTGTAGGATTCATCTCACCTAAACCTTTATAACGCTGTATACCAGGTTTTGGTTGGCTTGGTAATGTGGATAGATATGTTTCAAGCTCACGCTCATTGTAGGCATATTCAATTCTCTTACCTTGTTGAATTTTATACAATGGAGGCTGAGCAATATAAATATATCCATGCTCAATAATTGGACGCATATAACGATATAGGAATGTTAATAACAGAGTTCTGATATGAGCTCCATCTACATCCGCATCAGTCATAATTACCACTTTATGATAACGTGCTTTTGTAATATCAAACTCTCCGCCAATTCCAGTACCTAGAGCTGTAATCATCGCACGAATTTCATTATTTGAAAGTATTTTATCAAGTCTTGCTTTTTCAACATTTATAATCTTACCACGTAAAGGCAGAATAGCTTGGAAATGTCGATCTCTTCCTTGTTTTGCTGATCCACCCGCTGAGTCACCCTCAACTATATAGATTTCACTAATAGCAGGGTCTTTTGAAGAGCAGTCTGCTAATTTTCCTGGCAAACTAGAAACCTCAAGGGCACTTTTCCTTCTAGTTAACTCTCTCGCTTTCTTAGCAGCCATTCTAGCACGAGCAGCCATGATTCCCTTTTCTACTACTTTTCTAGCAACAGAAGGATTCTCTAGCATAAATTTATCAAAGGTTTCACCGAATGTTGCTTCTGTAACAGTTCTTGCTTCACTATTACCTAGCTTTGTTTTCGTTTGGCCTTCAAATTGAGGATCAGGATGTTTAATAGAGATGATCGCAGTTAAGCCTTCACGAACATCCTCACCAGTAAGATTGCTCTCATTGTCTTTTAAAAGATTATTCTTTTTTGCATAATCATTTATTACACGCGTCAGTGAGGTTTTGAATCCAACCTCATGCATTCCGCCTTCATAAGTGTGAATATTATTAGCAAAAGAGTAAATATTACTTGTGTAACTATCGTTATATTGAAGAGCAATCTCTACTGAGATATTATCTTTTTCACCTTCAACAAACACTACTTCCTCGTGAACAACCTCTTTGGAACGGTTTAAATGCTCAACGTAGGATTTAATTCCACCTTCATACATATACTCATTTGATTTTTTACGATCTTCTCGCTTATCTTCAATCGTTATCGTTAAACCACGATTTAAAAATGCAAGTTCTCTAATTCTATTTGCCAATGTATCATAATCATATTCAAGGGTCTCTGTAAAAATTTCATGATCAGGCTTAAAGTGAACAATTGTTCCAGTAACATCACTTTCTCCAATCACCTTTAAATCCTCACCTGGTACTCCTCTTTCAAACTTTTGATAGTGAATTTTCCCATCACGGTGGACATACACTTCTAACACCGTGGATAAAGCATTAACAACAGATGCACCTACACCGTGTAATCCTCCTGAAACTTTATAACCACCACCACCAAATTTACCACCGGCATGAAGGACAGTCATAATGACTTCAACTGCAGGTCTTCCCATTTTCTCATGGATTCCTACAGGGATACCACGACCATTATCCTTTACAGTTATACTATTATCCTCTTCAATGACTACGTTAATTTCTGAGCAATAACCAGCTAAAGCCTCATCAATACTATTATCAACAATCTCCCATACAAGATGGTGAAGACCCTTTGCACTTGTGGTACCAATATACATACCTGGACGTTTTCTTACAGCTTCTAAGCCTTCTAAGACTTGAATCTGATTTTCATCATATGCCTGCTGTTGTTGCATTTCTTTTTGTTCCATAACCACATATTCCACCTACACTTTAACTTTAGAGAATCTAAAGCTACGATTTTTTGTTACATGTTTTAAAACTAATTGTGTATTTGTAACAATCTATATTTAACAATAACGATATTGCACTATTGCTCATTTTCCAGATTGATCTGTCCAGTTTCAAACAATTGTGTAGATCTACGTTTCAATGTGACAGATGCTAATGGGGAAAAATAGATTTGATTTAAAGTGACGATGATTGTTTTCATTGTCGTAGAAATCTCAATAATTTCTTTCGTTTTACTTTGGCCATCAATAAATTCTTGAACAATCGTTGATGAGTAAAACAACTGTCCATCTAGTATAGCTACAATTTCTCTAATCGGGACAACGACGTTCTCTCCCAAGTGAATAAACAATCTTCCACCTCATTTCAGCTTCTCAATTACACCTGCGTTCACACTAAATTGAGCAGCCTGTTTCAAAGTCACATGGTCAATCCCTTCCACACTAGTCGTGGTAACAAACGTTTGTACCTTTCCTTGAATGGTATTAAGTAAATGAGATTGCCTAAAGTCATCTAATTCAGATAAGACATCATCTAAAAGTAAAATAGGATATTCCCCAATTTCCGAATGTATGAGTTCTATTTCTGCTAATTTCAATGAAAGAGCTGTTGTACGTTGTTGGCCTTGTGAACCAAATGTTTGGACATCCTTTCCATTAACGAAAAAAAGGAGATCATCACGATGCGGTCCAGCCAATGTCATTCCACGTTCAATTTCTCTATCTCTTATTTTAGCAAACTTTTGTTCATATACTTCTACCATTTTCGACAATTCTGTCTTCTCTGATACATCAATTGAAGCCTTATACTGTATTTCTAACGTTTCGAGTCCTCTACTGATTCCTTTATGAATAGGTTCTGCCCATTTTTGAAGTAAATCTAAAAACTCGAATCGCTTTATTATAATCTTCGCAGCCACTTCTGTTAATTGAGAGGTAAGAACCTCTAGCATAGTTGTGTTTCTATCTTTTTGTTTTTGTAATTGCTTTAAATAGTGGTTTCGCTGTTGGAGAATTTTTTGATAGGAACTAAGATCATGCATATATCTGGGCGATACTTGGCCAATCTCCATATCAAGAAATCTTCTTCTTACCTGTGGACTACCTTTAACTAGATTTAAATCCTCAGGAGCAAACATCACAATATTCATAGCACCTATATATTGACTTAATCTTTGTTGCTCAATGTGATTTAACTTAGCTTTTTTTCCTTTTGTCGATATGACAAGTTGGAGAGGAACCGGTCCTTTCCTCCGAATTACTCTACCTTCTATTTTAGCATAATCTTCGTCCCATCTAATAAGATCTTTATCATTTGATGTTCGATGAGATTTTGCTATAGCTAAAACATAGATCGCTTCCATCAAATTGGTCTTTCCTTGAGCATTTTCTCCGAGGATTACATTCACTTTATTTTCAAAAGCTACCTCTGTTTTTTTGTAGCTTCGATAGTTCGTTAAAACTATATTTTCTATATACAAAGGGAATTCCCCCACATATCATTCTTTTGTACTAACTGTAAACCTTCCTACGTCTTTAATAACAATGGAGTCTCCATCACGAAGTTTTCTCCCACGTCTGTTATCTTCTTCTCCGTTTACAGTAATATGATGTTCTTGTAAGAACCACTTTGCCATACCACCTGAATCAATAATATCAGCTAACTTAAGAAATTGCCCAAGAGTAATATATTCTGAATGAATGGTTACTTCCTTTGTCATTCTATCTCCTGCTTTCTTATATTTGTATATATCTAATTGTACTAGATTTTAAAGAACAATAAAAGAAAGCTAGAAGGGAAGTTAAACTTTCATTGCCTTCGTAGCTTTCTTTTATACATATTTAGAACCCTTCCAAGTTCAGATCACTAATGAATGATCGACTATTGAGTCTACTAGCAGAGCTAGTTAACCGCAATACTTATACTAGTATGTCCTTACTGGAAGAATTAACTGTAACGTTTTATCATCATTTACTGGTTGGATAAAGAATGGTCTCATCGCACCAGTAAAGCTAATTTTTACTTCTGTTCCATCAATAGCTTTTAGTGCATCCATCATGAACTTTGCACTAAAGGAGATTTTTAGCTCTTCTCCATCGATCTTCTCACTCTGTAGCTCTTCTGTTACTTTCCCAATCTCTGGAGAATCAGAAGAAACTTCTACTAAACCATTTTCTAATGTACTAAATTTAACAACATTATTTCTTCCTTCTCTAGCTAAAAGTGAAGCACGATCAATTGCTTGAAGGAATTCCTTGCCATTAAGGAATATATCCGTTTTGCTTTCAGTTGGGATTAATCGTGAGGTGTCTGGATAATTTCCATCTAATAATCTAGAGAAGAATAATATATTCTTCATTTTGAATAGTACTTGTTGTTCCGTCATAAAGATATCAACTTTATCAGTTGTATCATCTAGAATTTTACTTAATTCATTTAAGCTCTTACCTGGTATAACTACATTCGCTCCAGGTATTGAATTAGCAGATTCAATTAAAGCCTTACGGAAAGCTAAACGATGACTATCTGTAGCAATACACTGTAACTCATTATTTTCAATCTTCCAGTTAACACCTGTAAGAACAGGTCTTGTTTCAGAAGCTGATACGGCAAATACTGTTTGTCTGATCATGTGTTTTAGTAAATCTGCAGGGATAGAAAACACATTTTCTTCACTTACGACTGGTAACATTGGATATTCTTCTGCATCAATTCCATTTAGGTTAAATTCTGCTTTACCTGAACGAATCACAGTTTGTAGTTGATTAATGACCTCGATCTCAACAGTATCCTGAGGTAGCTTTTTTACAATTTCACTAAAGAAACGTGCTTGTAGGACGATGCTTCCTCTTTGTTCAACCTCTACAATTTCATCTCCTGCTTCTTCTAATGGGATAAAAGATTCAATTGAGATATCTGAATCACTTCCAGTTAGTGTAACGCCATCTTCTGAAGCTACCATTTTTATACCAGTAAGAATAGGAATCGTGGTTCTAGAAGAAACTGCCTTCATTACATCTTGAACACCTTGAACAAGATAATCCTTTTGAATTGAAAATTTCATTGTTAAAAACCTCATTTCGTCATAAATCGATTTGCCTACTCATATAATAATATTTTATTTAAAAAATAGTAGTAATAGTAATAGGGCCTGTGGATTTGTGGATAACCTCAATAGAAGAAAGGAACACAGTCTATCCACATGTGGACAGACTGTGCGTAAGTATGTTCCTGTTATACACACTATTAAGAGAATAAATTAGTTCTTTAAGAGTCCTTGAATATCTTTTATCTGTTTTTGAAGCTGTGAGTCTGATTGTAGCAAGGTTGAAATCTTCTCATGTGCATGAATGACGGTTGTATGATCGCGTCCACCAAACTCTTCACCTATTTTAGGTAATGAAAAGTCAGTTAGTTCTCTTGATAGATACATAGCAACCTGTCTTGGAAAGGCAACAGATTTCGTTCTCTTTTTTGCTTTAAAATCCTCTAGCTTTATGTTGTATTGTTGCCCAACGATACGTTGTATATCAAGAATAGTAATTACTTTAGGCTTAGAACTTGGAATAATGTCTTTTAATGCATCAGCTGCTAAGTCAGCATTAATATCTTTATTAATTAATGATGAATAGGCAACTACTCGTATTAAGGCACCTTCTAATTCTCGAATATTTGAGTCAATTTGATTAGCAATATAAAGCATGACTTCATTAGGAATATCTAGCCCTTCAGCTTTAGCCTTCTTGCGTAAAATAGCTATCCTTGTTTCTAAGTCAGGAGGAGTAATATCTGTGATTAATCCCCATTCAAATCTTGATCTAAGACGATCTTCTAGTGTTGGGATTTCTTTAGGTGGTCGATCACTGGAAATGACAATTTGTTTACTTTCCTCATGAAGGGTATTAAATGTATGGAAGAATTCCTCTTGTGTTTGTTCTTTTCCAGCAAGAAACTGAATATCGTCTATTAAAAGAACATCAACACTTCTATATTTATTTCTAAAATCAACAGCTTTATTATCTCGAATCGAGTTAATGAACTCATTTGTGAATTTTTCTGATGATAAATAAACAACCTTTGCAGATGGATTATGGTCGATTACATAATGTCCAATCGCGTGCATTAAGTGAGTTTTCCCTAATCCTACACCACCATATATAAATAGCGGGTTATAGGCTTTTGCAGGAGCCTCTGCTACTGCTAATGAAGCAGCGTGAGCGAAGCGGTTACCTGAACCAATTACAAAGGTATCAAAGGTATATTTAGGATTTAACATACTTTGCGGCAACTCGTGAGGCTCATCATCAACTTTTTGAGTTTTTTTCTTTGGCATCACAAGATCAAAGTCTTCTTCCATCTGATTTTGAGGAATGATGAACTTAATCTCTAGCTCTGCTCCAGTAATATCATAGATTGTTTCACCAATTAGGGAAGAGTATCTGGACTCTAACCAATCTCTAGCAAATTCATTTGGAGCTGTGATCACTAATGTATTATTTTGAAGAGCATGTGCTTTTGTTGATTTTAACCACGTTTCAAAGCTAGGCTTACTCAACTTTTTCTCAATTTCTTTTAAGGCTTTATCCCATAAGTCAGAGATATTTTCCAAACTATCCCTCCTTTGCTCCAAATTCACCCTGTACAATCTTTGTATAAGGCGTTGCATAGCGTTGAATAACTATACATTTCCACAGTACCTGTTAGTAAACATATATATAGTAGAAAAGTGGGTTTTCGACAGTATTCACTGTTTGTGGACAACCTTTTTAACAGCCTCTGTATAATCTATCCACAATCTATCCACAACCTGTGGATAGTCTAATATGTCATTGTCATTAATTAAGAGTGAAAACATAACTATAGTATCAAAATAAATACCGTAATGCAACGGTTTTTTAATACTTATCCACAACCACAACAACTTGTGGGTATTTTTTATCCACAACACAAGATACTGTGTAAAACTTGTCGATAACTGTTGAAATATGTTTGAGAAGGTTAATGAAATTATCCACAGGTAGGTTTTTGGGGGAAAATCAACAAATTTAAGGTAAAGGTATAAGGAAGAAATTCTAAGTTTAAAAATACAACTTTATCCAGCTAAATCATGTAGAAAAAAGACTCTGTAAAATAGTGTAAGCCTAACTAAGGGCACTTATGCTCAAAAGCACATTTTTTCGGAGAGAGTAAGAAACTTAATTTCAAAAAAGAAGAAGGGGTGCTTTGAAGAGAAGTTACATTGGTGAAGTAGTAATAATGATAAAAAAAGAAGAAAGAATCGAAACTAAAAGATTAGAGTGTTAATATAAAAAATTCAGTTCGGTGTGCTCGAAACAAAACCTGGATTAGTTTTTAGGTACATTAATATAATTATTTAAAAATTGGTATTAAGTATTGAGTAAATATCCAGATTGATATGTTTAAAACGATTTTTGAGAAATCCTTTAAATAGCTCCTTTCGTAATGTAGCTCTGCATTGGCTTGTTTTATCAATAAGCCAAATTAACCTACGAAGTAACGAGCAGGAGCTTTTTCTAACGAGACTCCGTAATACTATTTTCGTAAAAATAATTGATATTGAATTTAGACAGAAGTGAAACGGAGCGAGCAAGTGGAAAGAACACTGTCCAGATACAAAAAAGTAAGCGAAGATTCTTCCGTAAAGGCTGTTCCTAACCTGATTGTATGGTGGAAGGACCTTAGACCTTAAGTAAAAAGCTAAATTTCCTTGAGAAGTAGAGATCTTCTTAATCTAAACGATAAAAGTGCAGTACATATTAGGAATTTAATAACTCGCAAGTGAGACGAGAATCTAAGAGGAATTTTTACTGATCAAACTTTTATTTGAGTTACTAAAATGTAAAATGGTAAGATTAAAAGCGGGATAAACCACATTTTTAGTTTAATTTTTAAAAATAACATAAAAAAGAAATTATTGGGTTTTTGGAAATCAAGTTGACATTTATTAGTTTCGTTCTCTATAATTATAAAGACTGTCTTTAGCTAATTTTTTTTATTAAAAGTTATGAGCATTAAAGATTGTTTTGTTGTTTATGAGCAATTCCTATACTTTTAGATTGCTAAATAAGGTATGATCTGAATCAATGCATGAACTAAGGTCCTTTCATATAGGGAATTGCCTAGTGTTATAATGTAGTTAGAGAAATCTAATTGCGAGATTAAATTTTCAGGAGGTGTCATAAATAATGAAACGTACATTCCAACCTAATAAGCGTAAGCGTAGTAAAGTTCACGGATTCCGTAGCCGCATGAGCAGTGCAAATGGAAGAAAAGTATTAGCTCGTCGTCGTCAAAGAGGAAGAAAGGTATTATCAGCTTAAGACCACTGTCTGAACAGTGGTCTTTTTTTCAGTTAGAATTGGGATAAATTCAAATATTATTGTCATTTTTGATTTACTAAATAGGGTATAAAATAGAGAATTTTGAGGTACGATGGCAAAGATATCAACTTGTATCGCAAAATTGGAGTGTTATCTATGAATAAACAACACAGAATTAAAAAAAATGAAGACTTCCAGGCTGTTTTTAAAAAGGGGATCTCTACTGCGAATCGTCAGTTTGTCATTTATGTACTAGATGATCCAGGTAATCAAACCTTTAGAATTGGTCTTTCAGTTAGTAAAAAAATCGGTAATGCAGTAACGCGTAACCGAATAAAACGGTTGATTCGACAGGTTATGTTTGAATTTAAGGATTATATTAAAAGCGGCAAGGAACTTGTAATTATTGCTAGAAAACCAACTGCAGACATGGATTATCATGAAGTAAAAGCTTCGCTAGAACATGTTTGTAAAAGGGCAAAAATTTTGCAACGACGCTAAGAGTTGATTTTTCGACAAAATCGTTGCTGAATTTGTCATGCTTTTATTTGTTCATATAAAAGATATTTTCGATGAAAGATGATACAATATTTCTGGTAAGTAAGTATTGTTACGAAGATATTCTAGAAGTCTTTCTTAAATTAAGAGACTTCAATATAGGAATCAGCAATTATTCATACGATTGTTGGATGTTTAAAGGAGGATTCATTAGTAGTGAAGAAAAGGTTAGCAATATTCATAGGCCTGCTGCTTGTTCTAGCAACTTTAACAGGCTGTACAGAAGTAAATGTGCCGATCACTGCAGAAAGTGAAGGAGTATGGAATAAGTATTTTGTCTATCCATTATCTTGGTTAATCATTTATTTTGCAGAATTATTAGGAGAAAGCTACGGACTATCCATTATTATTGTAACACTGATTATTCGTTTCGCTTTACTACCTTTAATGATCAAACAAACGAAAAGTTCAAAAGCAATGCAGGCATTACAACCTGAAATGCAAAAGCTACGTGAGCAATATAGCTCAAAGGATCAAAAGACACAGCAGAAGTTACAACAAGAAACGATGGCATTATTCCAAAAGCATGGAGTAAATCCACTAGCTGGATGTATGCCGATTTTAATACAAATGCCAATTCTGATTGCATTTTACCATGCAATCATGAGAACTGGTGAAATCTCGACTCATAACTTTTTATGGTTTGATCTAGGAGAGCCAGATCCATACTTTATCCTACCTGTAGTAGCAGGTATTACAACGTTTATTCAACAGAAGATTATGATGGCTAGTGGAGCTGCAATGCAAAACCCTCAAATGGCTATGATGCTTTGGATCATGCCAATTATGATCGTTGTTTTTGCGGTTACATTCCCAGCAGCACTATCTCTATATTGGGTAGTTGGTAATATCTTTATGATCGTCCAAACTTTCTTAATCAAAGGCCCTGAATTAAAGGATCTTTCAGGAAATGCGGGGGAAGCGAAAAAGTGAAAGAGGTAACGGCTACTGGTCCAAGTGTTAATGATGCATTAGAGTCGGCCTTAGCTCAATTACAAGCAAATAGAAATGATGTTAACATCGAGGTTATTGACGAAGGTAAAAAAGGATTTCTAGGTTTATTTGGAGCTAGGCTTTCGGTTGTAAAGGTTACTGTTAAAGTTAATCCAGTTCAAGAAGCAAAGCAATTTATAGAAAATGTAGTTAGTAAAATGGGTATTGATGCGATCATCACGGTGACAGAGAAGGATCGTGAAGTGAACTTTAAGCTGACAGGAAAAGATATTGCAAAGGTAATAGGAAAAAGAGGTTCTACTCTTAATTCTCTTCAATATCTTGCTCAGCTAGTTTACAATCGACATACACATCAGTTTACGACCATTGTTATTGATGCAGAAAATTACCGAGCACGGAGAAAAGAAACTTTAGTCATTTTAGCCGGACGATTAGCTGATCAAGCTTTGAGAACGGGGAAAGATGTTCCTCTTGAACCCATGCCATCTTTTGAAAGAAAGATTATCCATTCTTCATTAATAAAAAATAAACAAGTAAAAACCTTTTCTACTGGAGTAGAACCATATAGACACCTAGTTATTTCACCAAAGAAATAGTCTGTTGAAATCCTAGATTCAATCATTTGAATCTAGGATTTTTTTTGTGTAAGTAGAGAAGCTATAAGTATAGCTATTATGGCTAAATCGCGCAGGCATTAAGAGCCTTGAACAAATTAACTCTTACCGTTCTAAAGCAAGATTTACTTGTCAGGGAAAACAGAGTGTTTGCGTATTTTTTTATGAAAAACTCTAAAATGTGACAAACATAGTGCAAATTCATCGTCCAAATACTGTTTTATTATTGTCAGTAGTGTTGTGGATAAGTTAGAATTGGTATATGGAGAATTGTGTCGGACAAGTTATCCACAGTGGATAAGATTGATAATATAAAAAATGGGGAATAATAGACCTAAACGATACTTGTGGATAATTTTATTAGAGAGAAAAGAGAAGTAGGAAGAAGAGAGAGGTGAAACCATAGCCATGGATCTAGATACAATAGCAGCAATATCCACTCCAATGGGGGAAGGAGCTATTGCAATCGTTCGTTTGAGCGGAGAGGAAAGTATCCCGATTGCAAATAGAATCTTTAAAGGTAAGCAGTTAACAGAAGTACCTTCCCATACTATACATTACGGTCATATCATCGATCCGAAAACAGAAAAAGTGGTAGAAGAGGTTATGGTTACTGTATTAAAAGCACCAAAAACCTTTACTAGAGAAAATATAATAGAAATTAATTGCCACGGGGGATTAGTTTCGGTAAATAGAGTACTTCAATTAATACTTGAGAGTGGTGCAAGACTGGCAGAGCCAGGAGAGTTTACTAAAAGAGCCTTCTTAAATGGTCGAATTGACTTATCACAAGCAGAGGCAGTAATCGATCTAATTCGTGCTAAGACAGACCGAGCCATGAATGTTGCATTAGGTCAAATGGAGGGAAGGCTCTCAAGGTTAATTCAAAAATTACGCCAAGAACTGTTGGAAACCTTAGCTCACGTAGAGGTAAATATTGATTATCCTGAATATGATGATGTAGAGGAAATGACACATTCCTTACTTATTGAGAAATCACGCAAGGTTCACCTTGAGATTGGCAAGTTACTCCAGACCTCTCAACAGGGCAAAATTTTAAGAGAAGGACTTTCGACTGTAATTATAGGTAGGCCAAACGTCGGTAAATCATCGTTATTAAACAGTCTTGTACATGAAAATAAAGCAATTGTAACCGATATTCCTGGGACTACAAGAGATGTAATCGAAGAATTTGTTAATGTTAGAGGTGTCCCTCTTCGACTACTCGATACAGCTGGAATCAGAGAAACTGAGGACATTGTCGAACGTATTGGTGTAGAGAAATCTAGACAGGTTTTAAAGGAAGCAGATTTAATCCTGCTTGTTTTAAATTTTAATGATGAATTAACTATTGAAGATGAGCAACTGTTTTCAGCAGTTAGTGGTATGAATACGATCATCATTATTAATAAAACAGACCTACCATCAAAAATAAATATGGACCGGGTTAAGGAATTAGCTGCAGATTCTCCGCTTATCACCACATCACTATTAAATGATGTGGGAATAGACCAATTAGAGGAAGCTATTTCTTCTTTATTCTTTGCCGGTTCTATTGAAGCACAAGATATGACATATGTATCAAACACACGTCATATAGCGTTATTAACACAAGCGAATATAACGATTCAGGATGCCATTCAGGGGATTGAAAGTGGTATGCCTATTGATTTAGTACAAATAGATTTAACAAGAACTTGGGAGCTTTTAGGTGAGATTCTAGGTGACGCTGTTCATGAAAGTTTAATTGACCAATTATTTTCTCAATTCTGTCTCGGGAAATAGGTCTTATTTTAGGAGGTAGAATATGCAACATTATGACGGAGGTAGCTATGATGTCATAGTTGTGGGTGCTGGTCATGCTGGTTGTGAAGCGGGTTTAGCTTCTGCTAGAATGGGCGCCAAAACACTGATGATTACAATTAATTTAGACATGGTTGCGTTTATGCCGTGTAACCCATCTGTTGGAGGTCCTGCCAAAGGGATTGTTGTACGTGAAATAGATGCTCTTGGTGGAGAGATGGGGAGAAATATAGATAAAACTCACATTCAAATGAGAATGTTGAATACTGGAAAAGGCCCTGCTGTTCGAGCATTGCGGGCACAAGCAGATAAGTTCTCTTATCAGCATGAGCTCAAAAAGACGATTGAAAATCAAGAAAACCTTACTCTATTACAAGGAATGGTAGAAGAACTGATTGTAGAAGATGATAAGTGCAAAGGAATCATCACAAATACGGGAGCTCGCTATCAAGCAAAGTCCGTTGTGATTACAACGGGTACCTTTTTAAGAGGAAAAATTATTATTGGTGACTTGCAATACTCAAGTGGGCCAAATAATCAGCAACCTTCTATAAAACTATCTGAGCATTTACAAGCACTTGGTTTTGATTTAGTTCGTTTTAAAACAGGAACACCACCGCGAGTGAATAGTCATTCCATCGATTATTCGAAAACAGAAATTCAACCTGGCGATGATGTCCCAAGAGCTTTTTCATATGAAACTACTTCTTTTATAACAGACCAAATACCATGCTGGCTTACGTATACTAGTCCGGAGACACATCAAATTATAGATGATAATTTACACCGTTCACCTATGTATTCAGGCATGATCAAGGGGACTGGACCTAGGTATTGTCCTTCTATAGAAGATAAAGTTGTCCGCTTTAATGATAAACCGAGACATCAAATTTTCTTAGAACCTGAAGGTCGAAATACACAAGAGGTTTATGTCCAAGGCTTATCAACAAGCTTACCAGAGGATATTCAGAGAAAAATGCTAACTTCAATACCTGGCCTAGAGAATGTACAAATGATGAGAGCGGGCTATGCAATCGAATATGATTCAATTGTTCCAACTCAGTTGTGGCCAACTTTAGAGACTAAAAAGGTTGAATCATTGTACACGGCAGGGCAAATTAACGGTACATCAGGTTATGAAGAAGCAGCAGGTCAAGGGCTAATGGCTGGAATTAATGCTGCAGCTAAAGCATTAGGTAAAGATGAAGTGATTTTAGATCGTTCAGAGGCTTATATTGGGGTTCTAATAGATGACTTAGTTACAAAAGGAACAAACGAACCTTATCGTTTATTAACCTCAAGGGCTGAGTACCGTTTATTGCTGCGTCATGATAACGCCGATTTAAGACTTACAGAAATTGGGTATAAAATAGGGTTAATACCTGAAGAGCGCTATCAACGTTTTATTTTGAAAAAAGCAACAGTTGAACAAGAAAAAGAGAGATTAAAGAACTTAATTCTTAAACCATCAGCTGATTTACAACAATTGATTAAAGATGCGGGTGGAAGTGAATTAAAAGATGGAATTCGTGCCGCTGATCTGTTAAAGCGTCCTGAAATGTCCTATGAACAGATTCGCCATATCATACAATCAGATACAGAGATCTCTGATGTAATTGCTGAACAAGTAGAGATTCAAATTAAATATGAAGGATACATTGAGAAATCCTTACAACAAGTCGAGCGTATGAAGAAAATGGATAACAAAAAGATTCCTGAAGATATTGATTATGATGCTATTTCAAGCTTAGCAAATGAAGCACGTCAAAAGCTAAAAGAAGTAAGGCCATTATCAGTTGGGCAAGCATCTCGTGTATCAGGTGTTAACCCTGCGGATATTTCTATATTGTTAATCTACCTAGAACAAGGTAAAATAGCGCGTGTATCTAACCAATAAAGAATGTTAAGAAAGGACTATATAATGAATCAAACACACTTTCTTACAATGCTAGAGGAGAAGGGAATTACTCTTTCTCCTAAGCAAATTGAACAATTTAAGTTATATTTCAAGCTGCTAGTAGAGTGGAATGAAAAAATGAATTTAACAGCTATAACAGATGAAGAGGAAGTGTATCTAAAGCATTTTTATGATTCTGTTACGGCAGCATTTTTTGTGGATTTTAAAACACCACTATCAATTTGTGATGTAGGCGCTGGGGCAGGTTTTCCTAGTATTCCTATAAAAATTTGCTTTCCACATCTAAAGGTAACAATTGTAGATTCGCTTCAAAAACGGATTTCCTTTTTAAATGAACTAGCTAAACAGTTAGAATTAACAGATGTAAATTTTTACCACGATAGAGCTGAGACCTTTGGCCAAAATAATTCTTTTAGAGAAAGCTATGATATTGTTACAGCTAGAGCAGTTGCTAGATTATCGGTGTTAAGCGAGCTATGTTTACCTTTAGTTAAGCAAGACGGTATTTTTGTGGCTATGAAGGGTGCTTCAGCAAAAGAGGAATTAGAGCAAGGACAAGCTGCGATCAAAATACTTGGTGGAACTCTTTTGGAAGAACATCGCTTTAAACTTCCAACAGAAGAAAGTGATCGTTCCATTTTCGTTATAAAAAAGGAAAAGAAAACGCCGAAGAAATATCCACGTAAGCCTGGTACACCTAATAAGCTACCAATTCAATAGTCTTATATGTTATCTGATAACAAATCCCTAGAATGTTTCACGTGAAACATTCTCTTAGCAGGAAAGTAGCAGGATTGCATCGAATATATAATGAGGAGTTCCTAAAGGTGGTGTAGAGGATGAAAAGTCCTTTTTCAAAGATATTTGGTATTGGGGAAAAAGAAGTTGAGGTAATCGAAAAGATAGAGAAAATTGATAAGGTAGAAAATGAAGAAATTAAGAAGCTACCGTTATCAGATATTGTACCGAATAGATTTCAACCTCGTACTGTATTTGACAATGACAAAATTAGTGAACTGTCTCTAACCATTCGTACACATGGAATTATTCAACCTATCGTTGTTCGTGAATATGAACAAGGAAAATATGAAATTATTGCAGGTGAAAGAAGATTTAGAGCTGTTACAAAATTAGGTTGGGAGACAATCCCGGCAATTATCAAAGAATTTAATGATGCCGAGACAGCATCCGTTGCGTTAATCGAGAACTTACAGAGAGAAGAGCTATCTGTTATCGAAGAAGCTGTCGCTTATGCTAAGTTACTTGAACTTCATAATTTAACACAAGAAGCTTTAGCACAAAGACTTGGTAAGGGTCAGTCTACTGTAGCAAACAAGCTTCGTTTATTAAAACTTCCTGAAGAAGTCCAACAGGCACTATTACAAAAACAAATTACTGAAAGACATGCAAGAGCACTTATACCTTTAAAAGATCCTGAAAAACAAATCAAATTATTAAATGAAATAATAGAACATCAATATAATGTTAAACAAACCGAAAACAAGGTTAATAGATTAATGGAGGAATTGGTTAAAAAACCAAAACCTAAACGAAAAGCATTTAGTAAGGATATGAGGATTGCTATGAATACAATTCGCCAATCACTTACAATGGTGCAAGATAACGGCGTTGAGTTAGACTCCACTGAAGAAGAGTTTGAAGAATACTACCAAATTACAATTAAAATACAAAAGAAATAATAGATTAATGAGCCCCAAGAAAGGGGTTTTTTTTTATTTGATCTTTTTTTTAAAAGTATTTAAGTAAGAAAGTTCACCGGATTTGTGTATATTGAATCATTTACTAAAAAAAATTAGCAAATTAAACTCACTTTTATAATTTTCATGATAAAATGATATAGTTAATAGATAATTTGTTAGATTCGAAAGTAGGTGACACCGTGGCAAAAATCATATCAATTGCAAACCAAAAGGGTGGAGTTGGAAAAACCACTACATCGGTGAACTTAGGAGCTTGTTTAGCTTATTTAGGTAAGAAGGTACTCCTAGTTGATATAGATCCTCAAGGAAATGCCACTAGTGGCGTGGGTATTGAGAAGGCTGACGTGGATTCTTGTATATATGACGTATTAGTTGAAGATGCCAATGCAAAAGATGTAGTAAAGCCAACGGATGTAGAGAATTTATATATTATTCCAGCAACCATTCAATTAGCTGGGGCTGAAATAGAATTAGTTCCTACTATTTCAAGGGAAGTTAGATTAAAGAGAGCTTTAGAAGCAGTGGAAGCGCAGTATGATTATATCATCATAGATTGCCCTCCTTCTCTGGGGTTACTTACAATTAATTCATTAACAGCATCGAATTCAGTATTAATCCCAGTACAATGTGAATATTACGCGTTAGAAGGACTAAGTCAGCTCTTAAACACAGTTCGTTTAGTTCAAAAGCATCTTAACACAGATCTAATGATCGAAGGTGTTTTACTAACAATGTTAGATGCCCGTACAAATTTGGGTATTCAAGTAATCGACGAAGTCAAAAAGTACTTCCAAGAAAAGGTATATCAATCTATCATACCTCGTAATATTCGTTTAAGTGAAGCACCTAGTCATGGAAAACCAATCATTATTTACGATCCGAAGTCAAGAGGAGCAGAAGTGTATCTAGATCTTGCAAAGGAAGTGATGGCAAATGGCTAAAGGACTTGGAAAAGGGATCAATGCTTTTTTCCCTGATGTTAATCTTAAGAAAGAAGAGATTGTCCAGGAAATTAAGCTGAAGGATATACGACCTAATCCTTATCAGCCACGAAAACATTTCCAAGAAGAAGCTATTCAGGAATTAAAGGAATCCATCATTCAGCATGGAATTTTGCAACCAATTATTGTTAGAAAAAGCATTAAAGGGTACGAAATTGTAGTTGGGGAAAGACGCTACCGTGCTGCAAAGGCTGCTGGATTAGAATCAATACCTGTTGTAGTAAGAGAACTAACAGAACAGGAAATGATGGAGCTTGCTCTATTAGAAAATCTTCAGCGAGAAGACTTAACTCCTATTGAAGAAGCACAGGCTTATCAATCTCTTATTGAACAGTTAGATTTAACACAAGAACAGTTGGCTAAACGTTTGGGTAAAAGCAGACCTCATATTGCAAACCATATTCGACTATTATCACTACCTGAAACAGTGAGAATGTTTATATCTGAAGGTAAGTTATCAATGGGACATGGGCGAGCATTATTAGGACTAAGAAAGAAAGAAAAGTTAAATACAGTTGTTGAAAAGATTCTTTCAGAGCAGTTGAATGTCCGCCAGCTTGAACATCTGGTAAATCAATTAAATGAAAATGTTTCACGTGAAACATTGAAGCCTAAAAAAGAGAAGAATGTATTTATAAAAGAGAGAGAAACTGTACTTAGAGAGAAATTCGGAACATCTGTTTCTATTAAACAATCTAAGAAAAAGGGTAAGATTGAAATTGAATTTTTCTCTCCAGATGATCTGAATCGAATATTAGAACTTTTAGATGCTATGGAATAAAACTTCTCTATAACCACTAGTCTATGTGGTTATTTTTTTAATTATGACAAGTTATTAAGTAAATAGGGACAAGTGATTAAAGGAGAACAGCATGGTCTTATTAGGAACAATTGTTAATGGTCTATGTATTATTTTAGGGACTGTAATTGGGAGTTTTCTCTCAAGAATACCTGAAAAGGTAAAACATACAGTTATGCAAGGTATTGGTTTATCGGTTTCATTGCTTGGGATTCAAATGGGATTGAAGAGTGAACAATTCCTTGTTGTGATTGTGAGCTTAGTAGTAGGTGCAATAATTGGAGAATACATTGATTTAGATCAAAAGCTAGAAAACCTTGGTCAATGGTTAGAAAGAAAGATTGGTAAAAGAGCAAAAGGTGAAATAGCTAAAGGATTTGTCACAGCTACACTCATATTTGTTATCGGGGCATTAGCGATTATTGGATCCCTTGATAGTGGACTAAGGCAGGATCATAGAGTTCTCTATACAAAGTCCCTAATTGACGGCTTTACTAGTATTATTTTAACAACAACGCTGGGAATAGGAGTAATGTTCTCCGCGATACCTGTTATGTTATATCAAGGTTCTATTGCTTTGTTTGCGAATCAAATAGAACAAGTAGTACCAACAGAGTTAATGAACTCTTTTATCGTAGAGATGACCTCTACAGGTGGTCTAATGATCTTGGCAATTGGATTAAACATATTGAACATAACTAAAATAAGGGTAGCGAATTTACTGCCGAGTATTCTCGTAGTTGCATTAATAGTGACGATTTTATATTTTATATAATAAACTTGATAAAAACTCTTCTTCTATTAGTTACAGAAGAAGAGTTTTTATATGGAATGGAATTCTATAAAGATAGGTAAAAGTGAAAATTAGATCTGCTTTAACTGCTCGACACTTCGTTTACTTGTTATTAGTTTTCGTTTGTATAATAAGCTTGCCTCGAAAATTCCCTCTGATATAATCGAAGCCATTTTCATGACTAGGTTTAAGCGTGTATTCTGTAGAACAAAGAACTCCATAAAACCACTAACATTTACAATGCCAGTAATGTGAATATCCCCAACTGGTGGTAATTCTTTTTTTACTCCTGCACCTGGCTTAACAGGCCCATCTCCAACTGTAATGACTCCGACACTTTTTAACCTACCTAAGCATGCATCAATACCAATAATAAAAGGGGAGTTTAGTTCTGAATTTATCAACTTTAGCTGGTCTTCTAAATTAACAGCATGAATAGGATCGTCTAGTGTCCCGTATACATGAAAAAGAGGTGAACCCTTTTCTTCTAATTTCGTGCCAATAAGGGGCCCTAGCGCGTCACCTGTTGAACGATCAGTCCCTATACAGACAATTGCTATTGGAGTATGTGAACGAGTGGGTAGATGGCTTACAATCTCTTTTGCGATTTTAGTGGAGGCACCATCTTCATCGAAGTTGATTTTTGATTCCCCACCTTTCTTTTCAAAAAAGTTAGGTCTTAGATTCATAGATTCCACTCCTTAATAATAGTAGTAACAGTATACGGATAAAATTTTCATTCTATACATAATGATTTAATTTCGAACAAATTAACTAGAGGTTCTAAGGAGGCAGATTGCATTGTGGAGAAACGGGATTAAATGGATGTTTCTAATTTTAGGAACGATGATAGGTGCGGGGTATGCATCGGGGAGAGAGTTATGGCAGTTTTTTGGTGCTGAAAGTGGACTTGCTATTCTTCTATTTACGATATTATTTTCTATATGTTGCTATGTTATTATGAAAATAAGCTTTGAAGAGAAAACAGAGCACTTTTTACCCGTTTTAAATAAATTAATAGGGACTAAACTATCTAGTGTATATGATATTGTCATTATTTTTTATCTTTTTACTACCACTATGGTAATGTTAGCAGGTGGTGGAGCGGCAATCGAAATCTTCCATATTCCTTATTGGATTGGAATTGTCATTTTCTCATGCCTATTAGTAATCTTATTCATATGGAATATAAGGGGGATGACCTCCTTAAATGCAGTCATTATCCCGTTATTAATCATAGGGTTATTAGGAACGATTATAACGTTTATGTTAAAAAGTCCTTCTAGCATCGGATATGAGTGGACCAAGCAGTCTAATTGGCCTTCTGCCTTTACTTTTACAGCTTTAAATGTCATTGCTCTTATTGCAGTTGTTGGAGCAATTGGTAAGGAAATGAAGGATAAAAATGAGGCAATTATTGCTAGTGTGGGAAGTGGGTTGATATTAGGGGGAATTGCATTCTTTTATAACCAGTCATTACTTCAGGTAAGTAATGAAATTGTTCTCTATGAAATTCCTCTTTTTGCAATTTTAAAGGACTACCCTTATAGTATGATTATTCTAATGACAATCTTGTTATGGACGGCTATATTTACAACGGCTGCTTCTGGAATCTTTGGTTTAACATCAAGACTACGACAATACTTACAAATGCCGACCTGGTTAGTTGCGCTTTTCATCATCGTCATCATGATTCCACTAACTAAATTTGGATTTTCTACACTAGTAGCAGTTCTATATCCAATCTACGGATTAATTAATCTATATTTAGTTGCTGCCATTCTAATCTATCCGATTGCAAATCATTATAAGTGGGAATAAATTTTTTGATATGATATAGAAAAGTGATTATACTCTACAAAAGGAATTGATAAGAGTGTAAACATATTAACTAAAGCTATATATCGAGAAAGGAAACAACTATGAATGTTCTTAAAGAGGCATATCAGTCTTTTATGAATTACATGACAGATCCTGCTATTTGGGTGGGGATTGGTCAAGGCTTTATCAAGGTTTTGTTAATTTTTATTGTGGCTGGAGTTTTAATCAGAATTGGGAAGGTTGCCTTACACAATATCTTTAAAATTCGAACAAAAAGCCCCTTACGTGTTTCAGAACGTAGAGAGGCTACGCTAACGAGATTATTAGACAATATTTTAACATATGTCATTTACTTTATAGCGTTTATAATGGTGTTAGAGGTTTTTACAATTGATGTTACTGCATTACTTGCTGGAGCTGGTGTAGCAGGATTAGCAATTGGTTTTGGAGCTCAAAATCTAGTACGTGATATCATTACAGGGTTTTTCATTATTTTTGAGGATCAATTCTCCGTGGGTGACTATATCCGGACTGGAACGTTTGAAGGAACAGTGGAAGAGATCGGACTCAGAATTACTAAAATTAAAAGCTTTACAGGAGAAATTCACATTCTGCCAAACGGAAGTATTCAAGATGTCACGAATTTTTCGATAGCTAATAGCGTGGCTATAGTGGATATTAGCATTGCGTATGAAGGTGATATAGGTAAAGCTGAGAAAGTGATCCTAAGCTTATTAGAGGAGCTTCCAAAGCGTTACGAAGATATGGTAAAGACGCCAGAACTATTAGGAGTTCAAATGTTAGGGGCATCGGATGTTGTTCTGAGGGTTACATCTGAAGTAAAGCCGATGAAACATTTTGCGATCTCGAGAGCTCTTCGAAAAGAAATAAAAATAAAATTAGATGAAAACGGAATAGAAATTCCATTCCCACGTGTTGTGATGTATAACCGAGTAGAAGAGGCGGACAACAGTGGCAAACTTCAAGAAAAGGGATGAGAAGGAGCAAGTAGAGATGGAAGAAAAAGAGTTTGCTATTAATGATATTGTAGAAATGAAAAAACAACATCCTTGTGGTACAAATCGGTGGAAGATTATCCGTTTAGGAATGGATATAAGAATTAAGTGTGAAGGGTGTCAGCATAGTGTATTAATCCCAAGAAGAGATTTTGTGAGAAAGATGAAGAAAATGCTAGTAAAGCATGAGGGTGAATGAGCGTAGTTGGGAGAGGTAGGAAATGGGGAGAATTGTAAAATCGGCATGTCCTCTAAATTGTTGGGATAGCTGTGGGTTTAATGTAACGATTGAGAATGGTCAGGTTGCAAAAGTAGAGGGAGATCCTGAACATCCCATTACAAAGGGGAAAATCTGTGGTCGTGGTAGAATGTTAGAAACTAGAACGAATAGTAAACAAAGGGTAACCACACCACTTAAAAAAATAGATGGCGAATTTCTTCCTATATCATGGAATCAAGCAATAGAAGAGATTGCACAACAAATGAGCAGTATAAAAGATGAGTATGGAACAACAGCTGTGTTACACAGTCATGACTATGCAAATAGTGGATTATTGATTAACTTGGATAAACGCTTTTTCAATTGCTATGGTGGTGTGACCGAAGTAATCGGTAGTTTATGCTGGGGAGCAGGTATAGAGGCTCAAAAGTGGGACTTCGGGGATTCGTACAGCCACTCGCCTGAAGATATTTTAAATAGTAAGCATATTGTAATATGGGGACGAAACGTTGCTAGAACGAATATGCATTTATATGAATATATCCAAAAAGCTAAATCAAATGGTGCAACGGTTATTGTAATTGATCCGATCTATAATGCAACGGCTAAGATTGCTAATCATTATATTTCTATTAAGCCAGGAATGGATTCATTTTTGGCATTAGGGATTATGAAAGAAGTTCTTCGTCTGAATTTAGAAGATCGTAGCTTTATTAATCATTATTCTATTGGCTTCTCTGATGTAAAGGAATTGTTAGAGAGTGTTACCTTAAGTGAACTTTCAAGTTATTCGGAAATTCCAGAAGAAGTATTTACAATGCTTGCCGAGATTTATGGAAACGGTCCAACAATGACGTACCTAGGTTTAGGAATGCAACGCTATGAAAATGGTGGAAACACGATCAGAACAATCGACGCATTGATTGCGATGAGTGGTAATGTAGGCATACCGGGTGGAGGAGCAAACTATGGAAACCTCCAAGTAGGACAAAGCTTTAATTATGAAGCATTAACTCTACCCAAGAAGAGGAAGCATAGCCGACAATTTACGATGATGAAGCAAGCTGAAGAGGTATTATCAGCCAGTGAGCCTCCAATCAAAATGATTGTTGTGACTTGTGGTAATCCACTAACACAAGTCCCAGATACAAATAAAGTAAGAAAAGCCTTTGAATCAGTTGATACAGTTGTAGTATTGGAGCAATATTTAACAGATACAGCGTCCTTAGCTGATTATGTTTTACCTGTGGCCACTTCATTTGAGGTAGAAGACCTTTACTACGCGTCTATGTATCATGGTTATGTGAACTATGGAGGAGCATTAGTTGAAGCGCCGGGTGAGGCAAAACCAGATTTATGGATATGGTCTAGATTAGCAGACAAATTAGGCTTCGGAGAAGAGTTCAATTTTACAAGAGAGCAGTTTTTAGAAATGGGTATATCTAACCTACGGGATAAAGGAATCTCTTTAGAAAAGCTGAAACAGGAGCATCACCTTCGACTGCCAATTAAAGATGTTCCGTGGGAGGATAAGAAATTTAAAACTCCAAGTGGGAAATATGAGTTTACATCAACGAGATATACTGAAGAACTTGGGAAACTTTTATTATCTTTTCCAAGAGAGTCAGCGAGAAATAACCCTGGTTTATCAAAGAAGTACCCTTATTCCTTACTATCGTTACATCCTCTAAGATCGAATCATTCCCAGAACTATCATTTAATAGCTGGAATACAGGAGATTAAAGTGGAAGTTTCAGAGGATATTGCTGAAGAAATAGGTTTGAAGGATCAAGATAAGGTCAAAGTCTTTAATGATCGTGGAAATGTAGAAGGTACCGTTAAGATTATGAAGAAGGCACATCCGAAGACAATTAATATAGATGAAGGAAACTGGAGTAAGTTTGGTGGAACAGTAAACTTATTAACGTCTGATGAACCTTCAGATAACGGACTTGGTAGCATACTGTATGATTGCCTAGTTAATATTGAAAAAGTTTAATGGTGCCAACTGGCACCGTTTTTTTATTGGTTAGTATATAAAAATATTTCATTTGCGGATAACTTAGCCAAGTGCTAGTAATCTGGCTTCAGCCTTTTTGTTCTGTTGTTGCTAAACGGGGCATTATAGCTTTTCCATTGTATAGCTTTAATGCCCAGTCCCTCGAGGTCAAATGTTCCTAAAATAACAAAAGGGAAAATCACCTTTTGTTATTTTAGGAACATTTGCTTGTCGGAGGCCTACAGGAAGTAGGTCAGGCAAACGTTGCAACAGGACGTTGCGCACTTAGTTTGCCTTCAACTACTCATTATAGCTTTTCTTGTTAAGTGCTTGTCTTTTTAATGGCTAGTATCTATAATTGGTAAAGGTTAAAGTGTTAACGTAGGGCTATTTTTTAGAATATAGCAAAGTTTTATATATCTTAATAGTGAGTTTAAAATGATACTTAATATAAAGAGTTTTACTGAAAAGAGGAGTGAAGGATAGATGGCATTAACAGCTGGAATTGTCGGATTACCTAACGTAGGAAAATCAACACTATTCAATGCAATAACTCAAGCAGGTGCAGAGTCTGCGAATTATCCGTTCTGTACAATTGATCCAAATGTGGGGATCGTTGAAGTACCAGATCATCGTTTAAATAAATTAACGGAGCTTGTTAAACCAAAGAAGACTGTACCAACAACTTTCGAATTTACTGATATTGCTGGGATTGTAAAGGGTGCGAGTAAAGGTGAAGGGTTAGGAAATAAATTCCTTTCTCATATCCGTCAAGTAGATGCAATTTGTCAGGTTGTGCGTTGTTTTGAGGATGAGAATATTACACATGTCTCAGGTAAGGTAGATCCAATTGATGATATTGAGACTATTAATCTGGAGTTAATTCTAGCTGATTTAGAGTCAGTAGATAAAAGAATTGATCGTGTCGCGAAACTGGCGAAGTCTAAGGACAAGGATGCAACCTTTGAACTTGAGATACTTGTTAAGCTAAAGGAAGCCTTTGAAAATGAAAAAACAGCGCGTACAGTTGAGTTTTCAGATGAGCAGTTAAAGGTTGTAAAGGGATTACACCTGCTAACAATTAAGCCTATCTTGTATGTAGCAAATGTAGGGGAAGATGATGTGGTAGATCCATCTGAGAATCCTTATGTTCAAAAGGTAAAAGAGTATGCTAAAGGCGATGAAGCAGAAGTAATCGTTGTGTGTGCTAAGATTGAAGAAGAAATCTCTGAATTAGACAAAGAAGAGAAGAAAGCATTTTTAGAAGAACTAGGAATTGAAGAATCTGGGTTAGATCAGCTAATCCGAGCTTCATACTACCTTTTAGGGCTAGCGACATACTTTACAGCTGGTGAACAAGAGGTTCGTGCTTGGACATTTAGAAAGGGTATGAAGGCACCTCAGTGTGCAGGGATCATTCATACTGATTTCGAACGTGGATTTATCCGTGCAGAGACAGTCTCATATGATGATTTAGTTGCAGGCGGAACTATGATTGCAGCAAAGGAAGCAGGTAAGGTTCGTTTAGAAGGAAAAGAGTATATTGTTAAAGATGGAGATGTTATTCACTTCAGATTTAATGTATAAAAATCTTTAATAAGTTGCAGAGGGCAGTCGTCTCTGATATAATATAAAATTGTGAGTAATTAAATATTGCTCCTTGCCCTTAACCGGGCCGTTTAGTCCAAAAGGAGGTGACAGAAATGAGAAAGTACGAAGTTATGTACATCATTCGTCCAAACATTGAGGAAGAAGCTCAAAAAGCGCTAGTTGAACGTTTCAACGGCATTTTAACTGATAATGGTGCTGAGTTAACAAATGTTAAGCAATGGGGTAAGCGTCGTCTTGCATATGAAATCAATGATTTCCGTGATGGCCACTACATGCTTGTAAATGTTAATGCTCCAGCAACAGCTGTTCAGGAGTTCGATCGTCTTGCTAAAATCAGCGAAGACATCATCCGTCATATTGTTGTAAATGTAGAAGATAAATAATAAATAGATTTATGTACGTAGTATTCTTAAGGAGTTGGGTATTTTATGATGAACCGCGTTATACTTGTTGGGCGACTAACGAAGGACCCAGAATTGCGTTATACACCAAGTGGTGTGGCAGTAGCGACATTTACATTAGCTGTAAACCGCACATTCACCAATCAACAAGGAGAGCGCGAGGCTGACTTTATCAACTGCGTAATTTGGAGACGTCCGGCTGAGAATGTCGCAAACTTTTTGAAAAAAGGAAGTTTGGCTGGTGTTGACGGAAAGCTTCAAACAAGAAGCTATGACGGTCAAGACGGTAAGCGTGTATATGTTACAGAGGTTGTTGCCGAAAATGTTCAGTTCTTAGAGCCAAGAAGTGGTGGAAACCAAGGTGAACGCAGTGGTGGAAATTATGGCGGGGGACAAGAAGATTCTTCTTATGGACAAGGTCAGCGTAATCAGAACCAAAATAATCAACGAAATCAAGGATTTACTCGTGTAGATGAAGATCCATTTGCTAACAATGGTGAACCAATCGACATTTCAGATGACGATTTACCATTTTAATAGATCGGATTACCATCAGTTAAAATAAATTAGAGAAGGGAGGCATTTTTCATGGCTGGATTCCGTAAAGGTGGACGTGGAGGTAAGCGTAAAAAGGTGTGTTTCTTCACATCTAACGGTATCGAAACAATCGACTTCAAAGATGTTGATTTACTTAAGCGTTTTGTATCTGAGCGTGGTAAGATTTTACCTCGTCGTGTAACAGGTACAAGTGCAAAGTACCAACGTAAGTTAACTATTGCAATCAAGCGTGCTCGTCAGATGGCATTGCTACCATATGTATCTGGTGAATAAACAAAAGCGGCAGCGGGGAAACCTTGCTGCTTTTTTATTTCTTAAATGGAGATTTAGTATGTTATAATATCACAAAGCATTCAATGCTACATATACCTTGAAACGAGGAGACATATGGGAAAAACAAAAGCACTCACAGAAGGCGCGATCATGCTAGCGCTATACATGATCTTATTTTTAATGACTCTTTACATTCCTTTATTAGGCTCACTCACCTTATTTGCATTATCTCTACCTTTTGTCGTTTTTTCTAGTAGAAGAGGCTGGAAAAGTGGATTGGTTTTATTTGGAGCAGCCGTCATATTTACGATGCTATTTGGATCAATATTAGCACTACCGTCTACCTTTTTATTTGGTTTAGGTGGAATAGTGATCGGATATTTATATAAAATTAACCGATCTAAATTTGAAATCCTCGCTGCTGGTAGTATTGTTTATATACTCATTCTTCTTGTGATATATGCAATTATTACTACGTTCCTTAAGATTAATCCAGTAGAAGAGGCACAGAGAGCCATTGAACAATCAATAAATATGTCCAGGGAAATGATGGAGTCATTAGGACAGACTATAAATGAAGCACAATTAGAGCAGCTACAACAGGCTTTAGAATTCGCTTCCTTATTAATGCCAACAGTTATCGTATTTGTAGGTGTGTTTCTAACATTTATTACACAATTGCTTTCATCAAAAATTCTTAGTAGACTTGGATTGCAAGTTGAAAAATGGCCACCCTTTAGGTCCATACAATTACCAAGGAGCTTAATTTGGTATTACCTGATTGCAATGGTAGCCATGATGTTTCCGTTAGAACAAGATTCTATGATGTTTTTAGCCATCTTTAATCTATTTCACATTTTACAGCTATTAATGATCTTACAAGGTCTCTCATTTATCTTTTATTATTGTTATCATAAAAACCTTTCAAAGGGAATACCAATTACCATCTTAATACTTTCCTTCTTACTACCTTTCCTACTTTATCTTGTACGTTTAATAGGTATAATTGATTTAGGATTTAATTTAAGGAGTAGAGTGGAAAGTAAAAAATAAACAGGTTAAGTCATGTTTAGGAGCTGAAAACATGCCTAATTTTCATCAAAAGAGAATCTATCGTATTCCCATCTATATGCTGATTGCCTTAACTGCTTTTTTAATAGGCATTATTGGCTTCTTTCAATGGGTTTTTGGGATCATTGGATTTCTACTGCTTGGCATAATATTATTCTTTCTGTTAAGAGCAGAAGTGTTGTTTCGCCATGATATGGAGGAATATGTTTCGACTCTATCTCACCGTGTTAAAAGAGTGGGAGAAGAAGCATTAATGGAGATGCCAATTGGAATTATCCTTTATAATGAAGACTTTCAGATTGAATGGTCAAATCCATTCATGACTTCCTTTTTTGAGGATGACACCTTAATTGGCAAACCACTTCAGGAACTTGTAGAGGTTTTACTTCCGATTATTAAGGATCAAGTACAAACTCAGGTTATTAATATTAATGACCGGAAACTTCGTATTATTAATAAGAGAGAAGAAAGACTCATTTACGCCTTTGACGTTACGGAAGAAGTAGAGCTTGAAAAGCAATATGAGGAAGAGAAGTCAGTACTTGGTGTTATTTATCTAGATAATTATGATGAAGTAACACAGGGTATGGATGATCAAAGGAAAAGTAATATAAACAGTCAAATTACTTCCATCTTAAACAAGTGGGCCACCGACAATGGCGTGTTTTTGAAGAGAACTTCATCCGAAAGATTCTTTGCCATTTTTAATGAACAAATCTTGCATCAACTCGAAAAAACAAAATTTGAAATTCTAGATGTGGTAAGAGAACATACATCCAAACAAAGTAGTCCACTCACCTTGAGTATCGGAATTGGTACTGGAACGTCCTCTCTACCAGAACTGGGATCCTTGGCACAATCAGGACTAGATCTAGCATTAGGACGTGGTGGGGATCAGGTAGCGATTAAAAAATCCAATGGTAAGGTTAAGTTTTACGGTGGTAAAACAAATCCAATGGAAAAGAGAACGAGGGTAAGAGCACGTGTAATCTCACATGCACTTCGAGAACTCGTGGTTGAGAGTGATAAAGTGTTAATCATGGGGCATAAATACCCTGATATGGACGCAATTGGTGCGTCTATTGGTATCTTAAAAGTGGCACAGGCTAACCAAAAGGAAGGCTTCATTGTTATAGATAAGAATGAATTAGACACTGGCGTTCAACGGTTAATTAGTGAAGTACAATTACACCCTGAATTATGGGCAAGGTTTATTAGTCCCGAACAAGCACTAGAGCTTTCTACTGAAGAAACATTATTAGTTGTTGTTGATACTCATAAGCCATCCTTAGTTATTGATGAGAGGCTTTTGGTAAGGAAAGAACGAGTAGTGGTTATTGATCACCATCGACGTGGTGAAGAGTTTATTGAGAGTCCATTACTTGTGTATATGGAACCGTATGCTTCTTCCACTGCTGAACTTGTAACAGAACTACTTGAATACCAACCAAAACGCTCTAAGTTAAATATACTAGAAGCTACTGCATTGCTAGCTGGTATAATTGTTGATACGAATAGCTTTACGTTAAGAACAGGTTCACGTACCTTTGATGCAGCATCCTATTTAAGAGCACATGGGGCTGATACCATTCTGGTGCAAAAGTTTTTGAAAGAAGATATAGATGTCTTTGTAAAGCGATCAAAGATCGTTGAAAACACAGCTATTTATAAAAATGGAATTGCGATTACTAAAGGAAAACAGGAAGAAAAGTATGACCAAGTTCTCATTGCCCAAGCTGCGGATACGTTACTATCCATGAGTGGGGTCATTGCCTCCTTTGCAATAGCGATTCGCCAGGATGGCATAGTAGGAATTAGTGCACGTTCTTTAGGGGAAATCAACGTACAAATCATTATGGAAGCTTTAGAAGGTGGGGGCCATTTAACAAATGCTGCTACACAGTTGTCTGGAATGACTATTGAAGAGGCCGAGCAAAAGCTTAAAATAGCAATAGATGAGTATTTAGAAGAAGGGAGTAATGAGGAATGAAAGTAATTTTCTTAAAAGATGTTAAGGGTAAAGGTAAAAAAGGAGAAGTGAAGAATGTAGCCGATGGTTATGCTCACAACTTCTTGATTAAGCAGGGATTGGCTGTTGAGGCAAATTCTTCAACAGTTAATACTTTAGAAGCACAAAAGAAGAAGGAACAAAAAGAAGCAGAAGCTGAATTACAGGAAGCACAACAGCTTAAAGAGAAGCTAGAGCAGCTTACGGTAACTCTTACAGCGAAGTCGGGAGAAGGCGGTCGTCTATTTGGTTCAATTACCACCAAACAGGTAGCAGATGAACTTCAAAAGGTGCACAAGATTAAAATAGATAAGCGCAAAATGGATTTAAACGAACCTATTCGTTCTTTAGGAGTAACAAATGTTCCTGTTAAACTTCATACAGAAGTAATTGCTACTTTAAAAGTACATGTTAAAGAATTATAATAGCATCAAACAGAGCAGCTAGATTCCTGGCTGCTATTTTTTTATTTGAAAATAAAGCTGAGGATAATTAAAAACATGTAATTACTTCTAAATCTGACTAGCTTTTACTCTAATATGTTAAAAATGGAAGTACTATTTTCTGATGATAAATATGTTACAATCATGAGTAGAGAAAATGAAAGAGGGGAATGAAACAATTAATGACTGATATATTTGCAGATCGTACCCCACCTCAAAATATTGAAGCAGAACAAGCTGTACTAGGGGCAGTTTTTTTAGAACCTTCTTCTTTAACAACAGCTTCTGAGATTCTGATTCCTGAGGATTTCTATCGTGCATCGCATCAGCGAATATTTAATGTCATGCTTTCTCTTAATGAAAAAGGAGAGCCTGTTGATCTTGTAACCGTAACGTCTGAACTAGCTGACTTAAAGCTATTAGAAGAAATCGGTGGAGTTTCATACTTAAGTGATCTTGCAAACTCAGTACCTACGGCTGCAAACATTGAATATTACGCTAAAATTGTAGAAGAAAAATCAATCCTAAGAAGATTAATTAGAACGGCAACTTCGATTGTTACAGACGGTTATGCACGTGATGATGAAGTGGATGTTCTTTTAAATGAGGCAGAAAAGGGGATCCTTGATGTTTCGAGAAGAAAGAATAGTTCTTCATTCCAAAACATTAAAGATGTATTAGTAGATGCCTATGATAATATTGAACTACTTCACAATAGAGTTGGAGATATAACAGGGATTCCGACCGGATTTAGAGAGTTAGATAGAATGACAGCAGGATTTCAACGGAATGATTTAATTATCGTGGCTGCTCGTCCTTCAGTAGGTAAAACTGCCTTCGCCTTAAATATCGCACAGAATGTAGCCACTAAAACGGATGAAAACGTAGCAATCTTTAGTCTAGAGATGGGTGCTCAGCAGCTTGTCATGCGTATGTTGTGTGCAGAAGGCAATATAAATGCACAAAATCTTCGTACGGGTAAACTAACCTCTGAGGATTGGGGAAAGCTTACAATGGCTATGGGGAGTCTCTCTAATGCAGGGATCTATATTGATGATACTCCAGGTGTAAAAATTAATGAAATACAGTCGAAGTGTAGAAGACTTAAACAAGAGAGCGGACTTGGAATGATTCTGATCGACTATTTACAGCTAATTCAAGGAAATGGACGAGCTGGTGAAAATCGTCAACAGGAAGTTTCTGAGATATCTCGTTCCTTAAAGCAACTTGCGCGTGAACTTGAAGTTCCGGTTATTGCATTATCTCAGCTTTCCCGTGGTGTGGAACAACGTCAAGATAAACGCCCAATGATGTCTGATATCCGTGAATCAGGAAGTATTGAGCAGGATGCTGATATAGTAGCCTTCCTATATCGTGATGATTATTATGATAAGGAATCAGAGGCTAAAAATATTATTGAAATTATTATTGCAAAACAACGTAACGGTCCTGTAGGAACAGTAGAGCTCGCCTTTGTGAAAGAATATAATAAATTTGTTAACTTAGAAAAGCGGTATGAAGACTCAGGAGTACCTGCCTAACTATGAGAGCCCTCTAACATTTAGAGGGTTCTTTTTTATATTTAGGTTAAAATAAACTGGGTTTAGGGTTTATTAATTAGGATCTATATGAAAAAAGTTTTCTTTAAATTTATGTTCTGTTAAACATTGTTGTTGATTTTCGTTGCAGGACACTCGCTTTCCGCGGGGCGTGCGGTGAGCCTCCTCGGCATTCGCCTGCGGGGTCTCACCTGTCACGCTGCTCCCGCAGGAGTCTCGCGTCCTTCCACTACAATCAACTCTGCTAGAGACCAACATTATACATTAACAGAGCCTAAATTAAAGGCAGTGGAATGGAACGGAAACTAACTCTAAAAACACCAAAGTATAAAAGAATTCCAATTAATAATTAATAAACGAACAAACTTTATAGAAAATGATATTAATGTTCGGATTTAATTGACTTTTGTTTAATTTATAAGTATACTTACAGTTGTTTGAACAGACATTTATAGATAAGGTAAATAATGTGGAGGTGCTGAAATGTCATCAGTTGTTGTTGTGGGAACGCAATGGGGAGACGAAGGAAAAGGGAAGATTACTGACTTTCTTTCAGAAAATGCAGAGGTTGTAGCACGTTATCAAGGTGGAAACAATGCAGGCCATACGATCGTGTTTAATGGTCAAAAATATAAGCTTCATCTTATTCCTTCTGGGATTTTCTATTCAGATAAGATTTGTGTACTAGGGAATGGGATGGTTATAGATCCTAAAGCATTAGTAGAAGAATTAAAATACCTACACGATTTAGGAGTTTCTACAGATAACCTAAAAATCAGTAACCGTGCCCATGTCATTCTACCTTATCATTTAAAATTAGACGAAGTAGAAGAAGAGCGTAAAGGTGCCAATAAAATTGGGACAACTAAAAAGGGAATTGGTCCTGCTTATATGGATAAGGCCGCAAGAATCGGAATTCGTATTGCGGATTTACTAGACCGTGAAGAATTTGAAACAAAGCTTACTCATAACTTAGCTGAAAAAAATCGTTTATTAGAAAAGTTTTACGAAGTAGAAGGATTAAAGATTGAAGATATTTTAGACGAATACTATGAATATGGTCAACAAATTGCTAAGTATGTAAGTGATACATCTGTCGTACTTAATGATGCTTTAGATGAAGGAAGACGTGTTCTTTTTGAAGGAGCTCAAGGAGTTATGCTTGATATTGATCAAGGTACCTATCCTTTTGTAACATCTTCTAATCCAATTGCAGGTGGAGTAACCATTGGTAATGGTGTAGGTCCTTCTAAGATTAAGCATGTGGTAGGTGTTTCAAAGGCTTATACAACTCGAGTTGGTGATGGTCCTTTCCCTACTGAAATGCATGATGAAATTGGTCATCAAATCCGTGAAGTTGGGCGTGAATATGGAACAACAACTGGTCGTCCTCGTCGTGTTGGCTGGTTTGATAGTGTTGTTGTTAGACATGCAAGAAGAGTAAGTGGAATTACAGACCTGTCTTTAAACTCTATAGATGTTCTAAGTGGAATTGAAAAGCTAAAAATTTGTGTAGCTTATCAATATAATGGACAAATTATGGAGGAATTCCCTGCTAGCTTAAAAGTATTGGCACAGTGCGAGCCAGTTTATGAAGAGTTTCCAGGTTGGACTGAAGATATTACAGGTGTAAAGAGCATTAATGATTTACCACCAAATGCTCGTCATTATCTAGAACGCATTTCACAATTAACAGGGATTCCATTATCAATCTTCTCTGTAGGACCAGACCGTTCACAAACAAACTTACTGAGAAGCGTTTATGGGCCACAATAATTAACAATAATGCCCTATCCTTAAACTAAGGGGATAGGGCATCTTTATTTTATGTTAGTTATTATTTGTGAAGATGAGAGGCTATTTATTAGTGGGGTTTCTAGTATTTACATAGATAGATTTATACATTCAAAAAAAAGAGTCTTGCATTCTACTAAATCATCATGCTATTATAATACATGTTGCTTGGCAATTCGACATTATTATACACAAGAGCCATTAGTTCATTTGGTAGAGCACGATCGAGTAAGCTTCAGAGAATAATCATCAGCGTACCAATCTGTGATTGGGACGTCTATAGCTAAGATGAAACTTAGCTCGAACAATTTCTTATATTAGAGCCATTAGCTCAGTCGGTAGAGCATCTGACTTTTAATCAGAGGGTCGAAGGTTCGAGTCCTTCATGGCTCACCATTTCCTAAATTAGAATGGCCCATTGGTCAAGCGGTTAAGACACCGCCCTTTCACGGCGGTAACACGGGTTCGAATCCCGTATGGGTCACCATATATACATAAAAGGAATAATACATTGCTTTCGTGAATATCATATTAGGGTTTGATGGGTAAACATTTAAATTGTTACACAGTATATATATTGGCTCGATAGCTCAGTCGGTAGAGCACGATCGAGTAAGCATCATTGAAAAGCCATTAGCGCACAAATGGAGATGCTCCTTGAGAGACTTTTGGGGCGAAGGTAATAGAAGTAAAAGATAGTTCCTAAACAATTTAATATATTGGCTCGGTAGCTCAGTCGGTAGAGCAAAGGACTGAAAATCCTTGTGTCGGCGGTTCGATTCCGTCCCGAGCCATCTCAAGAGACATGCACGAAAAAGCATGTCTTTTATCTTATAGTCTATTTTCCTACACATTACAAATAGATACCAGTATATGACAGAAATGATACAGTTATGTTACATATTTCTTATTTTTCACCTAAAATAATTCAGGATATGCTAAAGTTTAAAAGTAAGACAATTATTTAATATTACTAATTATTTAGAAAATTAATAGTTTACTAGTCTTTATGTACTAATAGCAACTGTTACACTTATATACAGTAGGCACTCAAGTTGTCGGAAGAGCCTTGGTCTAGGAGGAAGAACAGTGATTAATTGGAAGATGAAATTCGAAGGTTTACCACAATTACTAAAGCGTACTGCCGTAAGTACGATCGTTGTAACAACTTTAACGTTCGGAACGGTATCAGCAGATAGTGGTTTTGGAATTAATAAGGTATATCATGTTTATGTTAATAATGAAAGAATAGGTATTGTTGATAATAAGGATGTAGTCGAGCAATACATAGAGGATCGAGAAAAGGCGCTTCTAGAAAAAAATCCAAATATTTCATTTGGTTTACAGGCGAATGTTCAATATATCGAAGAAAAAGTATTTAGAGCAAATGTTAACAACCAGCAAGTTCTTCAATTACTTTCTGAACAGTTAAAGATTGAAGCCAATGCATTTTCTGTTGTTGTGAATGATGAACCTGTTGCTTTTTTAGATAGCATGGAAAGTGCAGAAGCAGTTATTAAAAACTTAAAGTTAAAATATGTATCTGACGAAGTATTAGCAGAGTTAGAGGCACGTGATCCAAATGCAACGTTGCCAGAACTTGCTGAAGGTCAGTCTCGTATATTAGACGTAACATTTAATGAAAAGGTTACAATTTCAGAACAAAAAGTTTCTCCAGAAGAAATCTTATCTGTTGGAGATGCTGTTACTTACTTATTAATGGGTGCCCTAGAGGAAAAGAAGTATCAAGTCCAAGAAGGTGATGTACTTGGAAGTATTGCAAGTGCACATAATTTAAGTTTAGATGAACTTCTTGCTCTAAACGAAGGTTTTGAAGAGAATTCAGTAATTAAAGTTGGCCAAGAAATTAATGTTACTGCATTAAAGCCATTCCTAAATGTTTTGATCCAAGAAGAGGTATACAAGCGAGAGAGTATTCCTTTCGGTAAAAAGATTACAGAAAATAAAGAAATGCCAAAGGGTGAAAACAAAGTAACTCAAAAAGGTAAGAATGGTGAAAAGTTAGTAAACTATATTGTGTCAAAACAAAATGGTAGAGTAGTAGAACAAAAGACAACTAGAGAAAAGGTTGTTATGGAGCCTGTAACAGAATTAGTTGATAAAGGAACAAAGGTAATTCCTTCTCGTGGTACTGGTTCATTCGCATGGCCGGCAGTAGGTGGATACATTTCTAGTTACATGGGCTATCGTTGGGGAAGAATGCATAAAGGAATTGATATTGCTCGTCCAAGTAATAGAAATATCTTATCTGCTGATAATGGAACGGTTACACAGGCAAGTTATGATGGTGGTTATGGAAATCGAATCGTAGTTAACCATAATAACGGAATTACGACTACCTATTCACATTTAAGTAGTATGTCGGTAGGGGTAGGTCAAACTGTACAACGTGGTCAAAAGATTGGTGTAATGGGAGCTACCGGAAATTCTACAGGTGTTCACCTTCACTTTGAAGTATATAAGAATGGTGCGTTACAGAATCCAATGCATTATCTTGGTAAATAAAGAAAAATCCTCTAGTTTAGTGACTAGAGGATTTTTTCTATTACTACCTTGTTATATTTAAGATTAATCCACATGTGGATAACTAGTTAACAATGTGGTCTAGTAGAAATACGGTATAGATTCCTTATTCAAAGGATATAGTTTCTGTGGATAATTATCAGTAGATTAGCTATCTTACTCAAAAACTTTGAAATGGAAACAACCACCTGATAGGAATAGATGATTTCCTTAGGTAGAAGTGGTAAAGTTAATAGTAGAATATCAGATCTAACTTCTTCTCTAAATTAGAATGTAAGGAGTAAACTAAAGTGGAAAAACGAATATTAGTTGTGGATGATGAGAAACCAATTGCAGATATCTTAAAATTTAATTTGCAAAAGGAAGGCTATGAGGTACTTTGTGCTTATGATGGGCTAGAAGCCATCCAAAAGGTAGAAGAGTTTAAACCAGATATGATTCTGTTAGATATCATGCTGCCATTAAAGGATGGAATGGAAGTTTGTCGTGAAATTAGAAAAAAGTATGATATGCCGATTATTATGTTAACAGCTAAAGACTCAGAGATTGATAAGGTATTGGGTCTTGAGCTTGGAGCAGATGACTATGTAACAAAGCCTTTTAGTACAAGAGAGCTGTTAGCAAGAGTGAAGGCAAATATGAGACGACATCAGTTAAAGTCAAATCAAGAGACTGAGATTGAAAGAAACGAGATCTCTGTTGGCAGTTTAGTTATTCATCCAGACGCATACTCTGTTACGAAACGTGGGGAAGAAATAGAGCTTACACATAGAGAGTTTGAACTTCTACATTATCTAGCGAAGCATATTGGGCAGGTAATGACAAGAGAACATCTTCTTCAAACGGTTTGGGGTTATGATTATTTCGGTGATGTTAGAACCGTTGATGTTACCGTTAGAAGATTACGTGAAAAGATTGAAGATAGTCCGAGTCATCCAACCTGGATTGTAACTAGAAGAGGCGTCGGATATTATCTTAGAAATTCAGAGCAGGAGTAATAGTGATGAAGCAAGTCGGTTTTTTTAAATCGATTCATTTTAAATTTGTATTAATCTATGTATTGCTGATCTTAATTGCGATGCAAATCATAGGTGTTTATTTTGTCCAACGTATCGAAAAGCAGTTGGTTACTAACTTTTCCGAGTCATTAAATGAAAGAGTCGATTTACTAGCTTATAACTTAGAACAAGAAATGATTATTGAACGTGACGAGAAAATGCCAACACTTGAGGTTAAAGTCCAATCTATACTGACTGATTTTTTGGAAGATGCTGATGTTAGAGTGATTGATAAGAATAGTCGTGTTATTGGAACGACAAATATCAATAATCAACAGCTTATTGGAAGAAGAATAACAGATATACCCGTAAAACAAGCATTAGTAGCAGGATTTAGAGATCCAGGAAAGGTGCTAATTGACCAGCAGTCAGGGCATCGTATGCTAGTATTAACAGTTCCAATTAAAAGTGGAACCAATGTTCTTGGGGTTATCACCCTTGAAGCATCGATGGAAAGTGTGTATGACCAGCTTAAGCAAATTAATAATATATTTGTAAAAGGAACAGTTATTGCTCTTTCTATTACAGCATTACTAGGTATTTTCCTAGCGCAGACGATTACGAGACCTTTGTCAGATATGAGGAAACAAGCGTTGGAAATGACAAAGGGGAATTTTACCCGAAAAGTAAAAATATATGGATATGATGAAATCGGCCAACTAGGTATCACGTTTAATAATTTAACAAAAAGGTTACAGGAAGCTCAGGCTACAACTGAAGGAGAACGTCGAAAACTTAGCTCTGTTCTTGCGTATATGACTGACGGAGTAATTGCTACAGACCGAAAGGGTAGAATTATTCTTATTAATGATCCAGCTGCAGAAATGTTAAACGTTCCACGTGAAACGGTTTTAGCCGAATCGGTATTAACCGTACTTGGAATTGAAGACGAGTATTCATTAGAGCAAATTATTGAGGATGTCGATTCTCTTACGTTAGATTTCAGTACCAGTCAAAAGCCTTATATACTGAAGGTTAGTTTCTCAGTGATTCAAAAGGAAACAGGTTTAGTAAACGGACTCATTGCGGTCTTATATGACGTAACTGAGCAAGAAAAGATAGAGGAAGAAAGAAGAGAGTTTGTAGCGAATGTGTCTCATGAACTAAGAACGCCATTAACAACGATGAGGAGCTATTTAGAAGCTTTAGCAGAAGGAGCTTGGCAGGATCAAGAAATCGCACCTAGATTTCTTGATGTTACTCAGACTGAGACGGAAAGAATGATTCGCTTAGTAAATGACTTATTACAACTATCAAAGCTTGATAGTAAAGATTATCGTTTTATTAAAGATTGGGTTCACTTCCCTTCATATTTTAATAGAATAATTGACCGTTTTGAATTAACAAAGAATCAGAATGTGACGTTTATTAGAAACATTCCTAACCAGGAAACCTTTGTTGAAATGGATGAAGATAAAATTACGCAGGTTCTTGATAATATTATTTCTAATGCATTGAAATATTCGCCGGAGGGTGGAAAAATCGAATTTGATCTAAGCATGGTAAATGAGGAATCTATTAAAGTTTGTGTAACAGACCAAGGTGTTGGGATACCAAAAGAGAATATTAACAATGTATTTGATCGCTTTTATCGTGTTGATAAAGCTAGAACAAGAAAGCTTGGTGGTACAGGTCTAGGTTTAGCTATTGCCAAGGAAATGGTTAATGCCCATGGTGGAGAGATTTGGGTAGAAAGTGAAGAAGGAATAGGTACTACTATCTGTTTTACACTGCCACTTGATAAAGATTTTAAGGATGATTGGGAATGAACTACGAAAAAATTAAATCATTTCTATTAACTGTGTTGGTCATTATGAGTCTGGTGTTAACTTGGAGTTTATGGACCTATCAACCTAATCTCGGTGTGATTGAAAGTACTGAGTATATCAGTGATGTCATGATTGGTGAAAAGAAAGAAACAGCTAGCTTAATACTTCCCGATCAAATACTCTTTCATAAAAATGGACATCATTATGGTACCTCAGACAGTACTACGATTAACAATATGATGGAATATGTAAGGTCCTGGAGATTTGAAGAACTTTCAGACCATACTGTATTAGTTGGTCAAGATTATTTAGATGTTATTCATAATCAGGACGGAGTCGAAGTGATTTTTCCATCAGAGTTAGCAATTGAAACACTAAAAAGTATTATGAATATTGATGATGAAAGAACAAACTCTATTACTTTTGATAGAATTGTTATTCCAATGAAACAGTCACAACAAGAAGAGATAGTTGCCTACTTTGTTTCATATAAAAATAAGTCGATTTATGAAGCAAAGATAAGCAATTTTTCTTATCGAAGCTTTAACAAAGACCTCTATCAAGTATCAATCATTCATCCTCAATTTAATGAGTATCAAATAAATGAGAAGCATAGTATTTTCTTACCAAGTCAACCGGTAAAGGTGAATAGAATTACCTACTATTCTATTAAATATTCTGGTCATGATTTTAAGGAAGCATTATTTACAGATCAAAGCTTTGTAAAACGAGACTTACAAACCTCAGGTGAGGAAACCTACTCAGATGGATCAAGAGCTATGTTTATCAATAGTAATGGAGATATGCTTGAATATGTGAATCCTGCTGCAGCCACCGATCGAACTGTAGGTAGTTCTCATAATACGATTCAAAAGAGTATTGATTTTATAAATGACCATAGTGGTTGGACAGACTCTTATCAATTTTCGGAGTGGGACCCAATCACACAGTCCTCAACGTTTCGATTATTTATTAATGGCTTGCCTGTATATAATTACACTGGATTATCACGAATGAAGCTCACATGGGATGGAACAAACTCGTTTAATACGTATATTCGGCCACTGTTCAAGCTTCATCTATCGATTGATAGTGAAACCTCGGTAGTAGAACTACCATCAGGCAATATTTTAATGGAGATATTAAAAAATATATCTAGTATTGATATGGATAAAGTAGAAGATGCAAAGATCTCATACGAGCTAAAGAAGGACTTTTCAAGTGCAAAAGTAACGATCGAACCAATTTGGACGGTTAAGCATAATGGTAAATGGCATAAGGTCATTTTTGATGAAAATATAAAAGAAAGAGGAGGAACAATTATTGAATTGGAGTAGAATAAAAACCATTTTTATTATTGTATTCCTAGTCTTAGATTTGTTCCTTCTCTCTCAATTTGTTGATAAACGAAATAGTAACCAGTTAGGTTTGCTAGCAGAAGCCACCCTTGAGGATCAGCTAAGAGAAAATGATATCACTTATCCTGAATTGCCAAAGGATCCAATACAAGAGACTTATATAACAGGTAGTAGTAGAACGTTTACAGCAGAGGATTTAGTCAATCTTGAAGGACAACAGGCACAAATCCTAAATAAAACCCTGATTTATTCAAAATTTGAAGAGCCAGTTCCTGTTCCAGAGAATTCTGCTAACTGGTTAGAGACTTTTGTTTCTAAACATATGATTAGTGGTGAAGATTATGTGTTTTGGGGATTTGAAGAAAAAAGTAGAATGCTTATATTTTTTCAACAGTATGAGGATCACACCATTTTCTATAATGAAAACGCGGTGATCAAGATTATCCTAAATGAAAAGAATGAAATGATTGAATATCAGCAAACCGTTTTAACCGATTTAGAGGAAATGGAAGTTGATGCAGATCAAGCGGGAAGTTTTACAGCATTAAAAGCAATTGAGAACATGTTTATTCGAAATGAAATTAAGCACGGAAGTACCATTACCCAAGTGGATTTAGGCTATTATACGCTAATTTCAGATTCACAAGTATTTGTGCCAACCTGGCATTTTATTATCGACAACAAAGAAAACTATTTCGTAAATGCGATTGAAGGTCATATTATTCGAGATAGTGCAAAATGGAGTGAAGAGTAATGAGCTTACATTTTAGCGTCCTAGCAAGTGGAAGTAGTGGCAATGCCATATACGTAGGAACTGATCAAATGAAATTGCTTGTTGATGCAGGCCATAGCGGGAAGCAAATGGAGCAATTGTTTAATAAAGTACAGGTTAATCCAAAGGAATTATCAGGGATCTTAGTGACCCATGAGCATAGTGATCACATAAAGGGTGTAGGAATACTAGCAAGAAAGTATGACCTTCCTATTTACGCAAACACTAAGACCTGGAAGGCAATGGACCACCTTATAGGAGAAATACCTCTTGAACAAAGATTTACCTTCGAAACGGGACAAACGAAAAGCTTTAAGGATCTAGATGTAGAATCCTTTGGAGTTTCTCATGATGCTGCTGAACCGATGTTCTATGTATTTCATCATGGTCAGAAGAAGATTGTTATCATTACGGATACAGGCTATGTAAGTGATCGTATGAAGGGTATTATAAAAAACGCAGATGTATACGTGTTTGAAAGCAATCATGATATTGAAATGCTTCGTATGGGTCGTTATCCTTGGAGCGTAAAGAGGCGAATCTTAAGCGATGTTGGACATGTCTCTAATGAAGATGCAGCCCTTGCAATGGCTGATGTCATTGGTGATCGAACTAGGAGTATTTACTTAGCTCATTTAAGCAAAGATAATAATTTGAAAGAACTAGCACGGATGTCGGTACATCAAACATTAGAAGAAAAAGATACAGGTGTAGGCCATCGTTTTAAATTAATTGATACCGATCCTAAGATTCCAACTGCCATTACTGCCGTTTAATCACTGATCCCTCACGATTCATATGTTTAGAAATTTACCAACAAAGGGTATATTATAGCATTATAAACAAACTATAGAATAGTATACATTTGGTCCTAATCATAAGTTCTTAAGTGAAAGGATTGGTGAATAAGTGGGGTATTATGATCAAGATTATAAGCATATTAGACAGAAACAGAAAGGTAACCGAGGTGGTTTCTTTCTAGCAGGTTCTGTCGGTGTAATTTTAGGCGTACTATTAGTCATTTTTGCATTGCCTGCATTTGACCGGCTAACTACAGAAAATTTTGATCCAGGTGGAAATGAAACCGCTGGGTTAAACGAAAATCAAGAAACTGTAGATACAGTCCCTGGACAAACCGTAAATGTAAATGTTGTTTCTCAGGTAACACAAGCGGTGGACCGTGTATCTGCAGCTGTGGTTGGTGTTATTAATATTCAAACATCTGGTTTTTGGGAAGAGGCTGGTGAAGCGGGAACGGGTTCTGGTGTAATCTATAAAAAAGAGGATGGAAGAGCCTATATCGTGACCAATCACCATGTTATTGAAGGTGCTAGTAGCGTCGAAATTAGTTTACAGGATGGATCACGCATTCCAGGAGAAGTACTAGGAAGTGATATCTTTACTGACTTGGCTGTGATTTCTGTTGATGGTGATGCCATTGATACAATTGCTGAATTTGGTAACTCAGACAATGTTAGACCAGGGGAACCGGTATTAGCTATCGGAAATCCACTAGGATTACAATTTTCAGGCTCTGTTACACAAGGTATTATCTCAGGAACAGAGCGTACCATACCGTTGGATTTTGATCAGGATGGACATGTAGACTGGCAGGCAGAGGTACTTCAAACGGATGCAGCTATTAACCCTGGTAATAGTGGAGGGGCTCTTGTCAACATAGAAGGACAGATAGTAGGTATTAACTCTATGAAGATTGCTCAGGAAGCTGTTGAAGGAATTGGTTTATCTATTCCAACTACAATTGTAAGACCTATTATTTCAGATATTGAGCGGTATGGAGAAGTAAAACGTCCTTACATGGGGGTTAGTTTAAGAAACCTTTCTGATATCTCAAGTTATCATTGGCAACAAACATTAAAGCTGCCTTCAGATGTAATAGCGGGAGTTTTCTTAGAAGAAGTAATACCACTTTCACCAGCTGAAATTGCTGGCCTAGAGGTTTATGACGTGATTGTCGCACTGGATGGAGAAGATATTCAAAATGCATTAGACTTAAGAAAACACCTCTATAATCGAAAGAATATAGGAGATTCGATGGAAGTGACGTTCTATCGACAAGGTGAAAAGAAAACAACAACTATGAGATTGGTTGAGGAATCTTATTAAAAATGAGCGGGAACAGGCTAATTAGTCTGTTCTTTTTTCATTTATAGTTCATATAGTTATACTTTTTTTATCCACAAACATGGTTATAATGTGAATAAGGTATAATAAGAAAAAACGACAAAAGGTGAGGTAAAAATGATCAAGGTTTGTGAAGAACATATTGAGCTAGCTATTGATATCATGGTAGATGAGACAGAATTTGCACCAGAAATTAACCTATTAAAAGAGGAAGAAAAGTTATCAACATCCTGTGAATATTGTCAAAAAAGCGCGATATATGTTGTGTCGAACGTACATTCTGACACAATATGTGGATAGAATTTGTGGACATGTGGATAAGTCCTGTGGATAAGTTGTTTGTAAACTGTTTGTAAATGGGGGATAACTGTGAATATCTCAATTGTCACAATAGGAAAACTAAAAGAGAAATATCTAAAACAGGGAATTGATGAGTATGTAAAAAGGTTAGCATCGTATGCAAAATTAGAAATTATAGAGTTACCAGATGAAAAAGCACCTGAAAATTTAAGTGATGCTGAAATGATACAAATCAAACAAAAAGAAGGCGAACGAATCCTTCAAAAAATATCAACAGATACATATGTAATTGCGCTTGCGATCCAGGGAAAGATGAAAAGCTCTGAACAGCTTGCTGAAGATTTAGATAAACTCGCTACATACGGAAAAAGTAAGATTGCATTTGTTATTGGTGGATCATTGGGATTAAGTGATGAGGTTATGAAACGTTCGGATGAAGCTTTATCTTTTTCTAAGATGACGTTTCCGCATCAGTTGATGAAGTTGATATTGGTTGAGCAGATTTACCGGGCTTTTCGGATTAATCGGGGTGAACCGTACCATAAATAGAGGCAAAAAAATCTGAAGATAAGGTGGCATTTTTTCTTTTAAAATAGGATTTGAAGAGGAATTTTCCTCAGAATGATCCGATTTCTGATACAGTAAGTGGATAAGTGTAAATGTCTTGGACAGATTGACCTCGGAAAAATCAAAGTCGAGTTCAATTTTATCCACAATTCGAGAACGACCATCAGTTTGTTTGATTGTGATCTTATTTAACAAAAGCTGAAAGAGTTGTTTTCTCTTTTCTCTCGAAGACTGTTGAAATGCCTGAACATACTTTTCTAATAAATGTCTAACCACATCTGGTGGTATAACTTTCGAGTCTGATGAACTTAGTTGAACGCTGAGTTCATTTTTCTTTTGTTCTAAGTCATTCTTCGACTTAGCTAACTTCTGTAAACGTTCCTGTAATATGGAAACAGGGAAGATATTTTGCTCAAATGCTTCCATATATTTTTCTTGCATGGCATTGGCTTCTTTAAGTTCTGTTTCAATCGTCTCTAACTGCTCTTTTAGTTTTACATTTGTATGAACCGTGTCTTTATTAATGTTTTCTATTGTTTGACTAAAGCTGGCTGAATCGTTCAAGAACTCTTTAATACGGTTAATAACAGCATCTTCAGCATCGTAGGCTTTAACTGAATTTGCTTTACATGCAGCTGATCCTTTGTTGTGGAATACACCACAGACATAGTAGCGATGTTTGCGTTTGCTTCCATCTTTTTGAGTAGAGGTGGTGATAGATGGAACCATGCCTTGACCACAGTTAGGACATCTAAGGATGCTGCTTAAAAGAAAAGGTTCGTTAGACTGACGCTGCTTAAAAGACTTACTTTGTCTACGGGCTTGAACGATATTCCAAAACTCTCCGGAGATAATTGCTTCGTGTTTACCATCAACTAAAATGGGGTTCGCATTTTTGCCACGCCGTCGCTTTTTATCCCAGTTCTCGACTTGTAACCATCGGATTTTACCATTATAGATTGGATTATCAAGTATTGTTGATATCCCATTAATAGAAAAGTGTTTATCGTGCTTTGTCCTATATCCTGCTTTGTTTAAATGATTAGCTATCGCCTTAAGACCATTGCCTTCTGCATATAGATTAAAAATAAGTTGAACAATTTCTGATTCTTTGGAATTAACGACAAGCTCTTTTTCTATCGAATCATACCCGAAAACCAAGCCGCCGTTCCAGCTGCCTTCTTTAGCTCTCTGGGTCATGCCCAATTTGACATTTTCAGAAAGGGTATTTCTTTCCATTTCAGCAATTGAAGCCATTAATTGGACCACAAGTTTGCCTATGGGGCTGGATGTATCAAAATTCTCAGAGTAGGAAATAAACTTTACATCATACTCTTCGAATTTATCTAGGAGCACAAGAGTATCCAGCATATTTCTTGAAAGACGTGATATCTTCCATACAAGTACAGCTTGAAATTTATCCTTTTCAACATCAGATATCATTCTTTGCATTGCTGGTCGGCCCTTTATATCTTTACCACTAATTCCTTCATCAACATACTCTTCTGCAATTTGCCACCCATAAAGGTATGCGTATTGACGAAGGGTTTGTAACTGGGCAGAAATACTATAGCCTTCACTTGCTTGTTCTTCAGTGCTGACACGACAGTATATTGCTACGCTTCTTATTTCATTCAGTTTGATCACTCCTTTAATTTTAGTAACAGTATTGGTATTAAAGGAGGTGAAAAATACCTAATTAGATTAGGATTTATTAGTACACAGTTGAGTAGTTAAAGCTAATGTTATGATAAAACTGAAGTATTCGTAAGTGTGAGTATGATAAAGGTGGGATTTGAGAATATTTATATTACTATTAATATCAAGGGAAACAAAACTAATTTAAACGGGAATAAAGTGAGTCGGTATGCATGTAAAAATTAACATGTTTGAAATCTCGTATACTAGATATACGGTAAATTTTATGCAAGATTGATAAAGTCTAATAATCAATTAAATCGTAGATTGACATAATTAACGTTCTAAGAACACATGTTATCCTGTTCAGGAGGTATATAAAAATAGTTGTCGAATTATGCTTTAGAGTGATTGACTGACTATTAGGTAAAAGGAGTTGTTAGCATTTTATATGATAACAAAGGAAGATGTTCTTTACTATCTAGAGATGAGGACAAAGGAGAAGATGCATGAAAGAAAGCGCTATTATAAAATAATAAAAGAGCAAGAATCACAAGAGTATAAAAAGTTCATTAATGTCTACCAAGAAAATAAGAGTGTTTTATCAGATAGAGAACAGTTAATCTTAGATTCTATATATGGGATCAATGGTGAACCTATGAAATTTAGGGAAGTAGGGGAAATGTTAAACCTTACACCTGAAAGAATTAAGCAGCTTATATATAAAGGGGAAAGAAAAATAACAACAGCTTTACGAAAAAAATATAACATTAAAATGTTGGAATTTAAGAATTTTGGATAATTTCTATAAAATGAATTATCTGACTAATTCAGTATAAATTAAATTCAGTTGGTTATAAAAAGATATTTTGGGGATGAAGCGGGTTTGATACATCCCGCTTCTTTTTTGTAATCTGTTATTTTCTGGTATGATTTTAGTAAGAAGATTTTCTGATATTGTGAAAGTTTTCACTTAAACTACCATGAAAATAAACTTCTGTAATATTGGAAAAAAGGCAATACTAAAATAGACGCAGCTCATTCAATTTTTTAAAAGGGAGAGCGCCGATCTTGAGGTCATTTATAGATAGTTGACTAGTTTAAGATGCTTGAGGTTCTTGTATAGTGACTGTGTAGCCTAAGCTTTCGAGTCTTCGAAGTGAATGTCTTACGATTGATTGCTGTCTCTTTTTATCAAAGTAGTCTTCGCCTAAGTCTACATACATTTCTTTACGTGTTAAGAGGTAATAAGAAATTCTCAAAATGGCATGAGCGAAAACAATTCCTGCTCGTTTCCTGCCTTTTCGCGAGGCTGTACTCCTATACAGTGCTCCAAGGTAATTCTTAGTTCCACTTACTGAATGAGCTGCTTCTGTTAATGCTGACCTTAAATATTTGTTTCCTTTCTTAGTTTTAGATGATTTCCTCTTCCCAGCACTTTCATTATGTCCGGGAACCACACCTGACCAGGAACACATGTGACTGGCACTTGGAAATTGCTTCTTCACATCAAATCCAATTTCAGAAAGAATCTGTTCAGCCATTCTTCTGGCGATGCCTGGGATTGAATCTAATCTTTCAATATCTTCTTGGTAGGATTGCATTCTTTCTTCTACCTCTGAATCTAGCATCTCAATTTGTTCAGTTAGGAAATCAATGTGCTTTAAAATGGTTTTCAGCATAAGTCTTTGATGAGAATGGATATATCCTTTAAGTGCTAACTCTAGCTCTTCCTTCTTCTTTTTCATTGATCGGCGAGCGAAGTTGGCTAGTATTTCAGGGTTATCTTCTCCATCGGCAATCGCATTAAGCATGTCTCTAGCCGAAACTCCCATAATATCTGATACAACAGATCCTAACTTAATATTCGCACCTTCTAATACCTTTTGAATATGATTATGCTGCCTTGCACGTTCTTCAATGATGCTTCTTCGATAACGAACAAGCTCGCGTAGTTCACGTTGGTTCCTGTCAGGTATATAGCTGGCTTTGATTAGTCCATGACGAAGGAGTTTGGCGATCCATTCTGCATCTTTGACATCCGTTTTACGTCCTGGAACTGACTTTATATGTTGTGCATTTACTACTAAAAATTCAATCTCCTCAGATTCTAGTAAGTTCACAATAGGCTTCCAGTAAACACTTGTGCTTTCCATAGCAGCATGCGTACAATTGTGCTGTTTGATCCAGTCAACCAGTTGGATTAAAAACACAGTCTTAGTAGAAAAAGTTTTAATCTCCTTTCCTTCTGGAGTGATGATACATGCGGTAATGTTGTCCTTATGGACATCCATTCCACAGGCCCTTTCAATGATTACGTCCATTGAAATACATCCTTTCTACTGCGATAATTAAAATTAGAGGCTGGTGCATCAACCAGAATAGGATTAATCTACCATGTGTGCTTCCCGTAAGGGAGCGACAGTCAGTGGTGCACCGTGGTCGATGGAGTCAGACTAACGGATGGGCTCTAACGCACCATAGTTAAACGACCTTCCTCTCCCAGCCGTAGAATCAGTATTGACGGTTCTAGACCATTTTCATTCTCTGTGGTGAAGCGCTGATTTTGCGCTTCATGGATGGCTAACGGGTAAGTTTAGTGGAATAAAAATAAAAAACCAGAGGTTAATATTTAACCTCTGGATTGTGTTCATACTGCATTAATTTTACTCGTGGATATTCTTTCTGTGATAAGTCATCTAAACAAAAGTGACTCGGTTCAGCCGCAAAATAGAGTGTATCCGTACCTAGTATTTTCCCATTTTCACCTATTGGGGCTAGCGTTATTTTCAATGCGTAAGAGAATTTATCGTAGTCTCCAAAACTGATAAGAACAGTCTGTGTATTAGGTATATTACCGTAACCGTTGGCTTGAATTCCTTTAGGTTCGTAATAGTCTTGTATAGCAGCCATTATTTCTTCATGGTATAAGTGAGTTATAAAATAACCGAAGTATCTATTGTTAAGTTCCATTGAACTATTAAAATCAGTAATTGACTGTTTGGAGCTTGAGGCATCAGTTTTAAGTGGGAAAACCAAATTAAATAATACGAAAAGTGCTATAAAGACTTTTTTCATTTAGTGTACCAACTCCCTTTATTACTTAAAGTTAATATACCCAACTTAGGGTTACTTTAATGATAGTTGTATGGAAGTCTTGTATTATTGCTCTTTTAAAAGTAGTTTTCCTTCAACTAAGGGGGCGATGATCCAAGGAGGATTATCGCTCATTTAAGTTGAACTTATTAAGCTAAAGTAGAAGAATACTTGAATAAACCCTTCTAATTTTGCATTGATCTCGAAGTAGGAACAATGTTTTTATTAAATAAAAGGTTATAAAAATCAATCCTGATTTAAGAAGGGAAAATTACTTTGCGGAATTTTAAGGAGTGTTACTTTTGATTATTACTGAAGCTATAGAGACAAAAAATCTAGTTCTAAGAGAATTGAAAGATGATGATTTTGAAGATATATACAAGATGAAATCAGACAACAAAGTAGTGAGATTTTTGACTTGGGGGCCGAGTAGTCGGGAACAAACCCTAAAGAGCTTGAAGGGTCAAATTGACTTTCAAAAAGAAGCTAATAGAGAAATGTATATCCTAGCAGTTGTATTAAAAGAAGTTAACATTGTTATAGGAAATGCCTTATTTATGATAAGAAGTGAATATACTGAAACAGCAGAAATAGGATACTTTCTTAATTCGAATTATTGGGGTAAGGGTTACGGTAAGGAGATTATTGATGCTTTAAAAGAATTAGGGTTTCATAGACTTAATATGCATAGAATCTTTGCTGTGTGTGACAAAGAGAATGAAGCTTCCATTGCACTACTAAAAAAGAGCGGCTTTCGTTTAGAAGGTCATCTTATCAAAAATATAAAAATAAGAGGTGAGTGGCGAGATAATTACATATTTGCTCTGTTAAGAGAAGAACACACTGATTTAATATCATCAGGTTATCAGGCGAAGAAAATGGGAGAGTAATATGGAAACTATTCTACTAAGAGATATGATATTAGAACTTGAAAACGATTAATGACTTATAAATATAGCGAATTTAATGAGCTCCTGGCAGATGATTTTTTAGAGTTTGGTACCTCTGGGAACATATATAATAAACAAGTAGAATTGGATTCAGTAAAAAATGGTTCAAAAGTTAATTTGGTCAAATTTACAGTTACAGATTTCAACATTAGAGAATTATCCCCAGATGTAATATTAGCAACGTATAAGACCTTAAGGCATACTGATAACATAAGTTCATTAAGAAGTTCTATATGGAAATTAAAAGAGGATAATTGGAAGATGGTTTTCCATCAGGCAACTCCTACAAGGTAGGTTTATGTACAGTTATTTATTCAAGTAACGCGGAATTTAGTAAAATATCATATGTTAAATACTATGTGAAAAAGTAAATTTTGGGGGTCATATGAATACTAGAGTAGAAGAAGCCTATAATCAGCTTGCTAAAGATTATGAACATAATGTGGATACAAAGAACGTTTATAACATTGATTATGAAAGACCTGCGATGATTAAACTATTTCCATCAGATTTAAAAAACTTGAAGGTTCTTGATGCAGGATGTGCTGCAGGTTGGTATACGCTTCAATTAGTTAACCTTGGTGCTAAAGTAACCGCATCTGATATAAGTCCTGAAATGGTAGCAGCTACTAAAAGGCGTATTGGAAAAAATGCTGAAGTCTTATGTCTAGACCTAGAGAAAAAACTACCTTTTGAAGATGAATCTTTTGATTTTATTGTAAGTTCTCTGGTACTTCATTACGTTAAGGATTGGAGAAAGACTTTTAGCGAGTTTCAGAGAATATTAAAACCAGAAGGGAGATTGCTCTTTTCAGTACACCATCCATTTATGGATATTAAACTGTCCGTAAATGATAATTACTTTTCTACTGAACTTATTGTCGATAAATGGAAAAGACAAGGGGAATTAATTGAAGTCCCATTTTTTCGACGACCTCTTCATTTAATATTAAATGAAACTCTTGAGTATTTCTCAATTGAGAAAGTGATCGAGCCACAACCTACTAAAGAATTTAAAATAAAGGATCCAGAAAAGTATGAAAGATTAATGAAAAATCCACATTTCATAATTATAAAGGCTTTGAAAAGTAAATAATTGAAGGCGATTTGCTTGTTAAATTTACGGGTGCGATTGCAAGTTATGAACGGCCATTGATCCGAGCAGGAACAGTGGCCTTTGTTGTTGAAGTAAAGGGTAAGGTTACCGAAAGAAAGAGAGGTGTTTTATGAGTCGAATAATAGACAAGAATGCTGGTCCCCCTTATATTGAATATCTTTTTATTATGGTACTATCATTTCTGACATTTAGAAGGTTATCCTGGGTTGAAATGAGGAGAGCATACGTTAAGGAAGAACTTTCTAAGCATCATAAGCAAGTATGAACAGGTTATAAAAGGTAATGATGACTATGTTCTATAGTTGGTTCTTGTTTGATTTAAATAAGATTGTGAAGAAATACACTTAAACTATTGGGGGCTTTACTTGAATAAGGAATAAAAACAAAGAACGCTTGGATATGAAAAACTCCGAGCGTTCTTTTGCTATTTCTACTGCTAATTATGGTGCTAAAATCACTATGATTTGGTATGCTATTTCACCTGTTTTTTTTACGTTTTCCCCACAGTATCGGAACCGTTTAATGATTCACCTGGGGTTTTGTCCTTTGTATCTTAAAAAAGGAGAGAGTAAGGTAAGAATAGCACTAGATAATTCAAGGAACAAAGAATGAAGGGGGTTAATTCTTTAGTATCACAAGTAGGTGAGTGTCAGTTTCATTTAACTATCACTAACAAATGCAAAAAAGTAAGGTAACTGTGCCAAAGGGGTACGTATTGATGTATGAAACAACGTACAAACCTTGATATATATGGATTTTCCAAGATTGTTTTTTGCATTTAAATATATTTTAAGGTTTGGCGTGTGGCATTCTCGAAAATAAACTTCACTTAAATGTGATAGTTAAAATGTGATGTTCGCGTGCACGTTTGTGGAGAGGAGCCGTCATTTTTAAACAACGTGCACGCGATTGCCGAGTTTTTATTTATGGAAGTATTCAGTTAGGATCCTACTTGCTTCATTTCTAAAATGATGACGAATATACGCTTCGTGCCATGATACCCCCGAATAAAGAAGTGATATTCTATGAAATCTTCGTTTATCAACTTGGCGTGATCTACATCTACCTTCATACTAATTCGCTTAAATTCCTCTTTCAATTTTTAAAAATCCTGGCGCAGCTTCTTTAATGTGGATTCTATTAAGGATTCATAAACTTCAACTAGTTTGAAATTTACCTCTTTCACATTGGCCAGATCGCTTTCCAGCGTGTTGATTAGGTAGTTTACATATATGTATTGGTACACTAAGCTGTCCTCACGTTCCGGGATTGGCACTTTCATAACTATCTCCTTTTTGTGTTGTGGAACCGAATATTTTATGGTATTAATGAACCTTTGATTTATGAATAACTATGTATCTATATTATTGTATTCATTGCTACTTAACATAACATCCATAATGGGTACCTTTAATTTGGTCATTTATTACTGTTATATCAACGTTTGTTTATGTTCTGGTCTCGATTGGTTGGGTCGATTGGTTTTATACATTGTTGATTTATCAGCATTTCTAGCGAAATCTCCCTTATTATTTACCAAAATTCATGCATAAAAAGAACCCAAATTTGGGTTATACTAAAAGCAGTAAATCCTGCTTAATCCGCGCAAAGATCAGGGTGGGTTTTTACTTTTTGTTCGTTTTTTCGATCAGTACTACAACAACCAGAAAAAAAGAGCTCTTTTAGCAAGAGCTCTTTTTTTCAATTCCAGAAGAACAAGATTTCCTCATCTTTTATCCAGGTTTTTCGACCATCTGGATACTTCACAATGTAATGACGACAATCTGCAATAGCAGCGATAACTCTCCATTGTCTCGTCCATTTTCTTTTACCAACTGTATAAACTTTTCTTCCAATATGTCTTTTCATTTTAAAGACCTCCGATACTGTATTTCCACCTAAGTGGTAATACTTATTGCTTATTAATTTTCGGAAGTCCTTAGTAAAGTTTTAGACAAGTTTTTCATTACATCTAATTTCAAGTAAAAATATCTCTTATAGTATGTCATCGTCTCCAAAAGGAGACCCCTCATAGTATCTTTCGCGAAGCTCCACCAGCACTTTCATACGCTCGCGATCATCTAAACTATCGATGAACCCAACCAGTTTATCTGTGACAGACTGTTCGTGACGATTCTTGTAGTAGCTAATCGTTGCTTCGATCTCCTCAACAAACTCATCAGTATTTTTTATTTGAATGCGCTGCTTAAACAATGGTATTATTTTATCGTTTTTAGACATCATCAGATACACCTGATTTCATGTAAACATCTCTTATATCATCTTCATTTAGGCCTAAAAGATCAGCAACTTCCTTGATTTTCTATATCAGGATATTTCCTCCAGGGTCTTTGCGCCATTTCTCGCTTGTCCCATTCACGTTAGTAATAGTGTCTGATAAGTATTTTGCATGAAGTTCATCTTTCCGTTTCGTTTCTTCATCTTCTTCATTCAAATATGCTTTCTTTATAGATCCAATTAATTCTTCTATTTGTTCCTTACGCTTTTTAATTTCAGATGGATCGTCAGCAATATGGAGCAATTGTTGGACCTCTAAAAGTACCTTTTTTAGATTTTCCTTAAACTCTTCATCATGAATATTCATTTTAGCAACTCCTGTCTTTGCTATGAAACTCCAGCTATTCCCACAAATAAAAAGAGAACAATGGTTTCTGTTAAGTGAGCGACCACCAACCTTTTAAAATGTAAGCAAGAACAAACATTCAAAGGAAAAACAGAAACGTATGTTCCCTTAATTAACTATTATACTCGATGACTTTTCCAAAATCTAGTGCAATCCTCTGATTAAAGTGAAGATTACTCTTTTTCATTTTAACCTACCTTATTGCTACATTAATGTGGTTGTAACAGGAACACGACGTTCTACCCCGACTACCGTAATAATAAGACCATATAAAAAAAGGTCAACCAGAAATATCTGGCTAACCTTATATCACGAACGGGGGCTTTTCTTTAATAAGTCGGGGGTGAACAGTTTAGCTCACTGTTTTCTATCTAACACTTTGTCATTAGAAGAGATAGATTCTTCGACTATCTTTACCTAAAAGAAAAAAATTCTGTCTGGACCGTTGACGAAATCATTTATTCATGATAAAAATAGGTTAAGAAAGATAATTAGAACCTATATTCGCAAAAGTTATAACACTATAAAATAAATTACAAAGATAATCGGAAGGACCGGGTATCTTGTGCAGAAGCTTAATTTCCTATGGAGATTAAGTACTACACAAGAAATCCGGTCCTTTTTTTGTTCCCAAAATAGTAGCCTATCTTTCTATGAATTTCAAAAGGAGGAATATAAGTGAATAAGGCTTTTGAGAAATATGACTTCCCAGGATCAAGCCCAAAGAAGATTGTTGTTCCAAGAGTGAGCCAAAAGGATACACAGTCACAGCTAGCTTTTCAATTAAAACTAGACTTTATGGAACAGGACTCAAAAGACAACATGGAGGCAAAGGGAGTATAAATCTTACATCTCCTGTCTAGTATGTTTATATCACATACTTGGAGGAGATGATTACTTGTCAAGATCAAGGATATCTAAAATTACTTATTCACAGGACCTACCAGTAGAATCTGCTGTTTGGGTGCAAAAACTAATTACCAAACTGTTAATCAATGAATTAGACATTGATTGCTCTGTTAAGGCAAAGCTCCTTCACTCAGCAGATCAAAGGTTCAGATACAAAGGAGGTAACTAATTTTGCAAAAAAAGTTGGTTGTCGTTTATACGCGGGTCAGTTCCAGCTCACAAAATTTACGTGAACAACGTGATGCCGCAAAAAAAGTATTAAAGGCGAGAGGCATAAATGAGGATGAAGTACTTTTTCTAGAAGATTTCAATGTTTCTGCAACAAAAAACGATGCAAATAATCGTCCGGCTTATAAAAAACTACTAAAGTTAATAAAAGAAGGTAGAGTAGCTTTAGTCATTATTTACGCTCGTGATAGAGTACAACGAGATTTTTATGAAGCCTCAGAATTCAATGAAGTTGTCAATTTCTATGGAGTTGAAGTCATCTATACTGCTACAAATGAAATACCGTTTATCAAAAATTCCAGTATTGAGAATTTCTACGGGATATTTAGTCAGCAGGAAGGTAAAAACATCGGAAGACGTACTTCTGATGCGACTAAGCGTTATCCAGGAAAAATAATTGGTTTCGAACGCATTGAAGAATTATTAGAGAATGGTAGTACAAAAGTACGTTTCTCTTTAGATAATAACCGAAGTATTATTATCAGATCATTATTCAAGGAATTTAGCCAGGTTCAAACAAAGGAAGAGTTTGTAAGTGTTCTGACGAAGTATGGGAAAGAGTTAAATGGTCATAGAAAAGTAATGAAAATCTTACAAAGGCCATTTTACGCAGGGTATTGCCTCACTGATTATGGTTATGATGAACTCCATCATGTTGATGAAATTATTTCGCTGGAAATGTTTGAAGAGGTCCAAGCTATTCTTAATAAATTTATTAAAGAATACAATGAGACAGTCATACGGGCAAGAGATAAGATGATACTTAACCCTATTTGCGGAGTTTGCAATAAGAACATGGTGTTCAAAAAAGTGCTGGACAAACCTTCTTATTTTGTATGCAGCTTCCGACATAAGAAGGTAGTAGTCGAATTGGATGAATTTAATAGGATTATTGAAGAAACAATTCTGAAAGAAACAGAGCAATTTGTTTTAAAAGAATATGAGTCTATTTTCAAAATGCATCTCCGCGGTGTAATAGATAATCTGACTTATCAGAAACAACATAAAGAACAGCTACTTAACAAATCAATGTTGTTGTTAGCCAGTAATTTTCACACTATGTACGAGAAATTGAAGATGGAAATTCAAAGAACAAATACTGAGATAGATGAAATTAATCATGAAATCACTTCGGTACAATCATTGAAAAATGAACTAAAAACAATATCCCAAATAGTACAACCTTCTCTCGATAATCTAACAAAATCTGAACTGGAAGTTTTAATAGAGCTCCTAATTAAGAATGTTAAGGTTCATCAAGATTATTTTGAAATAGATCTATACTCTCTAATTAAAGAGAAAGGAGTTGTTTAAAGTGACAACACTTCGACCAGCTGTAGGTTACTTACGCATTTCAGACAATAGACAAAAAGAGAATCACTCAGAAGAGATTCAAAAAAGAATGATTTCTGAGAAGGCCAGACAAGAAGGTTATGAAATAATCTTATGGAGATTTGATGAAGCAGTAAGTGGCTTCAGAAAGAGAGCATCTAAACGGAAAAAAATGCAGTTACTTCTAAATGATGCAAAAGATGTTGAAGCAATATTTTTTTATGATGAATCTCGTATAACTCGCAGAATTCATGACTTTCAGCGGGATATATATCTTCCTATTAAAGAGCAATATCCACATGTGAAATTCTTTAGTTCAGAATCAGCCAGTGGTGAGTGGGATCCAAACGATCCTTTAGTCCAAGCCAAATTGGTTTTTGCAAATGAAGAATCGAGTATTAAATCTAAACGAGCCAAAGATGCACAACTTAGTATTCTCGCAAATAATGATTCTGATAAACCTAGTCGTCCAGGTACAAGAACACCTGTTGGATATGATTTAGTCGAAGGTTTATTAATACCGAATGAAGATTCCCCGATTGTTACTAGGATATTTGACATGGCATCTTGGGGCTATTCAAATGAAAAAATTAAAGATATTTTAAATGATGAAAAAGTTAAAACAAAGCATATAAGCCAATGGCATAGCAGTACTGTTGATTACATCCTAAAGAATATTGTGTATGCAGGTCACCTTAGTTGGTCTGTAAAGCAATCAAAATCATCCCTGTGTGAAATGAAAAGTGAAGATCTGGAGCCATTTAAAGATGTACATGATCCAATAATTTCTCCTGTAATGTTTTCAGTTGTTACACAAGTTAAAAGCTATAAGAAAAGATACGGTAAACTAGAAACACCATTTTTCCTTAGAAACCTTTTGTATTGCGGCAAATGTAACACAGCGTTCAAGACAAAGGACAATTCACCAAAAGGAAAAGAAGGGAAATATCAAGTGTATCGGTGCGAAAACTGTAAAGTTAATGTTAAAGTCGATGACATTCATAAAGAAGTTAAATCTGATTTGTCAAAGAAATGGACATCAAATCTGCACCAAATGATAGAAGAAAGTAAGTCTGCCCTAACAGGTTGGATGAAAACATTAAAAGCTTGGAAAAAATCAGTAGAACAAACTGAAGAGCGAATTCTCTTTAATAAGCGAATGATAAGTCAACAAGAAGAACAAGAAGATATTGAAACTATCTTCAAAAGCTCTAAAGAACTAATAAAGAAGGAAAAGCTTAAAATTAATCAAGCAATTGAAAAGATTGAATTACTAAACAACGACATGGCTTTGCTTGAGGTATATTCTCATTTCAAAAAAGCTGATATCTCCTCATTACTAAATAACGAATTAAGAACATTGTGCTTAACATTCATTGATAAGATTAAGTTAACTTATAGCAAAGATAATGACTTCATGCTCTCTATTAATTATAGGCTGAACCCCTTCGTTGAGATTGAAACATCTACTGGCCAAATAACCGAAGAATTAATGAAGCAACTGCCTGAAAAACCGAAAGACCTAAAAGTGAAAAAATAAACAAAAATGTCCTATCTCCAAAATCCCTTGATATCAATGGATTTTGGAGTGGGATTATCGGTGAAATAACCACAAAGGTATACTTTTCTGGTTGAAAAATCGATTGATATATTTTCTTTATGGTCATAAAACCGAAAGTTTAAACGTAATTGAAAAATATTTTAAAATTTATTTTCGCTTATGTTCGCCATTAGAAAAAGACCCATTTATCATAAGGAATAGGGAGGAACGTAAATGTATAATGTTTTATCAAAACGTTTCAATGTTCATAGTCGAATTCAGGAACACTTACTGAAACTAAAAAATAAAAAGAGAAGTTTGGTCAATGTTCAACAAAAGATGCCTAAGCTAAAGCTAACCTTTAAAAGTTTATTCGTATGTTGAATAGATAAAGGTGGATGCAACGTTATATTAGGAAAGAGCATCAAAGGGACAAATCTTTTTTGTAATATCGTTACCGCTTTATATAATTTTTCTAACAAAAATACGAATAATGATAACACCTTTTAAACTTACTATAATTAAAGAGAGGTTCTTTTTATGGAAGAGAAAGTAATTGATATGGAGTACTTAACTAAGTATGTCTCTAGGGAACTAGGGATATCAATCGATATTATAAATCAGATATTTGATAGTGAATTCGATTACTATTCCGCATTAGGATTAGTAGAGGATGAGTCTAGTTCTTCGGATGAACTAGGAGAGACTAATGTTGTTTATATGGATGAATTAATAGATTTTATCAATAATAGAACAAACATACCTAAAACGATTATCGAATCTGTTCTAGATGAAGAAGACAAGTATATGAAGAGACTTGATCTAATAGAAGGATTATAAAATCCATAACATTACCGTTAGAGTTGGTTTGAAATAATTCTTAGTTTTGTTAAGGCTAGATTCACATAAAATTAGGTAGTGTAGTAGATGAACTTTTATTCTAAAAGTTAAAATTCCGATAAGCTGCAGCTGATAGTCTTGTTAAAGGTTCTAAAGAAAGATAATCCTAATATATACACACAGAATATTTTTGAAGGGGATAAAAATACAATGAATGGTAAAATCAAAAGTGTCTCATATATTCGCTCAGCAAATAAATCCGAAGAATCCTTAGATTCACAAAGATCAAAATGTGAAGTGTATGCTGAGCAAAATTTAATGTCAATAAGCATCAAAGAATATGCCCAATCATCGGGAGCTACTCCATTTGATGAACGTGCGTTTACGAAGGTTAATTCAATTAATAGAAGTCGGACTAGTTAAAGTTGTTATGGTTGACTCTCTTATTAGAATTAGTCGTGATGTAAATCAAATTATGTCTTTTGGTTCACTAATCGAAAAGCATAATGCGAAGGTAATTGTTCTTGATGGAGCTGAAGTATACAGAATTAAGATCTATCTAGAGACTACTAACAAACGAATCACAATGAAAACAGGCAACTTGTCATACTTCCTAGCATAAGGTTTTTAGAAAAAAATATTATATGAACAAGCAGAAGCACTGCTATCAAACCAGTTGAAGGAACTCCTTTTCTTCAACGGTTGTTAGTGGTGCTTTTTTATTTTGCTAAAGCGTGATCATTCATTACTGTTAAAACGATTTGAAATCTATATCAACAACCAAGAACATAACAAATTACTGATAGAGGTGTTAATAATGAAGAAAAACATGCAAGTTGATTACAATCAGTATTATAAAGCAACTTTGGTAGGAAAAGGCGACATAGAAAAGATCAAAGCCTCTGATTTTTTACACTACTTTTCGGATTTAATAATTAAACATTCGCACCAGCTAGAAATTAATCTTAGAAGTAAAAGTGAGGAATCCAATTAATGAAGAAAAAGAGAGCTGTTGGTTACAGAAGAAGAATTCCAAAATCAGAAAAGGACTTTGGAAACACTTCTTTGGAAAAACAAGAGGATGAGATAATTAAGTATTGTGAAATGAATGGTATAGAACTGGTTGTTGTTTACGTTAACGACTTAAAATCAGGTAATTCATTAAAAGGGCGGATTTTTTACACTACTTTTCGGATTAATAATCAACATTCGCACCAATTAGAAATTAATCTTAGAAGTAGAAGTGAGGAATCAATATAATGAAGAAAAAAAGAGCTTTTGGTTACAAAAGAAGAAGTCCAAGATCAGAAAAGGACTTTGGTAACACGTCATTGGAAAAACAAGAAGATGAAATAATTAAATATTGTGAAATGAATGATATAGAACTGGTTGATGTTTACGTAGATGACTTAAAATCAGGTAGTTCATTCAAAGGGCGCGACGGTTTTATTGAGATGTATAACAGAGTAGTAAAAGAAGAAGAGGATATAGACTATATTATTGTCTATAAGCAAGATAGGCTCTCTCGTGATCCCTTAGATACGTTGTATTTTATGAAACAACTAAATGCAATTGATAAACACATTATTTGCATAGCAGACAGCATTAATACTGAAGATCCTACAGCTAAAATACTTGTTCATGTATTGTCATTAGTTGCTGAACTGGAGAGGGAATTTATTTCTTTTCGAACTAACTCTGGAATGGAAAAAAAAGCTGAAGATGGGGATTTTCTTGGCGGAAAGATTTATGGATATGAAGTTATTAATAAGAAGCTTTCAATACTTCCTGATGAAGCAAAGATTGTTAAATATATTTTTGATAAGTATGTATCAGAAAATTGGGGATATAAAAAGATTGCAGGCAATCTGAACATCCAAGGTGTTAAGACCAAGCATAAAAAAGAATGGACGACTACTGCGATTAAAACAATCCTACAGAATCAAATTTATATTGGAAATATTAAATGGCGGGGTAAATATACAAAAGGCCAACATACACGAATTATTGAACAAACTCTGTGGGATCAAGTGAAATTTGTTATGCAAGCAAGGAGTTTTATACCGCAGAAAAAAAATCCGGGGTCGTACCCTCTTTCTGGCTTACTTAGATGTCCTCAATGCAAAGGGATTATGGTGCAAGGAAACAGTAACCCCCAAAACAAGTATTATCAATGCAATAAAAATAAGTGTAGTGGTAGTAGTGTATGTAAATCCAATCTTGTAAAGAAGGAGTACGCAGAGGAATATGTACTCCAGGACTTTTTACATCGACTTAAGAATAAAGTTTCTGCATCAGTTGTTTATTCTGTAATTAAGTCAATTTTAAATTATGAGCTAAATCCATTGGAGAATGAAGCTAGTAATCTAAAAAAACAGATTGAAAAGTTAGAAAGAGAGATGTTAAAAATTATGGAACACTCAAGTGATCCATTACTTAACTTAGATAGAGAAATGATAAGAACCCAATTAGTAAGGAAGCAAAATGAAATAATTAAAATAAAAACAATTCATGCCGACATTACTATGCAAATAGAGCTGAAACAAAATGACTCGATTATGGATATCATTGAATTTTCAATTAAAAACTTTGAAGACTTTTACCATACACTCTCTGATGATGAAAAGAAGTTATTTTTTCATTCTGTCATTAAAGAAGTTCATGTAACTGAAGAGGAAAAACCAAAAGATCGACGCATAAAGGAAGTAATTTATCATTTTGATTTGGAAGAGCTTAATAGAATTGTAAAGTCATAGAAGAATAAAAGCACGTCAAATTGACGTGCTTTTACCTTCGAAACTTACATTGCTTTAATTTTTCTCTCTATATGGTTGATTTCTTCAACTGATAGCCCATATTTTTCATACAGCTGCTTATCCAATTCTTGAACTGGAGCTGACCAATCAATATCAGAGTTATTAGAGAAATCTTTTACAGGAACAAATCTATACGTATTTCTAGTACCATGCCGACTATGTTTAGCCAAACTGTGCAGAAATCTTACAAATTTAGATTACATATATTTAGCTAAAGAATGTGCACTATTCTTATTTAATTCTAACTCAGCATCAATTACTAAATATGTTTTCAGTACATATTGAACTTGGAGCAACAACAATTATATTTAGATTATCAGCTGAAAAAAGAATCGGTGAATTCCGATTCTTTTTATTATTAGAGGTTAGGAAAGATCTACTTAAAGTAGATGTTATCCAGCACAGCTTTTAAATCATTGAAGTTTTCACAATTATTAGTCGTTACAATTTCCCAAACTACTTTTGAATTACTAGGTCCAATTTTACCTAACATATATTTTGTCCATAGCTCCATTTGCTCTTTTTGTGTTAAGCCAATTTTCTTTTTTAAAAGACTCTTTAAATCATTGTACGATAAAACGGTTGATACTTTTTCTTTCTTTCTTTGATTGATCAATTCTTTTAATCTTATTTCCTGAAGTTCTTTCTTTTGTTTACGCTCTCTTTCGGCTTCCTCAAATTTACGCTTCTCTTTTTCTTCTTCGTTTCTTAAATATTCCTCATGTAATTTTCTTTTGGTTTGCAATATTTCTAAGAAATTAATTCTATTATCATTCTCAATAGTTTTATTACTTAACTTAAATCCATCTTCTATAACAAGTGCTTCTGAAAAGGGTATCTCGTACCCTTCATTTATTAAAAATGCTCTATAAGGTTTATCAGTTCTGTCTTTAATAACCCGTTGGACTTTTACTACTACATTCCCGCCGTTATCAAAAATATAATACAAACTGTTAACATCTATATTGCTATGGGTAATGAAGCCGGGGTAATTAAAAAGATTAAAGAACATTCCATTATTTTTAACTTCTGCAGCTATAAGTGATTCCCATTCGATGTCCTCTTGTGTTTTTGACGAGATAGTTAGTTCAGCATGCCATAATATAATACTATTTTTCTCTCTTTCTATAGCTTGTTCATTTCTTTCAACAAACCATATAGGTTCTAATCCCTTATCAATAAAATAGTTATGCCTGGCCTTTACCTTCTGAGCTAAACTTGTATCATCTAGAGCATTTACATTTGTAATGACAGAAATGGCATACTCCTTTTCTAAGCTTTTAACATAGATATCAGGATACTCCTTCCAATCACTTTTTTCTCTATATCCATTATTCACATACAAACCTTTATTAATCTTAGACTTAACCTTTAGTTCATCATGAATAATATCAACTATTACACTATGACGTTTGGTTTCTCTTTCTGTTTGTTTTGAATACCTTTTCTCAGCTTTCTCTATTACTCTAGACTCCATACAAGCTTCTGAATGTTGGTGGGAGAAATATAATCCCCTTTGATCACCGTTTTTAACTATTAGTTTTGCCTCACAATAAGGGCATTTATATATTTCTTTCTTAGCTAGCTTTTTATAATTTTCTACTTCGTCCTTACCAGCTAAATAAGGTAATCTATATACCTCATTATCAATTACATGAAGAGCTTCTCGCATTTTTCTTCACCTCAGAAAGTTCTTTTACTCTAGTATTATGTAAAAGCTTTATATTGTAAATATTTACAAATTAGTTTCTGAGTGTTAAAGGGTAAAAATTACTATTACTAATATATACTTTAGTAATTTTTGGTAGAATGTAAGTGTATATAAAAAAAATTATGGAGTGCAAAATTTAATGGTTGAATTTATTAGTGTTTCGAGTTTAGTAGGAGACTTAAATTTAAATATCACCAAAGGATCATCAAGTTCAGTGAATATATTACAGTGGCAATGTCAAGGCGAGCTAGAAGTGGATATCTATTATGGTGTTAAATTGACAAGTGAAGAGTTTATTAATAAGGCAATTGGATTTTTGGAAGTAGTAAAAGAAAAGAATCCCGATCTTGTCCTTACTCCCGAATATTCTTTTCCATATGAAGTTATAAATAGAATAATAATAGAAAAAGGATTTTGGCCAAGAAATGGGTCACTTTTTTGTTTGGGAACACAAGGAGAGAATATTGATGTTTTTAAAAATTACCTTAGTAAATGGGAAAGCAATGAAAAGATTAAAGTAATATGGGATTCTGTTTTAGAGCTAAGTGAGGAAAAGGACTTTGTAAGTCCACTATTATATCTTTTTATTAAGAATGAGACTCTTTATATTTTGCCTCAAATTAAAACCGGTAATATGTTTGATAAGTGGAAGGATTTAGAGGCAAGTCATCTTTGTATTGGTAAAAAGATTTTTGTTTTTGACGATGAGAACTCTTCTAATAAATTTTTATCAATTATATGTGCTGATGTTATGCATATAAAAGCAGAACATATTCTTGATAAAGTATCTGGTAATCTAACAATATTTCATCCTCAATTAAATGGAAATCCAAGGAATAATTACTTTACATCATTTAGAAGAGAGATTTTAGATGACAGAAGAAATGAAAATAGAATTATTACTCTAAATTGGGCTAGTGATACTAAAATAAAAAATTCTCCAATATTATTCGCAAAACCTTGGACAGCTTTTTATAAGAAACATAATAAAAATTTAGAAGGGGATTTTAGGAAATTAAGGCTTGAAAACCTTAAAAAAGGTTTATATTTTGCCTATGACGGAATTAACGAATATTGGTATTCGGATAGAAAAGAGAATATAAAGTATTATTCAATTAATAAGAGTGATACAGGCACAGCAAGAGGTCCTGCAACACACGGATATGAACCTATTTTAATAAAAGGCTTGGAATATACTAACTTGTGGGAAGATTATAAGGGACCTTTTAGAAATGATGACTTAATAGAAGAATTAAAGAATTTAGAAGATGAATATTCATTTCCAATTAACTTTTTAAGAAGTAGCCCTGATAAGAGTGATTTCTTTTTTGGTTTATGTTTTGGTCATTTTGAAGAAGGTGAAATAAAAACTAGTGATGAAGAATTAGTTTCTAGAATGATAGTAGGTTCTGATGAAGAATCAGATGATGAAAGATATGAAAAGTTGCATATGTTTTTAAAACTAGTGAGAAATTTAAAAAGTGGAAACATCCCAAATTCCCTTTCTTACTTAAAGGAGAATCATACTTTTACTGTTGATGAGGATTTTCCTGATTACGGGAAACTGATTTATAATCTGAAACCAATTAAGAATACTGAAGATGATATAAAATATCCAGAGTGTTTAGTTGTAATAACAAAAGAAACTAAAAAGAGTAAGATTAAACAAATTGTTTCTAGTTTATCAGACAAATTAAGCAAAAAATTTAGAGATCAGATAGTCGTTTATTATGAGCCTTTAGGTGAGCAGGGATATATATATTTTGATGAACACCTAAATGAAACTGGTATTAACAATCCGTCATATACTAAGAAATTTGAAGATATAACAAAAATTAAATAAGGGAGGCGATGTTTTGGATATAAATGCCTTAATTGAAAGATATGGATATTCTATTTTGAAAGATGAATTTATTAACTATGAAAATGATTTTATTAAGTTCATACAGTTTAGAAGGAATGTAGAAATAGAATTTCAGAGTATCTCTGAATATTTTCTGATTGAATTAACAGAGAGTGCAACAGAAACACTATTTGAGAAAAATAATTTAGATAAATTTAAGGATTTCCAAAGGAAGTTAATATCTGATGTATATTTTAGTTATAAAAATGATATAAGGTGGAATATTTATTTAATTCTCCTAATTAAAAATGAAAGTTTAATTAAAAATATCCCTTTAAGGGAAATTGAAAAAGATACCAATTTTGCTAGAAAGTTTGTATATAGCGAAGAGGATTTTAAGGATTTCCTCGAAGGTAAAATATATATAGATCCAAAGAGTGATATAGTCAATATTCAGAAAGATATAAGTCCTGAAAGTGTCTGGATTAAAGAACTAAACAAACATTTCCTATCCGGATGTCTTACCCAAAACTATCAGGAAAAGAATATAGATTTATTTTTAGAAACAAATGATTTTAATGATAAAGGTTTAAGTGAAATACCTATTAGTCAAATTGATGAAGATACACCTTTAATTGAGAAGATAGTCGAAGTAGATATTGGACAACTTAGCAGACCTTGTTTTACTAGTAATAAAACTATAGAAACGGGATTAGTAAATCTACTTCATGGTGCTAATGGTACCGGCAAAACATCTTTATTAGAAACTATAGAGCTTGCAATTACTGGCGAGAATAGTCGGTCTAAAATTTTTAAAGAAGATAATTCAGATGAAGTAGTAGTTTATTGTTATACAGATAAAGGGATAAAGGAGTTTAATTCAAAGAGACTAGCTTCTGAAAGTAAAAAATTCGAAAATAAATGGTACGGGACTCCTGTAGGAAGAGGAAGAACAACTTTAAACCGAAATTTCTCGTTGTTTAATTATTTTGATACAGACAAACCCTTAAGGTTTGCATTGGAAGAGATAGATGAAGAAATGGAAAATCAATATCTTAATAGGTTTTCGCAGTTAATCTTTGGTGATCATATCATTAAAATGCAAAAGAATTGGCTACGATATAAAGAGGGTTTTGAAGAAAGGCATAAGCACTTAATCAGACAAGATATAGGAATTGAGGATAAATTAGAAGAAAAATCAATTAGAATTAATAAATTAAAAAACTTAGTTTCAATTAATCAAAGCCATTTCCAAATCTATCTAAAGAAAGTGTTTTTTAACATAAATATAATTAACATTCAAGAACCTTTAACAGAGGAAGACTTTAAAAAACTAAGTGAGATTCTCGGATATTTAGAAACTCCAATTGAAACTCTTAAAGAAATAAATAAATCCTATGTTAATCTTAATAGTGAAAAATTAAGAGAAGAATTAAATGAATTTACCAAAGGAAAAGAAGAGATTCAAGAGACAATTAATTCTTTAAATCAAGAGAAAGAAAAATACGAAAGCAACTTGAAAAAGTTGGGAAATAGCATAATACTATTAAACAATGAAAATTCAAACTATAGTAGACTATTGGATGAAATCGGAATAAGTATGGACAACTGGTCTAGTTACAGTGAAATTTTAAAATATCAAGAAAATATATTAAAGAGAGATTCAGTTATATTTGAACTATCTACTATTGAGAAAGAAATAGATTCAATAGATAAAATTAATGCTAATTGGCCAGAAATTAATAAAATAAGTGATATATCATCATATGCAATTCCTAATAATATAGAAACTTTATATGAAAATATAAATCAAACTGAAACTAAATTAAATGAAATTGAAGATAAGATAAATGCTTACAAAAAATATGTAGGGAAAGTCGCAGAATTACAGATAAAGATTAAAAACTTAGGATTAGAGTACCTTGAAAATGTAAACACAGCAGATAATTGTCCTCTTTGTGGTGTAAAGCACAAGAATCATAATTCACTAATTGATCAAATAAATGTTACGCAATTCACTGACGAGGAATCTGTAATCTCTAAATTAGAAAAGGAAAGAAGCTTATTAACAAATACCCTAATAACTTTTAAAGATGAAATGGATGATGCATTATATAAAAATAAGGTAAGAAACAACATTATTGATTGCTACATTAATGTATTTATGGTTAATCAAAATGAACCTGATATACCAGACATTAAGAATATATTCATTATGATTAATAGATTAATCAAAAATAAAGATGATTTAATTGAAAAAAAGAATAAATTGGAATTCAGTTTGAAAGATTTGGAAAGTAAGGGATATACTAAAGAGAATATAGCTAATAGTAGATTGTTCCTTAAAAGAGACAAATTTTATGGGAAATTCCAGCACCAATCTGAGATAACTAGTTTTGAAGATTATTTAGTGAGTTTAGAAAATGAGTATCAAAATCTTTTAGACCTAAATAACTCATCGTTAAGTGATTTATCTAAGAACATACAAAGTACTGAATTATCAATCTTAAATATAAAGAAAGAAATAGAACATAACCTAGAGAATAAAAAGCTTATTCTAATAAAAATAGATAACATAAGTAGTGCTATTAGCTCTTTGAATCAGATAAATAATTACTTTAATTTAGATGACTCTAATGAAATAAACAATTGGCTATATGACTTAGAAATTCTTCAAGATAACATTAATAAAGCTATTCATAATTTAAATAATTCAAACGAAATTGAAAACGAATTAAAGTCCATTCAAGAACTAAAAAAAGATCGGGTAAAAATTAAGGAAAACATTCTTAAGTGTGAAAGTACAATTGGGGTATTGAGAAGTTTGCCAAAGCACGAAGAATTTGTTCATAAGTTCATTCAAGAGAATCTCAGTAAGATAGAGTATATATTTAAATCTATTCATTCTCCAAAAGAATTTACATCGCTAGAATTTGATAGTAGTGGTATTATCGCATTAAGGGGTAATGGGAATTCTGCGAAAGCACATCAAATGAGTACCGGCCAGAGGGTTTCTTTAGCACTCTCAGTTATGTTTACTCATTTCTTAGCAGCACCAAGTGCTCCGAGATTTCTGTTATTGGATGAACCAGTTGCAAATATGGATGATCTACACTTGTTAAATTTATTAGACATAATTCGGGAATTAGCACTACGAGGAACACAAATTATATTCACAACAGCTAATCCTGATGTTGCAGGTCTTTTTAGAAGGAAGTTTAGTTTTTTTGGTAACGAATTTAAACAATTTGAGTTTTTAAGGGAAGATAGCGGACTTACTACAATAAAAGAATTGCAGTATTCTCCATATCATGAGGAGGTTGTTAGTAGTAGAATAATTTGAGTTTATTGTAGAAGGGTAGTTTATTTCTTCCTATCTCGTTGAAGTCAGATAAACACCACTATACCTTCTATCTTAGATCCTTTTCAAGTTACTTAGAGTGTAAATACACCCTAATGTAAACGATAAAAGAGAACGATTCCAATTATTCCTTTACAGTACATAGGATTAAAAGTAAAAAATGGACAGGAAATGATATCCCTGTCCATTTTTGCCTCTTAAATAACCACGGTGAACCTTATATATAAGCAAATAAGGTTTTTTTATTTTAAAGTTATAAGTTGAATTAATTTCATTATTCTAAGCCAATCTTTTAGGTTATTTAAAAGGACCCTTTGCTTTTTATAATTTAGAACAGTCGATAATTTGAAAAATATATAATTTGAGTATAGAGATAGGTGGTATCACGGACCCCTTTCTAAAGTGGTGAAGGATATTGAACGTTCTAATGCTAGAAACAAAGTTAAATTTTAGTTTGTTCCCCTTTAATAAGACCATATAACAAAATATCCTTGTATTTTCCGTGTGTATAGAATGACTCTTTTAGTGTACCTTCTTTTTGGAAATGGTGCTTCTCCGCTAATCTAATACTGTGTACATTATTTTCTGCAATTTCCAATTCAATTTTATGTAAATTCATATGATTAAAACAGATATTTATAAGCTCCTCTAGGACAAGTGAACCATAACCTAAACCAAATGAATCGGGAGTTAATAAAATGCCAACCTTACATTTTCTGTTTACATTATCAACTTGTAATATCTGTGCCATTCCAACTTTTTCGTCTTCGTGTTTTATTGTATAAAACTTATCTGATCTACTCTCAGTAAACGTTTTTAATAAGTACTTTATTGTGCTATCGGATACTGGATAGGAATATTTTAGTGTACCATACTTTGTAACTTCTTGATTATTATATAACGTATTAAGTAATGCTTCGTCTGAAGTACTAAAAGGTTCGAGTGAAAGCTTATTATTGATTTTTAACATAAACAACATACCTCCTGAGTTTTTTGTTTTAACCTCGTAAGTTCTCAATGATTGTAATTCCTTCTAACTATACATAAATTTTGTTTCCTCACCTTTCTATCTAGTAATTTGGTGATTTTTGTATAAAGTAGATTCTTTTCTACTAGATTTTTCTTTAAATATAGATGATTTTCAAAAAAAAACAATGCAAATATAGTTCCTAGACATAAATGAGTTAGCTCTGTATTTTCAATTTAATTAGAAAATAAACAGTTTTTTATAAAAAAAGACCTAGTTTTCAACAATTTTTGTCAATTACTTATGAAATTTATAACAAATATCACAATTTTTTAACAATACACTAAAAATTACATAAATATTACAATTAATCTAAATCAAATGATGAGGATGTTGTCTAATGAGTGTAGTAATAAAAGAAGTAGTGGATGCTAAGAAATGGTATGAAGAAGGAATGAATAAGTTAGACCCTAGCATTTATAAAGAGTATTTGAATTTCTTGTATGATCTAAAATCATTTTCGATTCAAGATCACCCATTTATTGATGAAATGTCAAAAGCAATTAGCTATACACCCTTTAGCCCTGAAAAAGTATTATTTATTAAACAATCGATGGATGCTGGTGAAAGTGTTAAAAGATTGGAAATTGATATTACTGATGTTTGTAACTTTAAGTGTCCAGGATGTACTTTTCAATTTAGTCAAATGGATAAACAATTACCATATGATAAATTAGAACTATTTATTGATGAGTTAAAACAAGCAGGTTACCGTGCAATTACATTAGCCGGTGGAGGAGAGCCAAGTATTTATAATTACAACGGTAAACGTCTACCTGATGTAACTGAAAAATTTCAAGAGAATGGAATTGACACTTTCTTAATTACAAATGCTTTTGCACTAGATAATGAAGACGATATTAAACGCTTGTTACTGTCGACGAAGGGAATTCGTGTTTCTTATTATAACTTTATAGCACCTGGTGAACCAGAGGATAAGAACGATACTGTATTTAAAAACATTAAAAAAATGATTAAATTAAAAGAAATATTAGGTATTGATACAGCAATCTTAGTAGGTAACTTAATCTCGTGGAATAATAAAGCAGATTATAAATTCACTATCCAACTAGCAAAAGATTTCCAAACAATTATTACTCCAAGACCTTTTATTTCTATTAAAAGAAATGCTAAGGAAGCTATCAATGGGGATACGTTGAAAATGGTTTTAGATAGAGTATTAGAAAATTATCTAAACATAAAAGAGGATATTAACCCAATAAATAGTCCAGTTGCAATACGGGAGTATTTAGAAAGAGTATTAGCCTTCCATCTTCCTCTAGTAAAACGTTGTACGGTTACAGAACTTGGTCTTGTAGGGAAAGTTAGAGCGAATGGAGATTTATATAGATGTGGACAACTATCAGCTCGATCGTATGAGTTAGAAGAGAAAGACCTAAATAAAAAAAATACATTTTATACAAACATTTATGAAAAAGGAAACTTAAATGGCCATGTTAAAGGGATAAAAGGATTAACTTCTTATAATATGTGCCCAGTATGTAGAGAAACAATTAATAATATTAGAATTAATAAATTCAATAGTATTCCTGCTTATCTAAAAGAACCTATTATGAAAGAAGTCATGAGTAGTTATAGCGGAAATAGAAATCTAGCATATTTTTGGTAAGGGGTGAAAGTAATGAATAAGGAGCAGATTTTAACAAGTTTACAGAACGAATTAGTAAAGTATGAGAATACAGAATTAGTAGAGGTTACATTTACAAACGATAGAGATGCTTACGTGATAATTTTTGATGATAAAAGCTATCCTGAATTGAATCTAAAATTATCAAGCTTCATTTATAATCATAATTTACGCGAAAGAGTAAATTATGGTCTTCATCCAGCATTTACAACAAATGCAGAAGGGGTTGATAAGGTAGTCATTTACTCACTCTCTCGAAAAAGTTGGGAGAGCGAAACATATCTTTTAGGTACACCATTTAAAGTTAATAGATATGAATATTTAATAGGTGAAAGAAAAGAAACAAAAGAACTTTATGGTGATAAACTAGATTATTTTAATGCAAATCAATATAGAAGTTTATTACATAGGCTACCATTTTGCTTTTCAAACACCGATATTGAAAAAAACTTACATATAGTTTTTAAAGAGTTAGATACGTCGCTTAAAAAAGATTCAAGTATTCTAGAAATGTATTCGCATATTTTTTCAAAGGCAGACAATCATTTTGAGGAACAATACAAAGACTCCACTCTTCGAAAAAAAGTGGATTGGGTATAAGGAGGGAGAATAATGGAACTAAATATAGTAATTAAAGAATTTGTAGAAGAATTAAAAGATAGGATCCGAACAGAACTTTGTGATGACATTAATCTTGCATTTATAACTGGTAGTTATGTAAGAAAAAAACATTTTTCTGATGAGCCGAATGTAAATATATACTTAGTTTCAAAGGAAGGGAACTTTTATAAGGCAAATTTATTGTACGCAAAAATAGTATCTGAACTGATTGGTAAGTGGAATCACGGTGTAGAAATTTTTGTGGATTTACATCCTTATGCTTACAGTAGAAGAGATACATCTAAGGTAAGGGAGCAACGTATTAGTCTAACTACCAATATGTTTGACGGAAGTGCTAAAAAAAATCGATTAAACTTGACTCAAAATATTGGGAACGGTTGGAATTATAGCTATGAGGTTATATATGGAGATGAGAAAATACTAAAAAGTCTCTTAAATGTAGTAGAAAAAAATGATAGTTGGTGGGATGAGAGAGAGTACGCTTTATTGTTATATAAATATCAACTGGAAAAATTACCACACATTTATTCATTAGAAGAAAGTCCATTAATTATTTTTAGAGAAGCGCTACACTACGCTGAAGAGGCTATTCGGGATAGTGTAAGTTTAAAGTTAGAACCCAAAGCATTAGCTGAGGGAGACGATTTAAATATTATTCATGATTGGAGGAATAAATTAATTCCTTTTTATCAGCAAAACTATCCATCTGAAGTTTTTGACCTTGTAACAAAATTCACTGAATTAAAATACTCGGAATTTAATTTTCAATGTGAAAGAGAAAATGCAATCAATTGCTATTCATGGGCAATAGTATTACTTGACGAAATGTTAAATGAATATTATCGACTAAGGGGTATTTCCAAAGGGGTTTTAGTATGAATTACAATGTCGGAATAGTAGGTTTAGGGAATTTTGGTGTAGCACATTTAGAAATATTGAGTAAGTTACGAGATGTAAATGTAATAGGTGTTTTTGACAAGAATACTATAGTTAAAGAAAAAGTAATGGGTGAGTACCCAGAAGTACGTTTTTTTCAGAGCTTGGAGGAACTATTAACAAACGAAGAAACCAATGTAATCCATGTCATCACAGATGAGAGTACGCATTATGATATTGGAAAAAAGGTACTTGAGTCCAATAAACATTTATTTATGGAAAAACCAATTACAACAAAACATGAAGATGCCCTTGAATTAAAGGCCTTGGCAGATAGTAGAAATTTAAAAATTGGCGTTGGCCATCTATTAAGACATGAAAAAAAGCATCTGGCTATTAAGGAGAGAATTCTCGAAGGTAAGATAGGAGAGGTTCGAGCAATAAGTTTAAAAAGGAACTTTAGTAAGTCAATGTTAAGCCATTATGGAAGAATTAATACATTTGTTACTTCAATGGTGCACGATATTGATTTAGTTCAGTTTTTTGCAGGTAGCCAAATTGAGAATGTTGCTGCTATTCAAGCATTGCCAGAAAGAGAATCATATTATTTTAATACAGCTTATTTACAGACAAAAAGTGGAGTTCATGCTCATATTGAGACGATCTGGTTACTCCCTGAAGAATATCCGTATGGAATGGAATATGAAGTAAATATTTTTGGTAGTAAAGGTGTATTAAAAACACGATTAAATCCAGATGTGGAAGTTTACAATGATAAAACGATTTATGAGGAATTCTTTCTTAAGGATGCACTAGTAGCTGAAATTGAAAGTTTCGTAACAACCATTGTTCAGGATAATACAGTTGCTTACCCTACAATAGATGAAGCGATTCACAATATTGCAGTTGCGGAAAGTCTAGTACAAGCAGCTAATATAGGTGTTAAGACTGTGAGGAAGGAAAGGCAATTTACGTGAATAAAAAGGAACAACTTTCCATACTTACAGACCTTATTCAATTAAAAAGTCAAGTAAACAAGGAGAATGAAGATAGTGTAGCAGCATACATTATTAAGTTTTTAAGGGGTTTTGGGATTGAACCAAGGATAATTAAAAGTAATGATAAACGGATTAATATCATTGCGAACGTTAGATTTGGGGATGGAATTCCAAAGATAATATTAAATGGACATATGGATACAAAGCCTGCTCTTCAAAGTGAAGAAGAAAGAAGAGAGTGGATAGCAGATCCTTTTAGTGCTGAGGTAATAGATGGAAAAGTTTATGGCCGAGGAGCATGTGATATGAAAGCAGGTTTAGCTGCTTTCTTGATAACGGTTAAAGAAATAATGAGCTATAATGGTCTAAAAAATGGAGAATTAGAACTTCAATTTGTTGCTGATGAGGAAATGGGAAGTTATCATGGAATGAAATATTTAACGGATGTATATAATTACGATTTCTATGCTGATTTAGCAATAGTAGCTGAACCGACTAATAACGAAATATGTAAATCTGAGTTAGGTAATCTTTGGTTAAAGTGGAAAGTGAATACGGATGGCGGACATGCAGGATTAGCTTTTAAGTATAAGAATGCAATCGATGTTATGAATGAAGTTATAGGAAACGTTAGAAAAGCTGTTCGTTCTTATCGAGAATTTCGTGTGACAACCGGGCAAGATTTTCCTTATAACGAGCTACATGATATGAATATAGGTTTTATCAACGGTGGAGTTCACCCTGGTACCGTCCCAAATTATTGTGAAGCGTTAATTGATATTCGTATCAAACCAGATGAAGATCGTAACACAATGTATGAAATAGTTACTGGTTGTTTAAGAGATATTGAAGATAAATATAAAGGTGTTGTAACTGTTGGTATCGAGACATTTAGTACAGGTGGATATCCTCCTTGTAAAAGTGATGGAAATGAATTAACAAATACATTATTTCAATTAAATCAATCTAGGTTGAAGAAAGAAACATATGGTGGTTTTTATGGTGCTTCAGATGCTTTCTATCTTATGGAATCAGGCGTAAATACTGTGATTTTTGGACCAGGAAGCTTAGAACAGGCTCACGCTATTAATGAGTATGTTTCCGAAGAACAATTTTATGATTATACAAGTCTATTAACGGAGTTCTTACTTGATGTATTTACCGACAAAACAGCGGATAGAAACCATAAAAATAGGAGTCTGCAATGTTAAAAAACTATTTAAAAGAAAATAATGTGCAATTTATTGATGAAAAGGAAAAGCTATTTATTTACGATTATGATGCATATTTAGCTAAAGGTAATGCTAGTATAGTTATTTCACCCAAAACGATGAATGAATTGTCTGGTGTTATCGATTATTTAAATAGGAATAATATGAAATATTTAATTAGAGGAGCAGGAACTAATTATTGTGGTGGGGTGCAGGCCCAACATCATGATGTGGTAGTCTCGATAGCCCAGTTAAACAAAGAAATAATCGAGCTAGATAATAATCTTTATACAATTTCTCCTAGTGTAAAGCTAGCAGAAATAAACCAAAAACTAATGGAAAAATCGTTGGTATACCCTCCTGATCCTGCTTCTCTAAGAGTTTGTACATTAGGTGGTACTATCGCCATGAACGCAGGTGGAGCAAGATGTTACATGTACGGTGTGACAGCAAATTATATTCGTGAAATTAATGTCAATACACCACAGCATGGGACTATTAACTTAGGAAGTAAACAGAGCTATGTGTTACCAAATTATCCAGTTAAGCACTTATTCATTGGTTCTGAAGGAACGTTAGGAACAGTACTAAATGCAACTGTTTCAACTCAAAAAGATAATTTGTATAAAAGTGAGTTAATAATTCAATTTCTTGATTACAAACATGCGATAAAAGCAGTTGATATCATTGTAAAAGAAGGCTTGTTAACCACTGCAATAGATATGTCGACAGACCCATTTATACCTGGAATTACTAATCAAATTGGGGCGAAATTAATTATTAGTATCGAACATGATAATGAGGAGATTGTGTTAGGAAAGTTGACTACGCTTAAAGAAGCGATGGATCAATTTGATTGTCAAATTATCAGTTATGGAACATTGCATGATATGAGGCTAGCCGTTGTTCAAGAAAATGTACAAGGTGTAATTAAACGAAGTAATAAAAAAGTTTATTTCTTGTTCGATACAGTAGTACCGAGAAGTAAGTTAGAAGAAATAATAGAGTATTTCTTCCGTCTATCTGAAGTGTTTAATTTTCCAATCCTAAATACTTATCATGCTGGAGATGGAAACATACATCCAACTATATTTTATGACCCAACTGATGAGGAAGAATATGAAAAGCTAAAGCTATTTTTACATCTAATTATTACAAAAGCAGTAAGACTAGGTGGAGCAGTAACAGGTGAACACGGGATAGGTATAGAGAAGAAAAATATTCAGTATATCCTTACAGATCCAAGGCTTAATAAGCTTTACCAAGAAATTAAACAAACGTTTGATCAAGAGAATATTATCAACGTTGGAAAACTATTAAGTGATAATGAATCGGTCGAACAATATAAAGGATTAGTTAGAGAGTATTCACTTAAATACTGCTATCCTATAGAAAAAATGGAATATAATTCTGTTAAATATAAGCCTTCAGTGGAGGATGGCGTTCTAGATATCCCAGCACAACTTTCACCGAGAGAATTATTTGATAAATTAGAAGAGGAAACTATAAGCATTCCGTACTTTCCTGTTGTTAATTCTCAATTATCGTTAAACGACTTATATAAATTAGGAATACCGAGCTTCTTGGATTCCATATATAATCTAGATCTTCTGACTAGGGCTGTAGAGTTAGAATCAGAGTTCATAGTTGGAAGAAAAACGTTAAAAAATGTGGAAGGTTATAACGTAGTTCCTCTTTATCTAGCTTTAAAAGATGCAAAAACCGTAACTTTAAAAACTGTATTTAAAGAGGAATTGAGAAATAAATATTATTTTATAAAAACTTGCTGTGCAAAAGACGAAGTACATAAATGGACGAATCACCCTAGTTTTAGAAATTTTTTAGTTGATTATTATTATACTTCTGTTGGGGAATTACTTCTTTTACTATCATGTAAAGTTGAAATACCATCTAATTTTGAAGAATACAATGTTTGGTCAGGAACTAATTTTGGTGAGTATTCAACATTCTATATTATTTCGCTAGATAGAGAGTTACAGTTCGAAGATATTCATTTTAATTCCTGGCTATATTTGAATAATGAAAAAACTTTATTAGTTTTTGATACAATTCAAGAACAAAAAATGGAGTTGTTGAAAAGAGTCTCCAGCTCAATAAGGAAAATTAATCAAAATACTAATGAATATATTTACTTGGATCAAAGATATAAAAAGCAGGTTGATATTTTGAATGATCTAAAGAGGTTGATTGAATGATATATTTAAACTGCTCAAAATGCGGATTATGTTTAAGTGATTGCCCCCCCTATCAAGCTACAGGGAATGAATTAGTTACACCTAAAGCAGTTATGTTAACCATGCTAGAGTATCCAGATAGGTTGAATAGCCTAAAACAGGAGTGTTCAAACTACTGTGAAAGTACTTGTAAGGGACTAATAAGATGTCCAATGAGTATAGAACTTAACGATTATTTGAAGGGAAATTTTAATGTATAAGCAAATCTTAAAAGAAATAGTACAAATAGATTCTCAAAATCCAGGTGGCGATAGTGAGAAAATGATTCAATATATTCGCCAATGTGCAGAAAGATTTAATTTCTCTTACGAAATTATTAGGCCGAATAGTAAGAAGAGTAATATAATTGTAAAGATAGATGGAATAAACAGGAAAAGAATAGTTATTAATGGACATGTTGATACGAAGCCATATGGGTCTTTAGATGATTGGATATATAATCCATTAGAAGCAAAAGAAATCGGTGAAAAACTTTTTGGAGTAGGTTCCTCAGATATGAAGGGTGGCGTTGCATCAATGCTAACCTTATTATTCTACATTGGAGAAAATAATATAAAGCCAAAGTGGGATCTCGAGTTCCATTTTGTAGATGATGAGGAAAATAACAGTGGTTATGGAATGAGATATTTAATTGACCATAATAAGCTAGCTAAGCATTACGATCTAGCCATTGTATGTGAGCCAACAGAGAATAGTATCGTTCTGAATTCTTTAGGTAATACATGGAAAAGAATTTCAATTAAAGGGAAGCAAGCACATGCAGGACATTACTTTGAAGGTATCAGTGCTAATGAAGTCTTAGTTAAAGTATTAAGGGAACTTAAAGATAAAACAGATCTTTTGAAGTTTTATGACGATGTATTTCCGTACTTTCCTAATGTCAATATTGGTATTATAAAAGGCGGTAATCATCCTGGGACTGTCAATTATAAAAGTGAAGCAGTTATTGATATAAGAGTCAGTCAGGAAGAAGATAAAGAGCTCATATTGAATATTTTGAAAGAACTTTTAAACAGAACGAACGTTTCTTATGAAATAGAGAATTATCTTCCTAGTATGTATTCTTGGAAATATAATAATTTGAAAACTGATTTCTCCGAGTTATTAGTTAATAGATTAAAAGAGGACTTTTATAAGGTTTCAAATGAGGAAATGAAATCTAATTTATTCTTTGGGGGTTCAGATGCAGGGCATTATGCAGCCAAATTAAATACACCAGTGTTTATTTTTGGCCCTGGAAGTCTAAAACAAGCACATCAACCAAATGAGTGGATCAATTTGGATGAGGTAAAAACTCACTTTGAATGTCTAAAAAAACTATTATTAGAGGATGAAAATGACTGACAATGTTCTTGTGATAGGAAATGGGGAAATGGGTAAAAAATACCAAGAAATACTTAGAAGGAATGACGTTTCATATATTTATGTAACCTCTGAAATCGAATTCGTTAAAAAGTTAGATGAATGTACTTCCGTCATTATAGCTTCGCCGTTTATATTTAATGAATTCTATATTCGAAAAACTATATTAAGTGGCAAGAAAGTATTGGTAGAAAAGCCTGCAGTCTGCTCCATGGACTCGTTATTATGTTTGGAGCAGTCTATTAGTTCGCAAACAGAGTTATTTTCAGGTCATATATTAAGGTTCTTTACTTGTTTTAACAGAGTAAAAGAATATATAAAAATCAATAATCTTAATATAATGGATGTGCAGTTTGAAAGGCTTACAAATAAGAAAAGAAAAAAATGGTGGTATGATTGTGAGAATTTCCTATTGTGGTATGAAGTGTTACACAGCTTAGATGTGTTAGATTATTTATTCTCACTTCAAGAATTTACAGTTACTAGAAGAAAATTATCTTATTGCGAAGCTTTTAATACAGAAGTATTTATCCAGGGGTCTATTAATAACATTGAGATACAAATATCTCATGATATGAATTCAAACGAAAATATGAATAGAATAACTATCACTAGTGAGACGGATCAAATTCATATTATTAATTACTCAACAATTTATGTTAATGGTAATTTATATTATCAATCAAATTTTAATGATGAATTAGACAATGCGTTACAAGAACAGACAATAGGTTTTATTAAAGAGACTGCTACAGTAAAAGCAATTTCATTTTCAAGAGTTAGAGAGGTCTTAAGTACATTAGCCAAAATTGAAAGGCCTTCTAAAAAAAAATAAAAGATTATTTTATATTAAAGGGAGATATAGCAAATGAAAAAAAGTTTTAAATTATTTATTATTGCAGCTTCAACTATTTTAGTTTTATCATTCTTATATAATAACAATTCGACAATGGTCTCTGCCTCTATCGATAATAATGGTTCCAACATTAATGAAGAACACCCTGATTACGATTGATTAATTAGGAAAATACAAAAACTCAAGTTTCTAAGAGAAACTTGAGTTTTTTTGTTTCATAAAACCTAGAACAATATTCCCCTGTTCTTTTTGAATTATTAAAACATTATGCTAATATAAATATGTAAGTTCCATTAGGAATTTGGCGTAAGGGAGTGAAACTATTTATGAACAAAGAAATGATTGAAAACGCTGGTTCTTTCATTAAGTTTTATAGAACGAAGAAGGGCATAACACAGGAAAGTTTGTCACAAGGTATTTGTTCTATTACATATCTTAGTAAGATAGAGAATGGCAAAATTACTCCTAATCAAGAAACAGTGAAATTTTTGCTAGAGCGATTAGATTTAAATACGGTAGAGTATGCGAAATTATTAGATAATATGCATACTGTTGAGGAGTTAATAACTAAAATATATGTACTAATTGAAGGTAAAAAGAATGAAGAAGTTAGAAAAATATTTAATGATATTAATCAGCAGTTAGAGTTAATTATGAATAACCCTACTCTTTTTCAGAAGTACTTATTAGTGAAACTAAGGTATCATCTAATATTTAACGAATTAAATAAAGCCCAAAAGGCAGTTGATGATATTGAGTCCATGAAAGATATGTTAACACCACTTTTAAAGCAGCATTATTATCACTTTAAAGGTTTATTAAAATGTCGCCAAAATTTATATAATGAGGGGTTGTTCCTTTTAAAGGAAGCAGAAAGCATTATGATGAACAACAATCGTAATGACTGCAACTTGTTATATCATATTGGTCTAACATATAGTCATTTGAAAATTAGCAATGTAGCTATACACTATTGTCAAAAAGCACTTCCAATATTTATAGAAAATATGAACTTTAATAAGATAATAGATTGTAAATCTATTATTGGATTAAATTATACTAGAAATATGAACTACGAAGAAGCTGAAAAAGAATTCTTAACCATTGTGAGGATATCAATGGATACTAATGATCAAGTAAACAGAGCCATAGCTTATCATAATCTTGGTTATTGTTACTCTATGAGGGAAAATCACAATAAAGCCATGGAGTATTATACTTTAAGTTTAGAATTGAAGGATTCGAAAAGTCAATCTTACTTTACAACTCTATTATATATTGTGAAGCATTTATATCGAAATGGAAAGCTGGATGAATGTAATCGTTACTTAGAACGCGCATTAAGAAATATGAGAATAAAAGATTTTTCAGGCGTTGAAATAGATTTTGTCACTCTATGGTATGAAGTAAATCTTGAAAGAAAAAATAATATACAGGAGTATATAATCCATTTAGAAAAGACAGCCGTTCCTTATTATATTTCAAAACAAAATTTTCAAGAATTAAGTAAAGCTTACCGAAGATTAGGAGAGTACTATTATAACGACCGGAAATATAAATTAGCTTGTAATTATTACGAAAGGGCTATAAAAAGCTATAATGAAGAAATAATATCACGACCATAGAATCGTGGAAATACAAGATTACAAGATATTTCCACGAGTTATAATGATTCAGTCATTTGATTAGGTTACTAACAATGTGTACTATTTTCTTTTTGCCTTAAATAATCAGTGTTATGAAGGTATTTCCTTAACGCTTTTGGTATGTATACAGAACCATCTTCTTGTTGATGAACTTCCAATAGTGGAATTAATATTCTTGGGCTTGCAATTGCAGTACAATTTAATGTGTGGAAGTACTTCAACACACCTTGGTTATCTTTATATCGGATGTTCGACCTTCTGCTTTGGAAATCCAATAAATTTGAAGCAGAATGCGTTTCACCATAACTATTTCTACTAGGCATCCAAGTCTCAATGTCGAATTTTTTGTACACTCCTTGTCCCATTTCTTTTGAACAGACTTGAACGATACGATAAGGTAACTCCAGTAATTGTAGTACTTCCTCCGCTGTTTCTGTTATTTCCACTAGTATTTTATTCGAAACATCTACATTATTTTCACATAAGACAACTTGTTCTACTTTAGAGAACTGATGAACCCTATATAATCCTTTTACGTCTCGTCCCGCAGACCCAACTTCACTTCTAAAGCAACTTGATGAACTAGCAAGTTTAATTGGCAGTGGTTGTTCAATTATTTCATTAGAATAATAGGAGATAAGAGGGACTTCTGAAGTACCAACTAAATATTTATTAGAATCATTAATATGAAATGATTGATCTTCACCAACTGGGAAGAATCCAGTATTTGTAAACATGTCTTTATTCACAATTAATGGTACCTCCATAAGGTCAAACCCTTTATTTAATAACAGATCAATCGTTAATTGTTGTACTGCTCGGTTCAACATGAATCCAGTATTTTTTAAAAAGTAGCTTCTACTACCAGCCACTTTTACTCCTCTTTCAAAATCAAAAATTCCCAGTTCTGTTCCGAGGTCCACATGGCTTTTCATCTCATAAGAAAAATGGGGAACTTCACCATAAATTTTTAGAATTCTATTATCCTCATCTGAAGTACCAATTGGTGTATCTGGGGATAAAAAGTTTGGGACTAGGAGCATTAGTTTATCAAAAGAATCTTTAATATCTTTTAATTTTAATTCTCGTTCCGTTATGTCCATATTAATTTTTCTAACGTTTTCTTTTGCTTCGTTTATTAAGTTTTGATTGTTGCTAGTTATATACGTTTTGATTTCTTTAATGTATGTATTTTTTTTAGCTCTTATTGTTTCTATTTCCTGGATTAGCCGTCTTCTTTTTACATCTACTTCTATTAATTGATCTATTGGAACATTAATTCCCTTGTGGGAAGCAATGGTTTTCAATACTTCTTTATTTTCTCGTATAACATTAATATCTAACATAAAACCCACCCCTTAGAACATTCTAATTTATCTTTGTTAGATACATCATACCTAAAAATTTTCAGGAAAAATATAAAGTTTTTATTGCCATTTTAGGTGGTTTGGAGCTTTTTTTCGGAGAAAAACACATTATTCCAACATATTTATAAAATTTGCATACATTGCCATTATTTCCTTAGATTTTTTTATGTATTTCCCGAATAATTCGCAGTATTTTTTCAATACCTTTTGTTGGAATTCAACTATATGATATTTATATCAAGTTAGGATGTAAGTGATGTAGGTATAAAACAATATTAATCATTAATAAGGAGGAAAAAACATGAATAGAAAACTATTGTTTGAGAAAATTGATAACCATGTAAAAAATCACCCAGAAAAAACTGCTGTTATATATGATAAACTTCACATTACCTATGAGCAGTTTAATGACAAAGTAAATACTGCAGCACAGCATATCCTTCAGTTAACAAAAGGAGAAAATTGCATTGTACCTATTCGTCTTAAAGACAATTTACATGCATTAATTACTATTTTTGCTATTTTGAAAGCGGGGGCAGCTTATTTACCACTCCCAAAAGAAATTACTACGAATAAATGTAAAGAGATTTTAGAGGATATTGAAACAAACTTTTATATCACTGATTTTGAAACGACAGACTTTAACAAGATCATGGTTCCCTTCAACCAACTAAGAAAACCACTTTATGAAAAAAAATGGCAAGAAAGTGTAGAGTATTCCGATGAATTTGTCAGTTACATTATATACACGTCAGGAACGACAGGAAAACCAAAAGGCTGTGTAATAGAAGATAAAAGTTTAATGCAAAGGATCACTACACTTGATACTTTGTTCCCTTTTACTAAGGATGATAACTACTTATTCTCAACTAACTATTCTTTTGATGTTTCTGTAACAGAGATTTTTGGTTGGGTACTTAAAGGAGGAACAGTTACTTTATTTCACTCTGCGTTAGAAATAAAAGATCTTCCCTCTTTTATTTACAACAATAATGTAACCCATTTGGCCTTCTCACCATCTTACTTTAGAGTACTTTTCAAAAATCAGGAGAACTATTTTAGTAAGGTTAAGTATTTACTATTGGCAGGGGAAAAATTTCCGTATGACCTTGCTAAAATGATGAATCAAATGGATTTAAATATGAATGTGATTAATGCATATGGTCCAACAGAAGCAACGATATACTCAACTTACTTTGAAATAAAAGAACTACCTGTCGAGGAGATCAGTGTTCCGATTGGAAAACCATTAACAGACGTAGAAATATTAATATGGAATAAGAATCAATCAATTGCAAAAGAAAATGAAATTGGTGAAATCTTAATTGGTGGACCAGGGTTAGCTAGAGAATATTATAAAAGAGAAGAGTTAACCCAAAAAAGCTTTGTTATGGTTGGAAATAAAAGATTTTACCGAAGTGGGGATCTTGGAAAGAGTAAGGATGGATTCATCTATTGTTTAGGTAGGAAAGATAATCAAATTAAAATAAATGGTATTAGAGTTGAGAGTGAGGAAATTGAAAACAAACTTAAAGAGTTAATGCCAATAGAAGATGCCGTCGTTCGATTAGAGGAGTTTGAAACTAAAAGCTTTTTAGTTGCTTATTTACAAACAGCAACCGGGTTAGATACTACTCCATATATAGAAGAATTACGTGGACATCTTGAATCGTATTTTATACCAAAATACTTTATAGCAGTTAGGGAATTTCCATTAAATAAAAATAATAAAATAGATTTTCCATTATTGAGAAAAGAATTTTTAAATAAAATGAAGAAACCTAATACAGTAGAAGTAGATAACTTAGTAAATAGCGATGTAAACTCCAAATTGAAACAAATTTGGTCAGATTTATTGAAAAGTGAAATAAACGATACTGATCATTTCTATCAGATTGGCGGAGACTCTTTAGATACGATTGCACTATTATTAGAGATTGAAAAAGTGTTTGGAACTATACTGAAATATGAGGATATCATTTCTAACCCATATTTTACAGCTATGGAGAAACTAATATTAGAAAAAATTCTTGATATAGATGTAAAAAGTTTTAAAGAATATTGGCTGTCTAATTTTAATCATGAGTTGTCCTTTGAAAATAATGAAAAAGTTATTTATGTAAGTACATTAAAAGAAAAAAACTTTGTTGATAGCTTTATACAGTCCCTAGAAAATGAACAGTTAATACCTGATCGCGTTTTAGTAAATAATCAGTCGAATTTAATTGAAATAAAATATAATGTTGAACCTATGATCCCAGTAAGTGCAAAAAAATACGAGGTAGTTACTAAATTTCCTTTGTTCAGTAGGCAAGAGTTTTATTTGAGAAGAGGATATAACTCTTATCTTATTAGAGATATTTCTATTACTAACAAAAGCAATAACGATATCTTAATGGCAATTAATAAATTAATAGAAACCCAATTAATGCTAAGAGTTACAATTTCAGAAAATCAATACTTTGAAGTCAGAAATATTGAAAAATTAAGTTTCAAGAAATTCGACTACTATGATTTATCTCAGTTGGCCTTTAATTCCTTTAAACAAAAGGTAGAAAAAATAACAAATAGCAAATATGAAAGATTAAATAGTTTAGATGTATATGATAAATTTCTTTATGATATTGTCTTAATAAAAGAAAATAATAATAGACATCGCGTGATCTTTTTCTTAAATCATCATATTGCAGATGCCTTTTCATTAAATGTCTTAGAAAATCAATTTATTCAAATATGTAATAAGACATTGGAAGAGAAAGGGAATACAAACTACAAGACTTTTGTCGAAGAAGTAATAAATCTATGTAATGATGATACTATTGAGGTTATTAAGGAAAGTGATTATTATCAAGAGCTAAAGCATAATTTTGATAAGCTAAATCTTAATCTATTAACTAATCCTAATGCACCTCTATATGAAATTATATTGGAAAATAATCTGAAGGATAAAGAAGCGAGGGCGAACTTAGTTTTTGATAATATTTCAAAGATTATTGAGGAATCATACCAAGCACAACACCAATGTTATCAAATTCTTAAGAATTTAAACTTATATAATGGGAAAGATTATTCTACAGAGGTTGGAGATTATCATGTTAGCATTTTTGTTCCATTCCATTCTGGAAAGGAGCAAAACTTATTTAGTAAGAGTGAAGAATTATTGAAAGATATCTATATAGAAAAAAACTGGCATTTAGACTATTTGTGTTCATCAGAAAGGTACAAAGAGAATGAGGATATGAAGTTATTTCCTAATATCAAATTAAGCATTAACTACTTAGGTGAATTTACCTCGGAGGATTTAGAAAATTGGCGTGATAGCTTAGAAGTTATTCGTGAAACAACTTCAAAACTTAATTCTAAAGTACGGATTACTTGCTTTAATTTTAAGAATAAATCCTATATTTATTTCTTAAATAATGCTCAGTTAAGTAAAAAATTCGACTCTTTCATTTTAGATTCCTTGGTGGAAAGTTGATTAATGATGAAAAGAGGAGTATAAATGTCAAAAGAAAAGTTATATTTAAATAAAAATTTTATACTGTTAACAATGGGAAACATAACAACGAAATTGGGCACCAAGATTTATGAAATAATTTTAGCGTGGTGGCTAGTTCAAAAGACGGGAAGTGCAGCTACCTTTGGGGTTATAATGGCATCAAGTTTAATCTCTGTTGTTATTTGTAATATATTTAGTGGAGTTATCATTGACCGCTTTAATAAGAAATTTATACTAATTTTATCTGATTTAATTAGTGCTGTTGTATGTATATTCGTTGGTATTGTTGTGATGAATGATGTGTTAAATATTCCTTTATTAATGGTGGCAGCAATAATCTTAGGTGCGACTAATAGTTTGTTTTCCCCTTCAATTAAAGCGATTTTACCTGAATTGATTAATAAGAAGTTGATTGTTAGTGCAAATTCTATTACAACAGTTATCGGCCAAGTGATTACAGTTGCAGCACCTTTGATCGGAGGATTTCTTATAAGTGGTTTGGCGGTAGGGCTAGGAATAGGATTTATTATAAATGGTATTTCTTATCTGCTATCAGCAACTAGTGAAATGTTCATAAAATATAAATATGTACGTGAAAGCAAAGGTAATTTAAATGTTTTTGCTGATATTAAAGAAGGTTATTCTTATGTGTTCCAGCAAAAATGGTTGTTTCAGCTATTAATAGTTTCAGCTCTGTTCAACCTATTCATCTCAGCATATAACATTAATCTACCTTTATACTATTTAAACATATATAATGACGATGGGACATATTATAGCTTGGCATTAGGTGCCCAAGCTACTTTTGCAATATTGGCAGGATTATTAATAGCAAAAAGAAATAAAAAAGCAGCGAACCCAGCATTATTAAAACAACAGTTACTTTTTTGTGGAATTCCAATAGTACTTTTGCAATTTGTTAGTATAAGTTATTTGTCTATATTATTAGTAGGATTTTTTGCATTTTTCTTAACAACGTTTAATGTTTATTTCTTTTCTCTAGTTCAACAAGAAGTGGATAGAGATAAATCAGGTAGGGTTTTTTCATTTATTTTTATGGTTGCGTTATCTATCATGCCGTTAGGGACATTAATTTTTGGGTTGTTAAGTACTAAAATTTTTGACGTTGTTTTCATATTATCTGGTGTAGGGATAATTCTATCTACTCTTATTGTAAAAAGCTCACACATAAATCTTAATCATAACTTACAAAAAAGTATATAAAGATTATTATTAGTGTAGCTTCATTTGTTATCCACCCGCTTAGTTGTATACTGGCTCAGATGAAGGCTTATTTTAACCGTTTCCCAATCGTATATGAGAAATATTCACCTTGGCCAGTCTTCAGGGAAAAATAAGAAAAAGATGTATTGGTTCAGTGTGAAAAGAAAAAAACTGATTTTTATAAAATGTTATCTTATTTTATGGGTTTGGGTATGTTTGTTTATAAGATATTAAGAGAGGTAACCCCACTTAACCATTCTAATGTTAGTCTAAAAAGTAGACAAAGTTGTTATAAAAATAAACATAAAAAACTATAACTAGTAGTGTCTAAATGGCTAGGTTTAATGAAAAGCGCTTTTATTGATATAGTAGCATTTTACCTGCAATCATAACCATTCAAGCCATGTAGTGTGAGTGGGACAAAATAATATGTAACTATCATCTAAGCAATTTTTAGTGTTGTAATACTCTGATTAAACTGAGGGCTTTTAAAAGATTTTAAAAGGCATTGGTCACCAATGCCTTTTTTGCCTCTTAAATAACCACGGTGAACCGTACCATAAATAAAGGTAAACAATTAAGGGACTCAATGCAGTCCCTTTAAGTTTTTCCCTTAATCTGAATTTAAGTAGCAACTTCTTTCCTCATTAGAACTCAAAAGGTAATTAAGGTCATAGAATGACTCCTCAACTACAAACAAAATAACAATATATCTCCCGTAAAAAAATACAATATAAGTTAATAAATTTGATATATTTTCCAACCAATTTAAAGTAAAATTATCTTATTAAATCTCGGAGGTGTTGTTGATGTCAGTCATCACAAATAATGTTCAAACTTGTAAAGTAAATAATTTCAACATGGGGAGTGCACGTAACTAACACATAACGTTGAGATGCGTGTTTCTCCCTGTATACGAGAGGGAGAATTTGTTTGAAGAAGATGCACGCATCAACTATTTATCTAACCATGGGAGCATTGAAGGCATTTGCCAATGCCACCATGTTTACTACGTATGCTCTTTATTATGTTTCAGGTCTAGGACTTAGTCCGTTCCAGTTAGTGTTGGTTGGAACCTTTTTAGAGCTTACCATTTTACTATTAGAAATCCCAACAGGCGTAGTGGCTGATACTTATAGTAGGAGACTGTCCTTAATTATTGGAGTCTTTATTTTAGGGTTCGCCTATATGATTGAGGGATCCGTACCATTTATATCAGAAATGGTGTTTCATGGTGCATTGTCTCTGTTTGTCGGTGTGGTTATTGCAGAGGTAATAAGAGGTGTTGGCGAGACCTTTCTTAGTGGAGCAAGTCAGGCTTGGTTAGCTGATGAAGTAGGCGTTGATAAGATGGGAGAGGTCCTTTTAAAGGAATCTCAAGTCAACCAAGTTGCTGGAATCATGGGTGTAGTAGCAAGTGTGGGACTATCTACGTTAGCTCTTCATTTGCCTTTCCTAATGGGTGGAATCATGTATGTATCTCTTGGGGTACTGCTAGTATTGTTTATGCCGGAGCAAAACTTTAGTCGAGCCTCCTTGACGGAAAATTTTTCCGTTCGTGAAACGTTAACGACATTTAAAAGTGGTCTTACAGTGGTTAGAGGCACACCGATATTGGTAGGATTCCTCGTAATGAGTCTCTTTATCGGCTCAGGCTCTGAAGGCTTTGATCGCTTATGGGAAGCTCACCTAATAACGTCATTTACATTCTTAGAAATCTCTAACCTATCAGCGCCAGTTTGGTTTGGAATCATCAGTATTGTAGCAAATATCTGTTGTTTCTTTACCGCTTGGATTGCTAGAAAGACTTTAACATTTGATCAAGAATCTAAGGTAGCTAAGTATATGGCTATTTTTACGGGACTCCGTCTATTATGTATTATTAGCTTTAGTTTGGCAGGTAGCTTTGAATTTGCATTAGTGAGCTTTATTTTATTAAGCATGACGGGGACTATTACTGGACCGCTTTATGACACATGGATTAATCAAAATATTAACGGCAAGGTGAGAGCAACAGTACTATCAATGTCTAGCCAAATGAATGCATTAGGCCAAACGATTGGTGGACCAATTGTTGGTGCTGCATCTAGCAGATATTCACTTCGCTTCGGTTTGTCATTAGCAGCGTTCATTCAGTTGCCGATTTTGATTATTTACCTACATGCAATTAGGAAAAAGAAACAGATAGAAACACCAACTGAAATATCAGTTGATCCTAGTTAAAAGTGAGCCCTCTAACCATGTTAGAGGGTTTTTTGTGCTGTGGTCCCTTATTGTAAGGTAGAAAAAATGGAGTGCATGAGACTAAAAATAGTTTGTTTCTTCATTCTGCATTCTCATGGCCAAATTGATTAAAAATAAAACATATATTTATCAATCGCGGAGGAGTGGATCACATTGATTGTTAATGGTTTGAATCAAACCTACCTTAAAGTAGCTGGTCTCAATTTGTCCTGTGAATACATGTTGAATGATAAGCCACCGATTCTTTTAATCCATGGTTTTGCTTATTTGACTTATACATTTCGTCGGATCATTCCTTTTTTACAAAAGCAATACTCCGTTATGGCTATAGACCTGCCTGGCTTTGGAAGAAGTGAGAAGTCGACTTAAGGGTAAGTTGCTGTTTTTTATTCACATGAATGACCGATTCTAACAGAAGCCTTGTACCAAGCTGACATTGCATTCATAGTCACAGAATGGGATGAAATCAAGAATCTATCCATAAAAGTCTATGAAGAATTAATGAAGAGGCCTATCCTTTTTGATGGACGCAATTGTTATCCGCTTCATTTGGTTGAGCAGCATTTGGACGTTCTTCAATTAAGAACCTTACACTTGATGTTGTTTATAGTGGATTATAAAAATTATTGAGTAGAAACTAGGAAATACATTGCCGCACTTTGCCCATAAGATCACCTACAGTAAACTGAAACATATGTAAAAGAAAAGTATAATATCCTAACAAATTTTAGTAGATTACTACACCTTTTACTTTATAATATAAGTAGAAGCTTTTTAATAGGATGTGGATCACTTGAAATTCATAATTAAGGATGCCTATCACTCAGACCATGCACTTGAAGTTATTTTTTCTTCTTTGCGTTGGTTTTTTATAGTATTGTCGATTAGCGTCTTCACCGTTCAATATATCGAAAATCCAGTTAACTTAAAGCTATATTTCTTTATCTCTTTAGTAGTTTTTGGAGTTTTATATATGGGCATTTCAGATTATTATTTACATAAGTCACCTGAAGGCTCGAGGATGTATACATTAATGACTAAGTGTGGACCATTTTTTGACTTTATTGCTTTTTCTGCACTGATCCCTTTAACGGGAGGAATCGAAAGTCCATTGTTTCCGTTGGCATATTTGATTCTTTTGCATATTGCTGTGTATTGGAGAGTCAAAGGTGGAGTCATAGCTGCATTTTTGTTTATTTTGATATACTCTATCATTTTTATGATACAAGTTTCTACATCTCATAGCTTAATCAATTATTTTAGCCAGGTTTTCTTTTTGTTACTGATCGGTGGTTTAGGAGGAATTATTGTTTCAAGAGAAAGAAAGCATCATTCGGAGAAAAACTTGTTAGTTGAAGTGGCAAATCGTGATTACCTTACCAATTTACTTAATCATCGTTCATTTCAGGAGTGCTTACGAAAAGACTTAGATAATGGTAAGGATTTTTACCTTGCTCTTACTGATATTGATAAGTTTAAATCAATTAATGATCAATATGGGCATGTTATGGGAGATAAAGTATTACGTCAAATTGGGTCAATTTTCACCTCTATAATTCCAGTGAAACAAGGGAAGGTTTTCCGTTATGGGGGAGAAGAATTTGCAATCATACTATATAGTAATGAGCAGTTTGAAGTAAATAAGCTCTTAGTTGAGGTTAAGCAGGCTGTAGCAATGCAAACTTTTTACTGTGAAGGACAAGAGTTTTCTATAACCATGAGTTTTGGAAGTTGTAAGCAAAATGGTGAAACTCCAGATCAGTTAGTAGAAAAAGTTGATAGGCTGCTCTATGAAGCGAAGGATAGAGGAAGAGATCAAATTGTCTATTCGAATGTAGGATAAGCATAAGTAAATATAGCTAAAATTACTAGAGAAGTAGGAGATACTTCTCTTTTTCTCGCTTAGAACATAATGGAAAAGTATATATATAAACTCCAAATCTATGTATGATATACAAGTTAATACTTGATGATTTTTCAGTTATACTGGTTAAAGGAACTGTAAAATAATAGATGTAGCTTTTTGTCATTAGAGATAAGAAAGAAGAAAATTAAAATACTAATTAATATCTAACAATAAACTCAAACCTATAATTAAAAATAAGGTATACTTTTCTAGTAGAAAAATTCAGTTCTATAATCAAAGGGGTAAGTATGAGGGAAATCAATTTTAGTAAAAAAACATATTATACGGTCGTGTGGATTATAATCGCCATCATGATATCAGGGGTGTTTGTTGATAATCCTCGTATTGGGAAATTAGAGGTTGGTTATATAACCCATTGTATACTAGTGGTCATCCTGTCCATTTGCTTATTACTTTATCCTAAGAAAAGCACCAATTTTTTAAGGATAACTATTATCATTGTTGCTTCGATCTTCTTTTATACGCTTTTTATCTTTTATCCAGAAACTTTTTCCACCTTTATTTTTTTATGTCTTATTCCAGCTCTTTCAATTTTGTATTTTGATTCAAGACTTTTTTATTTTTCTTTAGTATTTAACTTTGTTTCGACTACATTCATTTTCCTTTTTATTATGGTGCTTGATAAAGGGCACCTATATCCACATATAGAACAGGATTTAATAGGGAATTTTGCCAACTTTATTGTAAGCCAGATCATCATTTATTTTATTTTTTATTTAATGAACGTTCGCATAAAAAAGCTACAACTCTATTATGAACAAATCCAACAATCTGAGCGCTTAAAGACAACTGGACAACTTTCAGCTGCCGTTGCTCATGAGATTAGAAATCCTTTAACCGTTGTAAGTGGGTTTTTGCAGCTATTTAAACAAGATTCCACACTCAGCGAAGAGCAAAAAGGGCATTGTACCTTGATGATCAATGAATTAAATACGGCTGAACAGGTCATATCCCAATTCTTAACTCTGGCTAAGCCAGATAAAGAAAAAGTGACTGAAGCTGTTGATGTAAAACTTATACTTCAGAGTGTAACTGATTTGCTTCACTCATATGGACACATTCATGATAAATCAATTGAATTGAATGTTAATGGAGATTGTAGAATCTCTGCTAACCATATAGAGATTAAACAATTACTCATAAATATTATTAAAAACGCAATAGAAGCTTCTAAAATGGGTGATATCATTCAAGTGATTGCTGAAAGTGAAAAGAATTTTGTTGTTATTAAAGTAATAGATCATGGATGTGGAATGACAGAGGAAGAAATAGCAACGTTAGGTACACCTTTTTATTCCCTGAAAAGTAAAGGAACAGGATTAGGTATGATGATATGCTTTAGTATTGTTAAGAAATATAAAGGGAAGATTGAATTCCAATCCTCTAAAGGTGAAGGGACTACAGTTACGGTAAGGATCCCCTCCATATAGTTTGACTTAAATCCAATAATATTTAATTTAGTAGAGAAGTAAAGAGTTACTTCTCTTTTTTTAGTTTAGACCATAAGGGCAAGAATAAGGACGAATTTGAAACTGTCACCTTGATAAAATGAAATATACACATATAGGAGCGTTTAGCTGGATTCCTGTTCACGGTGTATTTCTGGGGGAAATGCAAAAGAATACTAGAGTTTATTTGTAAATTCGAAAGAGAAGAGGTGATGCTGATGACGATTAGTCTTACGTTTGAAGAGATGTGGAATAAGATTTTGGCTTGTGATGAGAAATATGATGGCTTATTTTTTACGGCTGTGAAAACAACCAAAATATACTGTCGCCCTTCTTGTAAGTCTAGAAAGCCAAAGAAAGTAAATGTAGAGTTTTACTTTGATATGAATGAAGTGGAGAATGCTGGGTTTCGTGCTTGTAAAAGATGTCAGCCGAAAGTTGAATATTCCCCAAATATAGAGCTTGTTAGAAAAGTAACTACCTATCTAGTCAACCAAAGTAAAGAAAATATAGCATTAAAAGATATAGCGGAATACGTAGGTCTTAGTCCATTTTATCTTGAACGAACATTTAAGCAAGAGACTGGGGAGACACCTCGTTCCTATTTAGAAAAAGTCCGTGTCGATAAAGCGACACATTTGCTATTGTTTTCTGATATGACAAATCTAGAAATATGCTACGAAGTTGGATTTCAGAGTCCTTCTAATTTTTATAGAGTGTTTAGAATGCAGAAAAATTGTTCACCGAGCGAATACCGAAAACTGAATATGGAAGGAGATTCTAAGGATGAATTGGAATGACTGTCAATCATATATAAAGATTAATCCTCCTAAGGAGTTTAATTTTGAAGAGTGTTTGGTATATCTAGGAAGGTCCAATCAAGAAGTCCTTCATGAGATTAAAGAAGGATCTTTATATAAATTAATAAAAGTGAACGAAAGATTAATATTGTTTAAGCTTGAATATATAAATCATTACATCAAAGTCGAGTTTTTGAACGACATCCCCAACAAAAATGATAGAGAAGAAGTGGCAAAATATATATGGGAGTGGTTTGATTTAAATACAAATTTAAATGAATTTTATGCACTGGCGAATCACGAGAACCTTTTAAAAGGTATTACTCATAAATATTACGGCTTACGAATGATTAGCATTCATGATTTATTTGAAACGATCGTATGGGCAATTTTAGGACAGCAAATTAATTTAACGTTTGCTTACACCTTAAAGAGACGAATCGTAGAAAGATATGGTGAAAGTTTAATTATTAATGGTGATACATATTGGTTATTCCCCTCCTATGAAGAAATAGCAATTTTGAATGTCGACGACTTAAGGCAACTTCAAATTACAATGAAGAAAGCAGAATATATCATTGGGATAGCAAAAGCTATGAAAACTGGCGAGTTATCTAAGGAAATAATAGTAGAACAACAAGATTATCAAGAAGTGAAAAAATCATTAATACAATTTCGGGGCATAGGGGCGTGGACAGCCGACTATGTAATGATGAAATGCTTACACTATACTAATTCATTTCCAATAGCAGATGTGGGTCTTCATAATGCAATAAAGCAACTATTAGGTTATGATCGTAAGCCAACCATTGAAGAATTGGAGGAATTATCAGCAAGATGGGAGGGGTGGCAGGGTTATGCTACTTTCTATCTATGGAGGTCCTTATATGATTGAAACCTATAGATTGTTGTACCACTCGCCAATAGGAGTAATAGAAATAACGGGTACAGATGAAGCAATACTTTCTATACTTTTTATTGAACAAGAAAACCCTACCCTGTATAACAAAGACAGACTTCCTGGGGTTTTAGAAGATTGTAAAAAGCAACTTGATGAATACTTTAAAGGAAAGCGCAGTGATTTTACATTTCCATATCAACTTAAAGGAACAGATTTTCAAAAGAAAGTATGGAGTGCATTAACAGAAATAACATATGCAGAAACTGTATCCTATAAGGATATCGCCGAAGCAATAGGAAATGAAAAAGCGATTAGAGCGGTGGGTAATGCAAATGGAAAAAATAAATTAAGCATAGTGATTCCATGTCATCGAATAATCGGTTCAGATGGTAAGTTGACGGGCTATGCGGGAGGTCTTTGGAGAAAGGAATGGCTTCTTGGTCATGAGAGTTCTTTACGAAAGGAGTAAAAGCCATCCATTACTCACCCATTCTAAGAAGAGTAAAAATGAAAAAACGTGGACCTTAATAGGTTCTTTTTACTTATTTACAGATAAGAATGAATCAGATTGATTTATGGTGACAATTTAGGACTAGTCTGAGGGAAGTATCCAAAAGAGTAAGAAATTAAAGAAATTTTAAGTCCAGTTATACAAATCTAAGTGCAAACATTGTGTAAAAAATATCCATTTATACCTTGCAATACAAGATACCATTATTTATAATGAATATATCTTGTATAACAGGGTAATTATTTTTAGGTATTTACCATGTATTACAAGGTAGTGAAAGGAGTAAATTCTATGGCAGATACTACTCAGATGTTAAAAGGAATTTTAGATGGTTGTCTTTTAGCAATCATTAAAGATGGAGAAATTTATGGATATGAATTGGCAGCGAAGTTAGAATCTTATGGGTTTAATTCCTTTAGTGAAGGGACCATTTATCCTTTATTACTACGTATGCAAAAAGAAGGATTAGTAAGTACCACTTTAAGAAAATCAACTGCTGGACCTAAAAGGAAATATTACTCATTAACTGAAAAAGGTGAAAGAGAATTAACGTTATTTACTAAACGTTGGGAAAAGTTAAGTTTCACTGTTAACAATGTGTTAAATAAAAGGGGGATTTAAATTGCTTTCCAAACAATCCGATCAGTTTTTGATAGAACTTCGCTTATATTTACTATCAAAGGGAAAAAATGAAAAAGAAGTAAATGAAATTACAGAGGAACTCGAAGTTCATTTAATGGAGGCAGAATTAGAGGGTAAAGATGTTAGACATATTATTGGGGAAAGCCCTAAGCAGTATATGAAGAGTATTGGAGAATCAATGAGTACCGACTATCGGCAAATGGTTGGTTTAATACCAATGATGATTCTTCTTTTGGCAGCTTATTTCAGTTTTGGACCTGCCCTAGAAGATAGTTTTTCATTATCAAAAGGTATTATATTGATAGCGATTGTCGGGGGAATGATAGGACTAGTGATTTATAGTTTCCTGTTATTCAAAGTATTACCTAAGTTCCTTCATTCAAAATGGGGTTATATGTTGACTATTGGAACTAGTTTTCTGGTTACTGGTTTAGGTGTTATTGTTTTACTTTGGTATAGAGAGCAAGGTTTCCAATCTGTCTATATAGCGACCCCTTTTCAAAATAACGTCATTATCCTTGTATGTATTGCTATCTTTATTGCTTCAGCACTATATACTAAAACCTGGTTTACCATTCTAGTTCCATTGTTCTTATCACTTGGCCCTATTGCGAGTAGGTTTATTCCTGAAGACATAGATAAAAACCCAACCTATATCTTTTATACAATACTAATATTGGTAGTTATTACTGCAATAGTTATCTTCTTTTTAGTTAAGAGAAAACGATCGTAATAGAGCCTGAGTTGAATAGCTTATATTTTTACAAAACGAAGGAGACCGTCCTCACCTCATGAGACGGTCTCACTTATTCTCTTAAACTTCCACTTCACTCATCAATGCATGAGTATTATCCTCTGTGTCCTTAAAGAATACCATCCATGTTTCTGTTGTTCCCATCTTAGCTACAACATGAGGTTGGTCAATAAATGTCACTTTTTTTCTAGTAGAAGTTCATAAGAGTCTTTTATATTATGAACCTGAAAATAAATAACTGAACTTGAATGTGTGTACTCTTCTTTTTCTGGAAGTGTCAGCATAAGCCGCAGTTCATGGCATTCAAAGAATGCCATGCTGTTCGTGTTAAATAAAAGGGAGAGTCCTAATTTTTCTTTATAAAAATCTACTGCTCTATTTATATCTTTAACAGGTAACCCAATTTGACCAACATTCTTAATCATTGTATTTCCCATAAAAATATTCTCCCATCATGAGCCTAGCATCAAGTATCTTTTTTAAGATTACTCATTCTAATTTTGTTCTATCTCTAATAAATAACAACCGGCTGATACACAGTTAGATTTTCAAATACAGTTTTCATCACACCGGGAGGAACATTAACACAGCCATTTGACCCTGCGTTTAGATAAGCATTGCCACTCCAATTACTTCGCCAGCTGGCATCGTGGAATCCCTGACCACTGTTCGTAAAAGGTGCCCAATAATTAACATCAATAGAGTAAGGATTCTCGGCTGAAGTACCAGTAAGTGTGTATGGTGTCCTTTTATAAAGGATATACCATACACCTGGTTCGGTATCTTGCCCAGCACTTTTCTTGCCAGTCACTACATGGGTAGTGAAAATCATTTTTCCTTCTTTATAAAGCCACATACGTTGGTCTTTAATGGACACTTCAGCATACGTATCGCCTATCCCATCGTTTGTAACGGCATCATAGCCATAGCCCTCATTGCTCCAGCCATTTCCGTGAACAGTAGAAGCGGAGATTGATTGATTACCAGCTTCAAATGCTTCTTTAATCAATGATGTCTCAGCTTCAATATCAAGTGCCCACCCATAACCTTCTCCTTTTACTGTTATATCTGCACCAGAATGAGTTTTAAAACTAAAATCCTTATTTAAAGTAGAGTGTGCTTGGTTAATTTCAGTTATCTTATTTTTGATATGAAAAGGGTCAAGTGTAATTTTCATATCATCAGAGACTGATGCATTCTTTATGAGTTCGCCTGCTTTTAGAGAATACGTTTGATCCTGCACCTGATAGTTAACGGTATGCTGAAGAAGTGTCTGTAGCTTTTCTTGTATATCCTTTACATATTGACTATCTTCTCTGAGTGGTTGTAGGTATACAGGATCTAAACTAATCGTGCTTATATATTCTTTAGTTTCAAACTCCTTTATTAAACTAGATACATCATATTGAGTTCCCTCATAGCCTTTTGAGATGGTGATGTTTCCATTCTCAAGAATGGCATTAGCATTGAACGGTGCCGTTAAGTCCTGATTCATGGAAATGAGTTTTTGTTCCAAATCATACTTTAATATGATGTTACGGTATTGATCATCATTAGTTGGTGTTAATGTGTAGGTTTTTTCTTTAGATGAAGGGAAAATTGTCATCTGCTCTTCTAGAAGTTTTTCAAAACTAGGAAGGTCTGCTTCTGTAAATCTCATTTCTGTATCTATACCATCGATTATTTTCTGTTCTCCAACATAAACTTCATTTTTTAAAACAGTTGATTGTAATCTCCTAAGAGCTTGCTCAGCAGATAGGCCACCAACCTTTATATCGTTAATGAAGACATTAGAATTAAAATGGTTAATCTGATACAAATAACTTGCTAAACAGAAGATTGAAGTCAGTATGATTATACTGGATACAATGAATTTCCAACTTCTAAACCAGGAAGCTGATTTCCTACGTGGTTTAAAACCATTTTCCAATGGGCTTTCTACAGCATATCCCATAAAATTTCCCCCCGTGTACCTTAACATCACCGGATGTAAGCTTCTTGGAACTTTTCTAGCCAAAAAGCTTACTGGCAAATAACTGGTAAACTTTTACTATTATTCTACTAGTAAGTATAGCGTATAATTTGTCATTTTTTGGAGTTATAATAAAAATTTTTTAGTAAATAAGTCATATATAAGGAAAGAGGACTATGATTCGTTCAAATTGAAGTTATGCCAATATATAAATTGATGCGGTTAAGGAGCACTTTAAGTACTTAGCTGAGATTAAACAAAATGTAATGATTAGTCACCGGAGTATTCAACAATTGTAGTGTTAAAGTGGGTCATGATTCTGAAGGAAAGTATTATAGGATATGGAATACTTCAAATCGCAAATGAAGGAACTCATAAAAATTAATAAGGTATTACATCTTCGCTTAATGGAGTTGATGGATGAACATGGGTATGAGAAAAACTTCATCATGAAGGCTTTCTATCACTCGGGGATGGCTAATGGTGGAAAGTATCAATCTTTATATCAAGCATTTAATGCACATAAGGAATAAATTAGCTAAGATAGATTGATTAAAGAAAAAAGGAAACTCTTCTTGTTTAATGATGGGTTTCCTTCTGTTAATTAAAGGGTGATTACTTAGTAACACTATGTAAAACATCTACATTTGTAGGGTTTGAAATCGTCTGCTTAACAACACAGTAGCGATCAGTTAAACGTAGTAAAGTCGCAAGTTGCTCTTCAGAAGCATCTGTATCTAAATCAAATTTAAGTCGAATATCTGAAAAGCCGACGGGAGCTTCTTTAGAAACACCTAGAGTTCCTCGGAAATCTAAATCACCCTCAGCAGTAATGGTTCCACCACGTAATTCAATTTCAAGAGATGTTGCCACAGCTTTAAGTGTTACACCAGCGCATGCAACCAATGCCTCAAGAAGCATATCTCCAGAGCAAGCAGCCATACCCGTTCCACCTGTAGCTGGGTGAAGACCTGCTTCGACAAGGGCTTTACCAGTTTTTACATTACAAGTTACCCCTTCACCAATAGTTCCCTCTGCTTGTAAAGTAATTACAGCCTGCTGGGGATCCTCACGGTATTTTTCCTTTAAAGGTGCTTGTAGTCCACGTAATTCTTCGCTTTTCATCATTATTCTCCTCGCCTTCTATTGTTCCATATTAGTCTCATTTTGCAATTAATGATGGAAGTCATCTGCAATTACTTGATAATTTTAAATAATATCATATTATTCTAACAATTACTTCGATTATGAACTCCTATAATAGAAAATCTTTTAAAAAATTGTAGTGTTTAAAAAAAAAACTCTAAATTCAAGTATTTTAAATATTATTTATAAAAAAAGTCTTTGTCGTAATATGACCAAAAAATAGGAAGGATGAACTATTTAATTTTCCATATAAAGTAAATAATTTGAATATTTTATATATTTATGAAACTTTCTGTTTATTTATAAGAGCAAGTGTTGTTTTATATTGACGATAGTAGTCTGAAAGTTATGACTATTTACCTAAAGGAGTTTCATAGAAAGTGTGTAATTATATAAAAGTGTGAGAATTGTTTGAATTTAACTACTCTTCTTTCTTATTTGGAGGTGACAGGCTGATACATAAAGAGAAGAGTGGGATCAAATGGTTCTAGAAAAATATAGTAACGAGAGGATGATTGTGGGATGAAGAGAAATTCATCAAAAGTAATGCTTAATCTTTTAGCACTCGTATTAATCTTTTCTACATTTGGTTTTAGTGTAAATGCCAATGGAGGTACACAGACACAGGTAACTGAACTTCCATTAGCCGAGGTTTTTGGGGAACTTGAATTATCTTCAAAAAGACCTACATCTGTCATTGTTGAATTAGAAGCTGAATCAATCGTTGAAGCGAAACATGTTGGTAAAAACCAAACAAAGGCTAGTCTTAAATCAGAAAGAGGAAAAGTAATTTCTGAGTTAAAGAAGGCTGTAAAAACCGCTGATGTAAACAGAGAGTATGATTATGTATTTTCTGGTTTCTCTGTTGAACTTCCAGCCAATGAAATTATTAAACTAGCAGCTATTCCTGGAGTAAAGGCTGTATATCCAAACGTTCATTATACGGCTGATGTAGTTTCTGCTAAGGAAGTAACAGCTGAAGCTTTCAGTCCAGCAATGCTGAAAAGTGCACCATTTATTGGAGCAAATGAAGCTTGGGAAACTGGCTTTACTGGCGAAGGTGTAACTGTAGCCGTAATTGATACTGGTGTTGATTATACTCACTCTGATTTAGCTCATGCATTTGGGGATTACAAAGGTTATGACTTTGTAGATGATGACAATGATCCACAAGAAGGTGCTGGACAATATCATGGTACACACGTATCTGGTACAGTAGCAGCTAATGGATCTATTAAGGGAGTTGCACCTGAAGCAAGATTATTAGGTTACCGTGTTTTAGGTCCTAATGGTGGGTCTACAGAAGATGTAGTCGCAGGAATTGAACTTGCGGTTCAAGATGGTGCTGATGTTATGAACTTGTCTTTAGGAAACACTTTAAACAATCCTGACTGGGCAACGTCAATTGCACTAGACTGGGCAATGGCTGAAGGAGTAGTTGCTGTTACTTCAAATGGTAATGCTGGTCCTAATAACTGGACTGTAGGATCTCCTGGTACTTCTCGTGAAGCGATTTCCGTTGGTGCTACTCAACTACCTTATGATTCATATAGTTCTGTACTTACAACAGGCGATGTAGGTTATGCAAGTGCATCTGTAATGGGATATCCTTCACCAGAGAAATTATTAGAGCTAAATGGTTCAAATGAGTTAGTAGATGTAGGCCTTGCAGCTGAAGCTGATTTTGAAGGTAAAGATGTTGCTGGAAAAATTGCTTTAATTAGTCGTGGAGGATTTGCTTTCGTAGACAAGGTAGCAAATGCAAAAGCGAAGGGAGCGGTTGGGGTAGTGTTATATAATAATCCTGGAGCAACAGCTGATATTCCTGTAGTACCAGGGCTAGCTCTTCCAACAATCAAGCTATCAATAGCAGATGGACAGAAGATTCTTTCAGAATACGATGCTGGTAATACAGTAGCAACATTTGCAGTAGAGTTTGATAAAGTGGTTGGAGAATCAATGGCAAGCTTCTCATCACGTGGACCAGTTACATTCACATGGATGATTAAGCCGGATGTATCTGCACCTGGTGTGGACATTGTTAGTACATTCCCAGGAGAAGGTTATGCATCATTGCAAGGTACAAGTATGGCTGCACCGCACGTTGCAGGAGCAGCAGCTTTATTACTTCAAAAGAATCCTAACTGGGGCACTGAAGATGTGAAGGCAGCATTAATGAATACTGCTGCTGATGTAATTGATCCGACTAAAAATGAAGTGTATGCACACAATTCACAGGGAGCAGGAAGTATTCGTGTAGTAGACGCACTTAATACAAATACATTAGTAGCTCCTGGTAGCCATTCATTTGGTAAGTTTGTGAAGGATAGTGGAAAGCAAGTAGAAAAGCAAAGCTTTGAAATTAAGAACCTTTCTAATAAAAGAAAGACTTATAGCTTTGATGTAGTGTTTGCTGGAGATCCAGCTGGAATTAAAGTATCTACGAGCAATAATTTAAAAGTTAATGCTGGTAAGTCTCAACAGGTGAACTTTAATGTTCAAGTTGATACTTCTAAATTGGAGCCTGGTTATTATGAAGGGACAATCGTAGTTAGTGATGGAACACAAACATTCGATGTTCCGACAATTCTGTTTGTAGGTGAGCCGGATTACCCTCGTGTAACTGGTGCGTTTATGGGTAAGCAAGATGAAGTTCAATATTATGTTGGTTCTTACTTACCAGGTGGGGCTGAAGTATTAGAGTATTACTTATTTGAATTCAATGGTGGTATAGGTCCAATTATTGGAGCACTAGGTACCTTTGAAAACGCTCCAGCTCCTTTCCATGAGTTTTTATGGGATGGGTCAGTAAATGGAGAAGATATTGCCCCTGGAGATTATGTACTAGGTGTTTATGTAGAACAAGCAGGTGTTACTGAATATAAAGCATATTTAGTAACAAAAGAATAATTTATTCTTCAAAAGGGAATCCAGCTAGCACTTGCTAGCTGGATTTTTTACAAAAGAAAAGGATACAGAGTTCGTATGCTTTTCCCATCAGGACTCATGTACAAACCTAACTTATAGCATGAATTATTAATTGAAAACTCCTCAGGAATAAGGTCTTGAAGCATAGCTCTCACAGTACCCATCGCCATAAGCCCTTCTGCACTCACTCCCACAAAAAAGGCGCATTTCTTCTTGAGTAGATTAATGTAGCGCTGCTTTTCATAATCATAGGCATTAATACAATATCCAACAGAGATAAAGTCAGGCGTACATGCTACTTTTTTATTATTTTTTGAATGGTTTATATCAATTTGATCTTTATGAAGTGGGTTAAGTTCCCCATTTTCTTCAAGCCAGTGCTTATACCAAAAGTGATGACCAGCTAGATTTTTTCCTTTCTGTTCTCCTATGAATACATGCTCAAAGCCTGTTAGATCTTTGCCGCTTTCAAAATTAAATGGGCGAAACCACAGGTCATACAAATGTGTATACCATTCTTCCTCAGTAAAATTCTTATGTATTTGCCTTTTTATATATTGTTTAGCAATTTCAATTGGAGGTGTTTGAATAACATATCGCAAAAATTCTTCAACTTCCAATGACTCTTTCTCAAGAATTTTTTCCTTACTAGTTTGATTTAATGTGAAGTTATCAAAAAGTGCTTGAACTAATTGATAACTGTCACTCTTGTGTTCCGGTAAATACACTTCATTAAAAATGTGATGTTCAAACTGAGAAATCTTTGAATTTACAACCACGTATCCATGAGACAACTCTGTGCATTCCTTATTGAACATTGGTCTTATACCATTGCCGTTCATATCTGCATCCCAAATCGCTTGATAGATATTCATTAGAGGACCCCTACAATAACCATTATTAATCCTATTGTAGGTTGGTTTTAGTAATAACATACAAGCGGGATAGAGGGGACTATATTATTTTATATAGGTTAAAGAAAAGGCCACCTTAAACTTAGTTGTGGTTAATAACAATTTTTGTAATATTCAAGGGAAATCTTCGCATCATAATATTGATGGTCTTAACAGTTTAGAAAGGTGAGTGTTTTAAAATCGGACGAAATCAAGAAGAAATCTCAGAAGCCATTCAATCTATAAAGATCCTGCAACAGGCAATAGAAGAAGGAGAGCCAAAGACTCAAATTTTTGCACCGATGCCACAAGAGGGAACTGAGCAAGAAGGCCTACAAGAACTAATTCAGCAAATACAACAAGCTTCAAATCAAATCCAAGAATCTTCGGAGCAGGCACAACAAGCCATACAAAAGGCCTTACAAATCATTAGTAAATCTCAATAGAATCCAACCCAGAATTCATATGGTTTAGACATAATAGAATAAATGCAAACATAGGAAAAGGAGTAGTCGATGACAGATTTAAATAATACGATCATTCAAAAATCAGTTTCTCCCAGTGATTTATTAGATATGGAGAGAACTAAACTCGCAATGGAAAGAACCAAACTAGCCAATCAGCGTACATTACTTGCCTATATTCGAACATCCTTAGCGTGTTTTGCAGGTTCTGCAGCCCTCATTGAATTCTTTGAACAAAGTAGAAAACTACAAATCACCACCTATATCACCATTACAATAGGAATCATTTTTCTAATATCAGGATTCTTCAGCTACTACAAAACAAAAAGATCAATGAAGCAAATGGAACTAATTAAATGATTGGGACGGAGGGACAGGTACAGTGTCCCAAAAAGAATATCTCAATAGATAATGGGTCAAGGTACCTGTCCCCCTGTCCCACCAGAAAATATTGAACTATTGAAGGAAATGATTGTCATATGAAAGAATACTATCTTTTATAAAGATCATTTGGGTCAGGGGGAGAAAGATGGAGAAAAAGAGATGGAAGATGGATAGGGAGCCTGGAGGTATAAATGCATTAATACTTGGTTCTAAGCCGGAACAGCTTCCTAAGCAAACCTTTATTTCGATTACAAGAGGGGAAGGCTTAAATGTTGCTCAGCTGATTATTAACCAGATTTTAAACCTGATTGTCATGAATCAAATGAAGAAAACTCCTGGGCTATTGTATTCAGAAATAAAAGGAGAAATAGTGAGAGGCAAAGGAAATGGGGGAACAATGACGGTTTGGGATGGAAAAACAATGCCCAAGTTCCGAAATAAAGATTCGCATGGAATTGTAATGAAGTTTTTCGGTTGGGTCATTCATCGTAAGAACACCAAAGCCTATTATCTTACATATACCTCGGACGGTACGATTCCTTCATTTTTAGAAGCTATAGAGATTGTTAAACAATATGGTAAGTTTTACGATGGAGGTAAGTTGGTAAGAACAGCTAGTCCTCCAAATACAATAAAGATAATTAGCTAGATACCTATATAGATCTTACATATATTATCCAACTTGTTACTGCTAGACTAATAATCATCTTGATTACAAGATAAGCCAGGAGGGAGACTATCTTAATGAATATATCCACCTTTAAAATAGCTAACAAATTAATTACAGGTGAAGGGTCTATCGAATTGCTCAGTAAAGAGACTCACCGATTGGGTATGAAAAATCCTCTCATCGTAACAGATGAGATTCTTCAAAGAATAGGAGTTGTAGAAAAGGTTCAATCGAAACTGATTGGACTTACTTCCGGTGTTTATACAGGCGTGAAGCCAGAACCTGAAATAGCTATTGTGGAAGAGTGTACGGCTATGTTTCGGGAAGGGAACTATGATGGCATTATTGCGGTTGGTGGTGGAAGTGCCATTGATATCGGGAAATGTGTATCGGCATTTGCTAGTTTTGAAGGTAGCATAGAAGAGTTATTTGGTACAGACCTAGTTCCGCAAAAGGGTGTTCCTGTAATTGCTATTCCTACCACAGCAGGAACTGGGTCAGAGGTAACCAATATCGCTATTTTATCTGACAAAGAGGCTCAGTTAAAGAAAGGAATCGTAAGTGATTTTCTTTTGCCCGATGTTGCTATAGTCGCTCCTGAAATGACGTTAACCATGCCAAAGTCCGTAACGGCTGCGAGCGGGATTGATGCTCTTGTTCATGCAATTGAAGCGTACATATCTGTATATGCTTCACCTATTACCGATGCACTTGCGATAGGGGCCATGAAGTTAATTGCTGTAAACCTTCCTAAGGCGTATGCAAATCCTGACCATTTAAAGGCTAGGGAAAACATGGCTACAGCTAGCTTAATGGCTGGCATGGCATTTGGAAATGCAGGAGTGGGAGCTGTTCACGCCCTTGCTTATCCACTTGGTGGGCGATATCATATCGCACACGGAGTAAGTAACGCATTACTATTAACATATGTAATGGAATGGAATAAAATTAGTTGCCTTGAGCGTTTTCGGGATATAGCCGAAGCACTTGGTGAGAATGTAGCTGGATTAACGGATCATGAAGCAGCTGATTTAGCGGTTGAAGCGATGCGTCGTTTGTGTGAAGCTGTAAACATTCCAAAGGGATTACGTGCATTTAGTGTTCCGGAAGAGGATATCCCTTCAATGGCTGAGGATGCTAGTAAGATAGAACGCCTTCTTAAAAACAATCCGAGAAAGTTCTCGGTTGATGAGATTGAAAAGATTTATAGATCAGCTTTTTAGTTTTCTAATGGAATAAATGATTATAAGTGGATGAATAGTATGTAGTGAGGTCAATGGGTTGGTCTATCTATGAATGTATTTACCTAAAATATTTCCCGGGGTATTTAACAACGGAAGCAACTGGATTTTAAATTATATGGTATAAATGCTGGATTAAAATTACCAGGGGATTCAAACATAATAAATTAGCTCGAGAAGATAAACTTCATGGAATTATGGAATATTTAGAGTTTAATAAATTAATTTGGACTATTAGGAAAGAAAAGACTAACAATTTCAGGTGATTTAAGGTGCACCTTATTTGCTAGTCTTTTTTTACATTGATCTTATGCTGTTTTAGAAGCTTTTCTTAATGCCTTTATTGCCATTATCACTAAAATCGTATATCCAATCATAAGTCCATACCCAATAATAATGATAAGAAAAGGTATATAATCCGGTGTTGAACCTGAATCGGTGGACATACCTGCTAAGAATAGTGGCATGATTGGAAACATAATCACGGCAGGACCAGTACTTATTAAAAGAACGGCTCCTGGTATAATAACCACCCACGGCCAAATAGGTTTCTTATTATTCTCAATAAATGGTTCATCCTGATCTTGAGAACTAGTATTTATATAGATAGTTTCATCCGTAACTTTTTTTGCTAGGTTATAATTCCTTATAGATTGAAATGCTCTTTTCATTGCCCAAATCGTCGTAACAACAATACATACTGCAATCGTCATAAAAATGATAGTCATAAAGCTTAACTCATCCGGTTTCCAAAAAGGAATTAGCATCATAAGTAGCATTCCTGGAAAAGTAGAAAGGGCAAATAAACCCCCTCCAATTAAGATAAACCAAGCTAACACAGGTTTTTGTATATTTTCATTTGTCATAATTGTACTCCTTTTTTATATGGAATAATTTACCTTTATTATAATTGTAAAAGAAAGAAAAGAAACTATATTTTTTCTTACCTATTTAACAAGATGTATGAGAAGTGTGGAGGTTCATCTGAAGAGCCATTCTGAACTATGGGGAGTTTATGAAAGTGAAGTTTAAAAAAACAAAAGAATAACTATTCTATTAAATTGTAATTATTGATAGAATGTAGATAGGTATTTAATGGGTCTAAATAACTACTTTGACTTCTGATTGAACTCCGTTAATAGTCCTAAAAAATATAAAATAAGTTTCTGGTGGGATGTAATGAAAAGTTTAAGAAAGCCTCTTATTATAGTTACTTTAGTCCTAATATGGATATATATATCGTGGCGTTTATTTTACACACTCCCAACTGGAATAGCACTACTTCCTGGTTTATTACTCTTAGGTTCTGAATTGATTCTATCTATTCAAAACACGTTGTTTTATATTCTCTTATACAAACCCAACAAACGAGTTACTCCATTAAAAAAAAAACGTATACGATTGATTTATTTATAACTACTTACAACGAATCTACGGAACTGGTAAGGAGGACAATCCTGGCTTTTAAGAATCTTGAATATCCAGTTGAGGCACTATCCATTTGGGTTTGTGATGATGGAAGACGGCTAGAAATGAAGAGGTTAGCTGAAAGCCTAAGTGTAGGCTATATCACTAGAAGTAATAATGATCACGCAAAAGCAGGGAATTTAAATAATGCATTGGCCCTTACAAAGGAGGAGTTGATTGTAACCATTGATGCTGATATGATTCCCAAACCTAACTTTCTAAAAATACTCTAGGTTATTTTAATGATGAATTGGTAGCTTTTGTTCAATTACCACAGGCTTTTTACAATGATGATATATATCAATTTAATCTACTTCAAAGTAAAAATATCCCGAACGAACAAGATCTTTTCATGCGTCTCATCCAAACAGGAAGAGACAGGTTTAACTCTACTATTTATATTGGTAGTAATACCATCTTTAGAAGAGTTGCCTTAGATGCAATTGGTGGTTTTGCTACAGGGACGATCACAGAGGACATGGCAACCGGTATGCTAATCCAGTCAAAGGGATACAAAACTGTCTTCCATAATGAAGTGTTAGCACAGGGGCTTGCTGCTGAGTCGTTATCAGATTTCCTGAGTCAACGAATTAGATGGGCAAGAGGAACCATTCAAACTATGAGGAAATGGAATCCCATCACGCTACCAGGGTATCTATAATGCAACGAGTTCTCTATGTCAGTTCCCTCTTTTATTGGTACTTTGGTGTGTTTAGAATGATATTCCTATTTGCGCCGCTACTATTTTTAATCTTTGGAATTTCTTCCTTACATGCAAGCCTATTAGGAATACTAACCTTTTGGTTACCTTACTTTCTATTAACATCTGTTGTAGAAAGAGTAACGTTAGATAAACGAATGAAGCGGTTTTGGAGTAATATTTATGAGACATCTGTAGCACCTTTTTTAGCATGGTCCGTTCTAGTTGAAACCTTCACGAAAAAGAACATCCCATTCAATGTAACTCCTAAAGGCGTAACGTTGAGTAAGGCTAGAATTAATATACCATTTATAATCCCACATTTTATATTCTTAGGATTAAGCATAGTAGCTTTAGTAATGGGGATTTTAAACTTTATAGAGGGTTATCATGATGGGATTATTATTAATTTATTTTGGCTTATTTATAATCTAGTCATTCTTATGCCAACAATTCTATTGGCTAGAGAACGTCCTAAATTTAGACAAACAGAGCGGTTTGATCGGAACTATCCGGTTCGCATTAAAGCAGAATCAATGAAGGAAACAATTACAGCAAAAACAATAAATATAAGTGAATCAGGCTGTAGCCTATATATCGCTGATCTGCAGACGGTTCCAGAAGAGATACAAATTGACATAGAAGGAAAATATTCTATTCATTGTATAGATGGTTTACTAGTTTACTATGATACTTATAAAGATGGGTATCAATTAGGAATTAAGTTCAAAGATTTAGATAGCATGACATTCCAGCATTGGGTAAAAGAGTTGTATGGAGAAGTTCCAAATGAATCGCTATTTCAATACAAAGCTAAGACAGGTATGCTAAATATATTTAAAAAATTCTATAAAGAACTTCAACTTCCTTATCAAAAGAAGGTAAGAACTTCACCACGATTGGAAATGAATATAGATTGTCTAGTTTTCGGTTTATCTAATGAAACATTAGTATCAATGGAGCAAACAGGGGCAGCAATTGAAGAGTATGTTTCCAATACAAATAATTTTGAAGATAGTTTTGAAAAAAATAATGCAATTCTTAGTGATGTTGGGATTAATGGATGTAAGCTTGAAATGAAGAATACGAACTTTACTATCGGTGATGTAGTCGGTTTACAGTTATCAAATATGGGCTGGTTAATCAAAGGAACTATTGTTAGGTCAAGACCTATAAAAGAAAAAATAGAATTAGGAATTAAGTGGACTGATCATGAGCAAGGTATAAAAATATTAAACTATATCAATGAAAAGGACCTCTCATAAATTGAGAGGTCTAATTTTTTATATTAGTATAATATGTATGTCTGAATTTGTCTAAATTTGTAGAAAAATATATAGGCCATAATACCTTATAAAACCCTAAAAATTTACAAGATCCCCTTTAAATTTAACGGAAAATAATATAAAATAACTAGTAGTTGGTAATGATTTGTAACATAAAGTAATATTTTATGTAATTTCTTGTTGTAAATTGTGTCAAAAGACTTATTAGTACATATTTTACTAGTTTTTTATTCTCATGGATTTTAAGAGGCAGTCTCTTGAAATATATTAAATATTTTATAATTTATAGGGGGAATTTTAATGTTAAAAGCTCTACTTGCATTAAAAGAACGTGTTAAAAATCAACGCGGTTTAACGTTGATCGAACTATTAGTTGTTATTGTTATTTTAGGTATTATTGCTGCAATTGCTATTCCGATGGTAATGAGCCAGCAGGATAATGCTGCAAAAAATACAAATGCACAAAACCTGTCAATTGTTCAGGATGCAGTTAATCGTTATTATACTTTAAACAATGGCCTTCCAAGCGGTTTTGCTTTAAATGATTTATTAGAAGCTGAATCAGGAACTTCCCACATCGGTGGTCCTTTCTTAGATTCACTTCCAGCTGTTAAGACATTTACAAGCTGTTCAGGTGCTTTCCAGCTTAATGCTTCTAATAAAGTAGCTATCTTAGCTGGAGCCGCTGCTTCTACTACTGATAACACTGCAGCGTGTACACAATAATATTTTCTTTTAAAAGCTGTCGCGTCTCTACAGACGGTGACAGCTTTATTTTTACCCATAAATTATTTTGGAATATGGATAGAAGGAGTTACTAATATGGTCACCCTTGATTTATTGGTTATTATTTTTTCTCTTATATTTGGCAGCTTCTTCAACGTAGTAGCTATCCGCCTATTAAAAAAGGAATCAATCTCATATCCACCCTCTCATTGTACAACCTGTAGTCACAGATTAGGTGCTTTAGACCTTGTTCCTGTATTCAGCTATATCTTCTTACGTGGTCGTTGCCGTTACTGTAAAGATAAAATTTCCCCTTCATACCCTTTAGGAGAAGGATTTACTGCTGTAACCATCTTTATTGTTTATAAGGAAATAGGCATTACCCCAGAATTAATACCCGCACTGATCTTATCTATCTTATTAATTCTAGCGGTTCTAACAGATATCCGTGAAAAATTAATACTAGATATCATCACAATCCCCTGTCTAATTATCCTCCTTATTGTAAGAATTTTTATTGGAGAGGAACCGTTCCTGACCTATCTAATAGGAGGTTTAACCGGATTTGTAGTACTGCTTTTAATCGCTGTTATCAGCAAAGGTGGAATGGGTGGAGGAGACATTAAGCTCTATGCTGTAATTGGTGTTGCCCTTGGTCCGCTATTAACAATCATGAGCTTAGTGATTGCTTCCTTTTTTGGAGCAGTAGTAGGCATTGTCCTTTTAACTTTAAAGATAGTAAAACGTAGAGAGCCAATTGCTTTTGGTCCATTTATTTTTGTTGGTACACTACTAGCTTACTTGTACGGAAATCATATATGGAATTGGTATAGTAGCCTAATTTTCTAAGGAAGTGTAACTATGAAAAACGAAAATGGAATTACGCTAATTGAGCTCTTGGCAGCCATTGTCATCGTAGGGATTGTTCTTGTTCCTCTATTAACCGTGATGACAGGCTCTTTTACTCGAACAGTGGCACAAGGCAAGGATACACAGCTCTCGTATTATGGACAAGAGGTTATGGAAATTATACGCGAACAAGGCTATGAAGAAGGCACTTCAGCAACCGAATACTATTGCTTGAAGGATCGGGGCTGTGTAACGATACAAGATACTTCTGTAACATATGATGCTAAAGTAACTATTACAGCTGATCCAGATCCAGATGATATTAATACAACAATACCAATTTATGAAATAACAATAGAAGTCGAATCACAAACTGATTCTACAAATCGGTACGAGCTAGTAACGGTGGTGAAGGATCTATGAGAAACCAAAGAGGTGTTACTTTAGTTGAGCTATTAATTGTTATATTAATCATGGTTGGCGTTTCAACAATAGGTTTTCAACTCTTTTCTTACTCAACCAATATGACAAAAACAGTTGCTGCCGAGAATGAGCTGCAAAGAGAAGCAAGGTTTCTCTTAGAAACAATTTCTAATGTAGTAAGAGATGGGGGGAAGATTACGGAAGATTCCACCGCAAATAAAACAATTATTGCTGATAAATTGGATCAGGCACAAATAGTCTATGATTCAGTAACTGAAACTTTGACATTCATCCCTAGTAATAGCACCCTTTCAGAAAATATTAGTTCCTTTAACGTAACAGAAAAGCCTATTTCGTTAAACCGAACAAAGATGGCGTATTCTATTGAATTAGTTTTACAAAAGGACGATTTTCAATTTGCCGTCTCAACTGAAGTGTTTAACGACTTGGACAAGCGAGTAAGATATTAAAAGTAACTAGGGGTGAATGATTAATGATTAAGCTTCTTAAAGGAAATCAATCTGGTGTCGCATTACTTACGGTATTATTTATTGTTGTTGTACTTAGTATTGTTGGAACTTTTATGCTTCAGTCAACAACATATGGTTTACAGACTGTAGTTAAGAATAATAAGGACCAAGAAGAGTTTTATCGTGCTGAAGGAGCAATTGAAATTGTCCTTGCTGAAATGTCGGAATATAAAACCTCCAATGGAAACAGTGGTCCATTCTTTTACGCTCTGGACCATGACATAGTAACCCACACCATTGGTAACAGGGAGGTTGAAGTACAAATCACAACTAATCCCGATGTCGAGACCATTACGCCTAGTCCTACTAGGCCAGTAAATGAACCGATTACTGTTACGTTAGAGGCAAGATACAAGGATAATTCGACGGTCAGCCGGGTTATGACCTTTGACATGGCATTATTTCCAGACACAATCATAACAAATCATGGATTTTCCTATGTAAATGATGATGGATATAAAAATAAAGGTCAATTCTTAATAAACCCCAAACCAGAACAAGTACACGTAGATACTTATTATGATTTAATGGAAGATTTGGGTATTGGTTGGTCCACAACTACTAATGGTAATAGTAATAATATTACAGGAATAGTATGGTCCACGACTTATGATTATCAGTTAATAGATCAATCGTTTATTTTTCCTTCAGGAATTAAGAAGGTAAAGGAAATTAAAGTACAAGGTGAAGGGAATAAGATTATTATTCCAAACGATGCGATTGTCTTTGCGGAGACTGTTACACTTGGTGGTAATGCTGGAGCAAATGCCGGTATACCACAGTTAATCATAGAAGGAGCTTTAATTGTAAACGAATATAAAAATAATGGAAACTCAATTGTTACGATTAATAGTGGAATGGTTACGTACAATAATTCAGGTACTTCTAACACGTTTCAAGTAAATGGATTAACGCGTGGGATTGATTGCCTTCTATTACCTGCAGCATGTAGTCCCGATGATGGTACTGAAGTTCTAACAGGAACTTATTCATCAAGATTAAGCCCAAAAAGTATAGATTTTTCAACAGAACGGTAAATGAAACACGAAAGAGGTGGCAACGATGTTCAGAAAGAAAGATAAGTTTACCGGTATCGATTTTCGAGAAGCTTATATCTCACAAGCAACGATAAAAATGGAACAGGCTATTCCTGTTTTGATGGATGTTAACACGGTGAAAACACCAGGAAATATAATTGAGAATGCTAGAATTACAGATAAGAAGAGCATAGCCGGTATATTAAAAAAGGATACAAAGACTAAATTAGTTCATCTCGCATTTCCAACACAAAATATAATAGTTCGTCGAATTACATCTTTGCCAAATTTAAAAAAAGCAGAGCTTTCAAAATTACTGCAATATCAAGTTGGAGATAGCATTCATTTACCATTTGATAACCCAATCTATGATTTTGTGAAAATTGGTACCATTGAAGCAAATCAAGAAACCGAACTGAATGATCAATTTACGTTAAATGACAATGACGCAGCAGATAAGATAGAAGCTAGTGATAGTAAAAGCGATCTTTTATTTTTTGCTACTTCTGAACCATTATCACAGGATTTCTTAGAAACGTGTAATACCGCAGGATTAAAACCAGTAACGGCTGAAATAAGAGGTCTTGCCCTACAACGTTTAATTAACTATACAAACCAATCATGGTTAAACGGAACTGAAATGGTTGTAGACCTGTCTGATGAATCGATGGATATTCATATATTTTCAAATGGCGTTATTGCGTTCTCTAGAATGATGTCTACTGTCGCTAAAGAAAGTGGAAAGGCAGATGTGCTTCTTCATAACGATGTTTTAACTTTTGAAGAGGATACGGTATTTTCCAATAAAGAGGCTGCCGTCACACTAGAGCCACTAGATGAAAGTGAAGAGCAATATATTGACACAGTTGTAAAAGAAATTGAAAAGGCCCAAAACTTCTTTCATTACTCTCTTAGCAAAGGAAGTAGTGATTTTAGACGGGTTATTGTAACAGGGAAAAATACGAGTAAAGCGATTGCTCAGCTGAAAGCAAGACTCGATATGGAAGTTAGTGAAATTGATTTTTCTGCACTATTGCATGAAAATTTCAAGAAAATAGACGAGTTAAATAGTTCTAGTGTCGCCATTGGTCTTGCAATGAAAGGGAATGTAACAGCCAAGAAAAAGTGGAAATAATGGACAGGAGAGATTCGTAGTGAACGTAAGTATCGATTTATTGCCCCAATCGAAATCCATAAGGATCAATAGATACCCTCTTATACTGGTAGCCGGTATCGCTGTATTGGGGATCACCATATATTCCATTTTCTCTTATATTAATGTGAAAAGCTCAATTAAATCGCTGGAAGAGGCTATTGTACTTGAGACACAATATAAAGATCAATTACAAACGGAATATACCAACAGGATTACTGGGATAACAGAATATAACTTTGTTGATAAATATACCAAGACAAATAATCTAATGAGTAACATTTATAAAAATCCGACAGAACTACAAGACAATGTGTATAAATTGTTAACGACAAATGCGAAAGTAAAGACTTACACTTATGACAACAACGGTAATTTGTTAATAACAGCTAATTTCCCGTCTAAAACGGATGTAGCGATATTTGTGAACCGCTTGTTCTTTGCTGAATTCGTTACTGATGTTGAGGTTAATACGATTTTAGTAGATAAGGAACAAGAGCTCTATGAATCGCAATTTACCATTACTCTAGTATCGTTAGAAGGTGAACAGCAATGAGAGAGGGAAATGTAGCAAAAGAAAAGTTACTAATAAATATTATTATTGCATTTGTTGTCTTGATTGGGATATTCTTTTTACTCTTTATTCGTCCCTTGCTTGCAGAGGAAGACCTTAAAAGTGGAGAATTAAGCAAAGTAGAAGTAGCTGTCGCTGACTATGAAAAACTGCTAAGTCAACTTCAGCCACAAGCCTTGACTGATGAGGAAAAGAAGACTTTACTCGAAGCGATTCCAATTCGTCCTAACATAGAACAAATGATTGCTGATTTAGAGCAAATGGAACTAGGAACAGGTGCTTTTATTGAAAGTATCGGATTTAGTCATTCACAAGATACAGCTAATACAAATGCGCAAACAAATACTGTTGATGAAAACCAGTGGATGCAGTTATTCCCTGCTGATGTATATACAATTTTAGAAAAAGAGATTAATGAAGTAAAAGAAGTAAGCATCTCCTATCTCGATGTGGCGATCAATATTAGTGGCGAAGAAATCAATTTAAATCAATTTATTAACGGATTAGAAGAGCTACCAAGGGTTATTCATATTCAAAACTATTCCTATGTAAGAGATGAAGAAGATCAATTAGCAGCTGTTATTACAGCACGTGTTTTTTATAGTGAAGACTTTAAAGAGCTAATCGGATTGGATAATTCCTTTGCCATAGAAGAAGGCTCTATTGAGAAAAGTCCTGTGGAGCTAAGACCAGAAAAGGTTGAAACAGAAGAAACAAAAATTGGAACTGAAATAGCAGTTGGAGGCAGCCAAGATGTTGTGAATGTAAAAAGGTACGAAACCAGCATTTCTCCCGATATTTCACTTGAACATTCTAACGAAAGCACAGCAAAATTCTATCTAATCCAAACCGGGGCCTACGTATCAGATCATTATTTATACAAAAAATTAAATAATATCCTTTCAAACGGCATGGATCCTCGTGTCTCTGATAGTTCAATCAGCCTGATATTTAGTTCTGTCAGTCATGACATGCCTTCTGCTTTTGAAAAGGAAAAGGTTCTTAATCAGTATGGTATTGATACTTACATTAGAGAGTTAAGCCTAGACTTCAGCACCGAAGAGAACGAATGGCTATGGCCGATTAGTCACCAAGTAATGGCTAATATATCATCCATTACAACTAGCGGTATTACACAAGATGAATACTCTTTAACAGAGGAAAAAATGAACAAAGCTTTAGAGGCAATAAATCTATATAAAAGTGACGTACATGCATATGTAAATAGTGCTGGAGGTTCAGAAGAACGTAAAGTCCAACTGAACGAAACTATTTATATAGTAAATGACGTGGAACGCCAGCTAGTAAGCTATCAAACTAGCGGTAACTTAGACGACTTATGGAAGCTAGAAGGCCTACTAATTGACTTTACCTTATTGTTAAATGGAAGTACCCTTAAAAATGTCGTAATTAAGTAGTAGCGAGAGGGGAGCGCATACACCAATGAATCAAAAAAAGCGAAAGCGTATAGGTGACTTACTTATAGAGGCGAACGTAATAACAGAAGAGCAACTTATGGATGCGCTACTTGAACAAAAAAGATCTGGCCAGCGCCTAGGAGATCAACTTGTATTAATGAATATAGTCGACGAAGACACCATTATTCAAGTATTAGAATACCAGCTCGGTATAAAAAAGGTTAACCTGCATGAAGTTGAAATTGATCGAAAGCTTGTAAGTATTATAAGTGAGGATCTTGCCAGAAAATATCAAGTTCTCCCATTAAGGAAGGTTAATGACAACCTGCTTGTAGCGATGGTGGACCCTCTTGATTATTACGCAATAGATGATCTGCGATTAAGCACTGGTTTTCAAATTGAACCAGCGATTGCAAAGAGAAATGAAATACAGGTTGCACTAAATCGTTATTACGGTATGCAAAAATCAATTGATAAGATGCTAGAGGATATGCCTTTAAATGAAGATGATGAAGGGTTTTTAGAGGCGCAGCAGGCAGATGATTCGCCTGTTGCCAAAATGGTCAATCAATTACTAGGACAAGCCATTCAGGTTGGAGCAAGTGATGTTCACATTGACCCGCATGAAAACGAGACATTAATTCGATTAAGGGTAGATGGTGTCCTAAGAACGGAACGGACCTTACCGAAAAATATGAATAACGTTCTTGTTTCTAGAATCAAAATAATGTCCAAGCTAAATATCGCCGAGAAGCGACTTCCCCAAGACGGTCGCTTTAAAATGGATGTTGATTTAAGAAATATCGATCTGCGTGTATCGATTCTCCCTACTGTTTATGGTGAAAAAGTAGTTATGCGTTTACTTGATACCGGAAATGTCACCCTTGGGATTGAAAAGCTAGGGTTTTCAAAACAAAATGAGATAAACTTCCGTAAGATGATCAATAGTGCATATGGAATTATCTTAGTTACTGGTCCAACCGGGTCTGGAAAATCAACGACCCTGTATACCGCACTTCAAAATTTAAATACAGATGATGTAAATATTATTACCGTTGAGGATCCTGTTGAATATCAAATTAAAGGTATTAATCAAGTTCAAGTCCGTTCGAATATTGGAATGACCTTTGCCGCTGGATTGCGGTCTATCCTTCGACAAGATCCCGATATTATCATGCTAGGAGAAATTCGTGATACGGAAACGGCAGAAATTTCCCTTCGAGCCGCTCTTACAGGTCACCTTGTTTTAAGTACATTGCATACGAATGATTCAGTAAGTGCAATTAGTCGTCTTATTGATATGGGAGTAGAGCCGTTCCTTGTCTCTTCTGCAGTTGTTGGCGTAGTAGCACAGCGATTAGTACGAAGAGTTTGTAAGAATTGTGCAACTCCCTATGTACCAACAGAAGAGGAGCAGCAGCTTTTCTATGGTAGAGGACTTAATACGGAGCGTTTAAGTAAAGGGAAGGGCTGCTCGACTTGTAACAATACAGGTTATAAAGGAAGATTGGCAATTCATGAAACCTTACTTGTAGACGATGAGATGCGAAATATGATCACCCAAAAAAATCAAGACTCAGTTTATCGTAATTATGTTTCAGGTAAAGGGTTTAAATCAATGTTTGAAGACGGCTTAATGAAAGCAGCCCAGGGTATGACGTCATTGGACGAAATCTATCGCGTGACGGTTGAATAGTGCTAGGAGGAACCTATGGATATTCAAAAATTACTGCATTTTGCATATCAAAATCGTGCATCTGATTTACACATTACATCTGGTGTTGCACCGATTGTTCGAATAAATGGAAAACTAAAAAAAATAGGCAATTCAATCCTTACAACAGAAGACACAGAGCAAATGGCAAATGAATTGATGAGTAGTGATCATCAGGCATTATTTCAAGATATTGGCGACATTGATTTTTCTTATGCAATTCCAGGAGTATGTCGCTTTCGTGTAAATATTTTTAAGCAACGTGGATCAATTGTTACGGTATGTCGTGTTATTAATAATGGGATTCCAAACTTTGCTGAATTACATCTTCCTCCTGTTGTCACAGCGTTTGCTAAACAAACACAAGGGTTATTACTTGTTACTGGACCAACCGGGAGTGGGAAGTCTACCACACTGGCCTCAATGATAGATTATATAAATGAAACTATGAACAAACATATCTTAACGCTGGAAGATCCGATAGAATACCTACACAAGCATAAAAACAGTATTATCAACCAACGGGAGATTGGACTAGATTCACGTTCTTTCTCGGTAGGTCTTAGAGCAGCATTACGTCAGGATCCAGATGTAATTCTAGTTGGGGAAATGCGAGATGTAGAGACGATTCAAACTGCATTAACAGCTGCTGAGACAGGACATCTAGTTCTAGCAACGCTCCACACAACAGGTGCAGCCCAAACTGTGGACAGAATTATAGATGTATTTTCCGCTGAGCAGCAACAGCAAGTCAGAACCCAGCTTGCAAGCTCACTTGTGGGGGTAATTTCTCAACGTTTATTACCTGTAGCACAGGAAAATGGAAGAAGAGCTGCAATGGAAATTCTAGTGAATAACCACGCTATTGCAAACTTAATCCGAACAAATAAGATTCATCAAATACAATCAATCTTAGAAACTAGTAAAGCAGTAGGAATGCAGACAATGAATATGTCTGTTCGGGAACTCGTTCAAAGTGGAATTATTACCAGAAAAACGGCTGATGAATTTACCCCGGACTGGGATGAAAATCAGTAATAAAGAATTGGTATAAGGGGGGGAAGGAATGCAATTTAAATATACGGTTATAGACTCTCAAACAGGTAAAGAAATAAGAGGAAAATTAACGGCAGTAACACAAGCGGCCGCAGCGGAAGAGCTAAAGAAAAAAGGATTATATGTTGCTCAGCTGCAGGAAATAAAAGAATCAGTCCTAAATAAGGATTTAAATATCAACATTGGACCACCTGTAAAAAATCAGGACTTCGTTATTTTCTGTCGCCAGCTTGCAACATTGCTTAATGCAGGTACACCCATTGTAGATGCAATCTCCTTATTATCTGAGCAGGTCTCATCTAAGCCGTTTCAACAAGCACTTAAAACGATCTTCCAAGATATACGTTCAGGAACCTCCTTTTCAAAGTCATGTGCTCAATTTCCAAAGATTTTTGACCGTGTCTTTGTCAATATGGTACTCGCGGGGGAAACAAGCGGTGATTTAGAAAACACAATGAATCGCTTAGCCATCTATTATGAAAAAGAACGGAAAACAAGGGAAAAGGTTAAATCTGCTTTAATTTATCCTATTGCTGTTACGGTCGTAGCAATTATCGTAATTATCATTCTTTTAACAAAGGTATTACCTAGCTTACTAGAGAACCTACTATCGGTAGGAGGGGAAATCCCGTTACCGACAAAAATCGTAATAGCAGCTTCCGATTTCTTAATTGAGAGATGGTATATTATGCTGCTGTTTATCGTTTTAGTTACCTTGGCATTTACCGCAATAAAACGAAATCCAAAAGGGAAATATGCATTAGATTTAATCGTGTTAAAGCTTCCCGTCTTTGGTGAATTAATTCAAAAATCTATATTAGCGAGAGTATCAAGAACAATGGCTTCTTTATTTGCTAGCTCAGTACCCGTATTGCAAACCTTAACAATGAGCGCTGAGGTAGCAGGAAATTCTGTTATTGCAAACGTGTTAGAGGAAGCAAAACATTCACTAAGAAGAGGGGAAAGCCTTTCAACTCCTCTCGATAACAGCTGGGTGTTTCCGAAAATCACAACACATATGGTTAAAATCGGTGAAGAAACTGGTAATTTAGATACAATGCTAGAAAAAATAGCTGACTTTTATGAAGATGATGTGGAACAAATGGCATCTAGACTTAGTGCCGTACTAGAGCCAATTATGATTGCCATTCTAGGAACCATAGTGGGATTAATTGTAATGGCCGCTATGCTTCCAATGTTCTCTATCTATGAAAACTTTTAATGACAAGCAGAGAAGATTTTATTCTCTGCTTTTTAATGTTTAAAAACACATATGGAAAAGTTAGATAAACAGTAAAAAAGTACACAAGTAAAATATTGGATACAAAAATGTTGACAGTAATTACTCTTCAGGTGTATAAATAGTGTATAACTTATGTATAGTTTTTGTTTTTTTTATACATAAATTCTACATGAGTTAAAGTATATATATCCAAAGGAGAGATGGAAGATGAAAAAGACTATTACAGCTGTGATCTTTACTCTAATCCTAACTATGTTTGGAGGTAATGTTTTTGCCGATAGTCATGACAAGGCTAAAGTGCGAATTGTTCATGCCTCACCTGATGCTCCTGCTGTTGATATCACTGTGAACGGTGATACGGTTGTAGAAAATGCTGGTTTTAAGGCTGCTACTGATTATCTAATGGTTCCTGCTGGAGAGCATGAAGTTGCAATCTATGCTGCTGGGACAATCGCTGATGGAAATCCTGTACTAACTGCAACATTAGCAGTTGAAGCGGGCAAAGCTTATACAGTGGTGGCTAACAATACATTAGCAAATCTAGAACTTGCAGTATTGAATGATGATATGATGACTACTGCTGGAAAAACAAAGGTTCGTGTAGGACATTTTTCTCCTGATGCGCCAGCTGTTGATGTGGCAGTAACAGGTGGAGATGTACTTTTTCCAAATGCACCATTTCAAGCAGTAACGGATTATGCTGAAGTAGATCCTGGAACTTTAGATTTAGAAGTACGTGTAGCTGGAACAGAAGATGTAGTTCTTTCACTACCTGATACAGAGTTAAAAGCTGATATGATTTATTCAGTGTTAGCAGTTGGTTTAGCTGGAGGAGAGCCTGCATTAGATGTAATTGTACTAGCGGATCCTTCTACTTCTACTATGCCGTCTGAACTTCCTAAAACAGGTACTGGTGGATTAACAGGATTGTTCATGAATACACTACCAATCTTATTTATTGGGGTAGGAATTGCGTTCTTTTTTTACAAAAGAAAAAATCTATTTCAATCTTAATCTTTTGTTGCTAGTACTTTTAATGGGATGTAACCAAAGTGATGAATTATCTTCACAACCTGAAAAGATAGAGGGTAGGGAAATCGAGCTAGCTACGAAACCACTTGTACAACAAAATAGTACCACCTATAACATTCAAACTGTCACTCAACAAAACGGGATTGAGCCAACAAATCTATCCATTACTTCTATTAACCTAGAGGCAAGTATCAGTGCAGTTGGTCTACTCGAAAGTGGAGTGATGGAGGTTCCAAAGGATGTTAGGGAGGTTGGCTGGTTTGAACCAGGTGCAAAACCTGGGCAATCTGGTAATGTGGTGCTAGCGGGGCATGTAGATAATTATCTTGGACCCGGGATTTTTTCGAATCTAAATCAGGTATCTATTGATGACAAAATTATCGTTTCAGATGGGGAAAATCATGTTACCTATAAGGTGATTAACGTAAATGTATACCCCTATGACGATGATGGACCCATTGAAGAAATCTTTGGGTTTACTTCTCAAAAGAGGTTGCACTTAATAACGTGCACAGGCACGTATAACCCATTTAAGAGAACGCATGAAGAAAGATTAGTAGTAACAGCAATTGAGGAATAATTGATAATAAAAAAGCGGCTGATACAAATCAGCTGCTTTTCTTTTTAGATGGCTCTGTTAATGTACAATGTTAATTTTTTAGCAGAGTTGATTGTAGTGGAAGGATGCGAGACTCCTGCGGGAGCAGCGTGACATAGGGACAAAGGAAATCACTTTGTCCTTGGTGAGACCCCGCAGGCGAATGCCGAGGAGGCTCACCGCACGCCCCGCGGAAAGCGAGTGTCCTGTAACGAAAATCAACAACAAGGTTTAACACAGCCTTTTTTATAAAAAAGGTCATCCATATAGATGACACCATTTTATCTATTATTATCTAACATTAGCCTTGAACCATTCATTCCACTCAACCTTCTGAAGGTTTGACACAGCAGGAGATTGAAATAAGTCTGTCTGTTGTACAGCTTTTCCTCCAAGGACAAACTTTAAATGAGCATCCTTTGTGATATTTTCTTTAATCCAGCTTTGAACCGACTCAAATGGCTCAGGATTCGTAAGTGAAATAGCAATAATGGAGATGTTTTTCATCTTTATTAAATCAGAAAGTCCGCCAAGAGGAGTATTTGGTCCTAGGTAGATCACTTCGACTCCTTTTTTTCTAAGAAATAGACTAAACAGGAGTAAGCCTATATGATGGTGCTCTCCTTCAGGACAGAAGGCAAGAGCTCTTGGAAGACTGTGATCTGTCGGGAGTATTCTTAGGAACTGAGTACATCGCTGGATAATAAATTGAGAAGAGAAGTGCTCCTGGGCCGTCGTGATATGCCCATTCTCCCATTCATCCCCAACCTTATATAAAACATGAACGAAAATATTTTGAAATACCTCTTCAAAGTCATACAAGGTGAAAGCTAGATCTGTAAGTCTATTTGCCTGTTCTGTATTTACATCAATAAGTGCTTGATAAAGCTGTTCAATGATTCCTTCATACCCAGGCTTAGTTTCCGGTAATGAGGGGCTCTCGATTGGTCTTTTCTGAAGTAGTCTGACTGCTTCTCCAATTTTTATATTGCCTTCTTGCATGGTTTCTTTTAACCATTTAAGTGTTTCAATATCCTGCTCACTATATAAACGATGTCCACCCTCAGTACGAGTAGGATTAATTACTTGATATCTAGTTTCCCAAGCTCTAATCGTTACGGTAGGAATGTCTAGGATTTCAGACACCTTTTTAATGTTGTACATAAGCGTTCACCTCACTATAATTATACATAATTTATACAAAAAAGCTTTAAAAACAATTGATCTGTATAAATTAAAATAATTTCAAGAAATACATTGCGAACTATGTATAGTGTTTGTATAATTAAATTAGTTAATATATACAAAATTTATACAAATTAAGATTGTCCTTTTTTAAAACGTTGAATCCAGCTTAAAAATATTAGTGGTTTAAAAACTTAGTTGCTCTATTTGAATGGGATCTTGTAGGTGTTTCTTTGGTGAAATGGATTCAGTCCTCGCTAAGATCGTTTATATTATTTTAGGTTTAGCAAAGCTATTTATAGTTTTGCGCTAATTCCTCATATTAATTAATAATGTAAGAACAAGGGCATTGTTAAGATGCTCTTTTCTTTTTCTTCTTGTATGAGAAATGGCAAGTATCCTTTTTAAAAAGCAGGGTGAAAGGAAGAGGTCGCTTTGTCAAAATCAATATGTATTATCGGTGCCGGAGTGGGTGGGTTAACAGCAGGCGCATATTTGGCTAAAGCAGGTTTTCAAGTGACCATATTGGAACTTGCGACTACAGTAGGAGGTTCAGCGGGTGCTTATGTTAGAAAAAACCGTACTTTTCCTACTGGAGCCACAGTAGCGTTTGGTTTAGAAGAGGGTGGAGTGCTAAGAAGTCTTCTTGAAGATCTAGATATTTCCGTTCCTAATGAGTTGTTAGATCATCCAATGGATGTAGTCCTTCCTACTGGGAAAATATCAATTTATAGAGATGCAGGTTTATGGGAGCAAGAATTAAAGAGGTTTTTTCCTTCTAACCCAAAAGAGGTATTAGCTTTTTGGAATGAACTACACCGAATCAGTTTGGATGTGTTAAGGATTGTTGAGAACAGGATAGCATTACCTGTACAACTACATGACTTACAGAAGTTAATTAAAATAGCGATCACTAGCCCTGGTTCATCCTTAAGGCTTGCACGATATTCAAATTGGACAGTCGAGGATTTGATGAAAAAGTATAAAGTGGATCAACTTGAACCTTTTAGGCAATTTTTAAATGCTCAGTTAATTGATGCTGTTCAAACGGATGTGTCAAATGCAGCTTTGCTTCCGTCTAGCCTAGCCCTAACTATCTATCGAAATGGTAGTTTTTCAATAGACCAAGGTTTAGTTACATTATGTAGGGCATTAGCTAATCGAATAACAGTACTTGGTGGAAATGTTCATTTGTCTTCACCTGTAATGACTGTGAACTTCAATAAAAGCTTAAGAAACTGGGAAGTAAACAGCACTAAAGTTCAGGATCAATATGATATCGTCATTAATAATGCAGGAGTTTCCTTTGGATCAGGAACAAGTTTTATGGAAGAAGAAGTCTTCTCGTGGGGAGCTTTTCGAATAGATGCGATTTTAGATGGAGAGATTGCTAAGGAACTTAATGACGGTAAGTTTCCTTTTGCCCTACAAATTGTTCCGACTACTGAGCAGTATAAACTGTTAAGAAATGTTCACGGTCCTATTTATGTTACCTTTCATCATTCGAGGGATCGGAGTGGAAACGTAATAGAGGATGAGGTGATGATGACTGCTTCAGTTCATACGCAACCTTCGCAATGGTTTGCCTTTACAAAGGAACAATATAAATATGAAAAAGAACTAGTAAGGAAAGATATTATAGACATAATCCACCAGACTGTTCCACTCAAGGATCTACTAAGATCAGTAGAGGCTGGAACTCCTCTTACCTACAAGAAGTTTGTAGGGAAAGCAGAGGTTGGAGGATTTCCGTTGAGTGTAAAAAATGCGATTAGAAGTCCCAAAAGTGTTCGTTCTGGAAACAGACAGCTATATATAGTAGGAGAACAAGCCTTTCCAGGGCCGGGTACCTTATCATCAGCACTAAGTGGCTATTATGCAGCCAAAGCCATTATAAAAGGACTACATTAAAAAACATTGGACTCTACATGCTCAAGATTCTATAATTACCGATATTTATAGTGCATTAGTTAAAAGGAGCCGAAATAGAGGGCTCCTTTAGAGCTAATGGATCTCTAACACATACGCTCGAACAATAATACCATCATTTGCTGGCTCAAAATCATATTGAGGCAAGCGTTTGAAACCGAATTTCTCATAGACATGAATGGCGTTTTTCATAAAGTCTCCAGTATGTAAGCCAATCTTGGATAATCCTTTTGCTTTCGTTCGCTCTATACATTCGGTAATTAAGGCATTGGCAATTCCTTTTCCTCGTGCATCTGGATCAACAGCAAGCATTCTAATTTCAGGATATTCTAATTCCTCTAACAAACCATTATATGCATTTGATTTAGGAGGAAATAAGACTACACTACCCACTATTGTTCCGTTAAGTTCAGCAGCAATTATATCTACTCCTTCATGAGAGTCCGCACCACTTGAAAGGGCACGTTTCAAAGCCTTCCAGTGTTCACTAGGAAGGACATTTGCATATTCTGAGTAGGCATTTACTCTTTGTTCTCGTATGAGAGCAAGCATCTCTTCATGTGCATCAAGAATTTTAACTTCACTCATCTTGTTCAACTCCTATTACTTCTTAGTTAAAAACTTTTCATCTTTTCCACTGAGCTTTTCACGATTGTGAGGAGTATGAAAAATAGATAATTCAGGTCCTTTAGGTAAAACCGTTGGCTCTACTTTATCAGGTGATATGGTAATAGATAAATGGTAATGCCTCTTAATAGCATCAAAGTCTGTTGTCTCACCGAACCCAGCAGTTTGGTAGAGATCTCTTACATATCCCCATAAGTTTGTGAATTCTCTAATTAAATTTCGATTTGTATTGAACGCGGTGAAGTAAGCAGCATCGAAACGAATTAAGGTTGTGTAAAGTCTAACATCAGAGTCAGTAATATAGTCCCCAAACAAGAATCTTTTTTGGGATAAGTGCTGCTCTAGTTGATCAAGTCTCGAAAATAAAGTTTCGTATGCTTCTTCATAAGCTTCCTGCGATTGAGCAAAGCCACATTTATAAACTCCGTTATTTACTTCATGGAAAATCAATTCATTAAGATCATCAATTTCTTCTCTTAAAGCTTCTGGATACAAGTCTGGTGCGTTCTCTTTATGAAAAGGAGACCATACTGTTTCAAAGTAATTGGTTAGCTTAAAATAATCATTGTTAACGGCTTTCTTTTCTTGGATATTAACCATCACGGGAACTGTTGGACGGCCGGAGTATTCTGGGTCAGCGTTAAGATAGACCTCACTCATATACTGAACGCCAAGGACTGGGTCAACACTATCTTTATCGAGTGAAAACTCCCAGTCAACATGAGGAATTCTCGGACGCATGGGACTAGTTGTACCTAAACTGATCACATCTTCAAGGCCAACGATTTTTCGAACAATAACAGCGCGGTGTGCCCACGGACAAGCGGGTGACCATAGAAGCCGATAACGATTAGCCTCAACTGGCAGTTCCCCAGGTTGCTCTCCAAAAGGTGTAGTAAATCGATTTGTCTGACGATTGAAGGAACCATCTTCCTTAATTTCCTTCGGAGTACCAACTGAACAGCTTATATTTTCATTCTTAGTCATTACAGCACAACCTTTTTAAAATAGTTTGAAGTAAAGATATTAATTGATTTTAGCGTATTATATTCGGAATACTTAAGCAAGTTTAATGCTGTATAGAGGGCAACGGAACGAGCCGTGTTAGAGGATTACCCAAGGTAACTAATTCTTGTTTAAAGTGATTATTTTAGAGTTTCAGGTAAAAATAAAACATAAATCATCACATCACAGTATTCAAGGAGGAAAACATGAAACGACGGTACTATTTATACATAATGCTCTTCCTCATTGCAATTGTAGTAGGAATTGCTTCAATGAGTGATTTTGAATATGCATACATACCAGATGAAGATACTGTGGTAGATCATTCGCATAATAGCCGTAAAGGCTTGGATATATGGGGGACATTTATCAGCGAGAAAAATGATTCCATTCAACATGTATCTTCAAAAAATGAAGTGTTTGATGAAGGGGCCATCAAAATTGACAATGAACTGCTAAAACTAGGGAGAGAGGTATTTTATGAGGAGACATTTGGAAATGAAATCTTCCTAACAGATATTATGGGTATCATTAATGGCCCATTAACAATTGGAAACATGAGTAAGGCGATTTTGGCACTTAAGGGTGAAGGAACCACTAATCTTCGGGTAGAATTGGCTAAGGATATTACCATTGGTGAAACGCACTATAAAAAGGGTGATTTAATAGATACAGGAATTGATGTAGCAAGAGGTTCTTTAACTCCACTTGGATTACCAGTCTCATGGGCGGATGGAAGAGTTAGAGTGGGAATCAGCTGTGCTGCCTGTCATGCAACCGTCGATCCAGTAAATAAAAATGTCATCGAAAATGCTCCTAATGCGGATTTTAACGCTGGCCTGGTTATGGCATTAGCGAGTAACTCTACAGCGTTTTTTAGCCATGCTGAAATAAAAAGTATTGAAAAATATGTGTTAGAAAACAGTCCTCAAGTTATTGATTCAACGGGCAAGGTACAATCATTGCCGGATTCAGAAACAATTGAGCGTGAGGTGGATCGAATTGTAGCGCAGTGGCCAAGAGGAAACTTTGACTCCACAATCGATCTTGTTGCCAATCCATGTCAAATACCTGATGCCTATACATTAGGTGATCATCCTTATGGTTGGAGTGGTTTCTCAGCCGCAGGTCCTTTTAAAGGCTTATCTTCGTTTAGTAATAATGTACATGCGCAAAATGCAGATTCTCTCTCTCAAATGGAAATCAGTCAAGAGTTAGTAGGGATAGACCCTGAAGTATATGTAGGAATGATTCTGCAAAACGCTGCTAATCCTGAATTTCGTTATATGCCTAGCCTAGATGTAAAACCGACAGAATTTTTTAAGTCAGTAGACCCGACACCCGGTGTGGTTGGGGTGAACGATATGGTGGCTCAGCCTCTATATCCGAAGGTATCCATCGTTGCTCCGGCAGGCTTATTTGTAAGTGAAAATGGATTTAAATTCAATGAACAAAACTATGCGGCTAGTGCGTGGCAGAACACGATCAATCCACCCAAACCAAAGCTGGATGTTTCAAAAGAACAGATTGATCAAGGAAGAGAGGTTTTTATTAAGGGCGGATGCATTAGTTGTCATGCTGGTAATAACCTAACCAATAATAGTGTAGTCTCCACAGATATAGTGGGAACAGAACCTTCTCGAGCAAAGGGTTTAAGTAAAACTGAGAAGGTGTTTGGGGAGTCCTATCTGTATGCACCGGATACACCTGTTCCTCTACCTGAAAATCCAAAGGTGTTAAAAGTACCTACACAACATCTTGATCCGGAACAAATTAAACTAGCATTTGGGCACGATAACTCAGCAGGTGGCTATAAGGTGCCAAGTTTAATCGGGCTGTATTGGACGGCTCCATATTTACATGATGGAGGGGTAGCGATTGGGACTAACGGAGAATTTGGGATGAAGAATACTTTGTTAAAAGGAATTAGTCCAGATCCCAAAAACAGTTTAATGGCAATGATTGATCGTGAATTACGCCAAAAGGTGATTGAAGAAAACAAATCGAGTGAGAGTCTACGAACAGTTCGAGTAACTGGTGAAGGACATGCCTATTGGATTGATGGAAAAAATGGATTTACCAATGAAGAGCAAGAGGCGGTTGTAGGTTATTTGTTATCCTTATATAAACAGCATGAGGAAGAATAAAGGTATAAGGTGACTCCAACTAGACGGAGTCACCTTTTGAGATTAAGGTTAGATTTAAAACAGGCAAAAGGTTTAGTAGATATGAATGAAATCTCATGCCTTTACTTTTACACTATCCTTTAATTGTACTATATGCTTTCAATGCACGTTCTCTAGCCATTTGGTGATCAACAATCGGATTAGGATAGGTTTCCCCCAACACTATACCTGCTGCTTTTAAAAGTTCAGCTTGTGCTTCCCAAGGTCGATGGATATAAGGTGCAGATAGCTTGGACAGCTCTGGTACCCATCTCCGAATATACTCGCCATCTTGATCAAATTGCTCACTCTGTTTTATGGGGTTAAAGATTCGGAAATAAGGAGCGGAATCAAAGCCGGTTCCTGCAATCCACTGCCATCCCATTGCATTATTAGCAAGGTCAAAATCTACTAGTGTATGCTGAAACCATTTTGCACCCTCTGTCCAGTTAATTAAGAGGTGCTTTACTAAGAAGGAAGCTGCTACCATCCTAATGCGATTATGCATGGTGCCCGTTTCCCAGAGTTGTCTCATTCCAGCATCTACAAGAGGATATCCAGTTTTCCCCTTCTTCCAGCTATCCATTTTTTGTTCAATATGACTGTTCCAAGGAAATTCACGAAATGACTCTCGCAGTGGATGTTCGGTAATGCTAGGGTGATGCCATAGCTGGTAATAACTAAATTCCCTCCAGGCCAATTGTCGGAGAAAAGCATCAACTTGCCCCTCTAACTCATCGTGTTGTTCTTTAAATCTTAGAGCAGCATACCATAAAGCACGAATGCTTAGATCACCAGATGCTAAGTACGGTGAAAGTGCCGAACTGGCTTCCGTATATGGATAATCACGGTCTTGTTGATAACGAGAGATGGACTTACTAAGAAAACTTGTCCATTGTGTAATCCCCCACACTTCTCCGGGAATCCAGTGCCGGTGTAGCTTTTGATCCCAATTGATAATAGGAAGTAGGTCAAGTTGTTCTATAAATAAAGAATCAATCTTCTGATTTAAACCACGTAAGTTACTTGGTATCGGAAAAGGTCGAGGAATAAATTCCTTTAGTAGACGCTTATAAAAAGGAGTAAAGACTTTATATGGTCCTCCAGATTTGTTGACAATCTGAGAAGGATGAACAAGCTGATTTGTGCAATAACATCTGGTCTTTATTCCTATTAAGTTTAATTCTTTGAGGATTAATTGATCTCTAAGATAAAGATCTGGCTCCATTCTTTCGTTAAAATATAAGGAATCTGCGCCTGTTTCTTCAACTAATGTTTTTAGGACATGTAGACTGTTGTTACCGGATCTGATAATTAATGATATTCCCTTTGTAAATAATGTTTTTTGAAGAGCATATAGTGAGTGATGTAACCACCACTTTGAGGTTGGGCTTGAATGAAGGTGCGTTTCTTCTTCCTTTGACCATATGAATACCGGAATAACAATTCCTTGTTGGGATGCCTCCCATAAAGCTGGATGATCATGAAGGCGGAGATCCCTTCTAAGCCATACAATAATTTTTTTCATTTTTCTCCTTATAGATGTTGTGACTTCTTATCAACATTATATAATTTATGTATAATATATGCATAGCATTTGTGAAGGGATATGATTAACAAAAATGAATATTTTCATAAGAGGAACTATTGCGGGGATTATTTCAGGTACGATCTTGGGTTTGTTCTTAAAAGCAATAGAACAAACAGTAGGTACCAAAGTGTACACTTTACTACTAAATGTTGATTATATTCCATATGTAAAAGATCTAACACTTTCTGAACCCATTGAATTTATCATGCATCTTATTATTTCAATCATATTGGGAATTGGGCTGCTCTATTTAGTAAAAAGAAATAAGTGGTCGAATAGAGAAATCCTCATTCGGGTCACCATTATTTCCTTTGTGATCGGTATACTTCTATACCCCACTACAGCCCTTTCAGTTCGAACACCATCCATCACTTCCATAGAAGCGATTGTTTTTTGGTTGATTGGCCATATTGGTTACGGATCAGTTCTGGGTAGTTTGCTTTTTAGAAAATAAGGTCAATTTCAACTGACTTTTTGGAAACGAATTTCTACACTGGGTAGCTGTTTTTGTGCAGAGCAATAGAACTTACAGTAATTAGCATATTGAAGTACTAACTTGAAGGTTAAATTAAACCTGATAAGGAGCAACAACTATTGATCACTCCTTACCTAATTAATAGGAAATGAGGCTAACTAATATGCAAATGCAAGGTGGAAATGGTTTTTCTCCAGATGAATTTAAATTATCAAAATCAGGTTTTGACCCAAATATGCCAGGGCATATGAATCAGCATAGTGATGAAATGATTCTTCGCCAAGAACCAAGAACAGTAAGACAAGAAGGTTCCGGAATTAGTTTACCAGTTGATACACGTTTAGAAATGGGACTAATGCTTGACGAGCATTTATGTGCTTTAAATGTGGCATTACATCAATATACGAAGCATCACTGGCTAACAGAAGGTGCTGAATCATTCGGAAGCTTACACCATATCCTAGATGAGCATATTGATGTTACTCAAAAGCATATTGATATGGTTGGTGAACGAGTGGCAAGATTAGGAGTGGTACCAACAGCTCATCCGGTCACTCAACATGAGATTTCATATATTAAACATGAAGTAGAAGGTCGTTATACCATGCGTGATTTTCTTCGTAATGACTTGGAGCACGAAATAAAGATTCAAGGCATGATGAGAAAAACAATTTCCCGTGCACATGAGTTAAACGACTTTGGTACGGTTCAGGTGTTAGAAGAAGTTCTGTTAAAAAGAGAGGACTTTGGATACCACATTTGGAGTCTGTTAGAGGATGATACATTAGTAAGAGGAATGAATCATTTATTAGACGGGCAAAACGATATAGCTTCAAATCGCCATTTAAACGATAAGCTAACTCAATAGATTTAAGTTCAATGAGCTGAAGTGAAATGGGAATCCCCTTCTCACTTCAGCATTTTTTATTTATCCTTTATCCTTTTCATACGGCTGATCTTGATAAAAGAAGTTCGGAAGCACGAGCTTGTCTTCATAAGAATGATGAAAGATATGGGTAGCTGCAGGAGAAACGGGTGGAATTAACCATGTCCAATCACCAGTAACCTCACGGCCGGCTCTTGCTTCATTTTCCTCGAACCGCTTGAACTGAGCAGCTGCTGAATGATGATCGACAATACTCACTCCAGCGGATTTGTAGGAGTCTATAACAGCGTAATTTAGTTCAACTAATGCTCGGTCTTTCCAAAGGGTTGAATTTTTACTGATATCCAATCCCATTATGGAAGCAAATTTAGGTAATAGATTATAACGGAATGAATCGGCAAGGTTTCTAGCTCCAATTTCAGTTTCCATATACCAGCCATTAAATGGCACGGCCTGATATTCGATACCCCCTATTTCCATTTTCATGTCAGAAATCATCGGAACAGCGTACCACTTTATCCCCAAGTCCTTGAATCCTGGATAATCTGGGTGCTGAATAGGCACCTCTAAAATGAGCTCTTTAGGAATATTAAACCACTTAGGTGTTCCGCCATTTACTTGGATAACTAATGGTAAAACATCAAAATGTGTATGGTTTCCTTTCCACCCCAAAGACTCACATACCTTTGTAAAAGAAATGGAGGCAGGATCCCCTATTACACCATCTTCGTATTCGTAACCAGCATATCGGACTAACTGATGATTCCAAATTCTTATATCACAATCAGTTTTTAAGTTAGGATGAAAGACTGTAATCATGGGTCTGATCTTCCCGTTGTTTGTAGCTGTTTTAATATGAAACAGCAATGCCTCATATACTTCTTCCTCTGTTTTATATTGTCGTGCATCTACTACGTCAAGTGTTTGCCAGAAGAACCTACCAATACAACGATTGCTATTTCTCCAAGCAAGCTTTGCTCCATAAACTAGTTCTTCATAGGTATGTTCGTAGTAGCCATCTTCCTTAATTTGAAGCTCGATTTCAAGTAATCTTTCATCAATTAGTTCCTCTATTCCTAACTCTTTATAACTGATTTCTATAAAATCTTTTGCTTCTTGAAAAAGATCTTTAGCCTGTTTCAAGTTGAAACCTCCAATTATTATGCATTATATTATTATTTTAAAATAGTTTTTGTGAAGTGATTATACTTATATATTACTGTATCCAAGACAAGTAGGAAAATGATGAGCTATTTTAACTTTGTTTGAAATGGGCTTTTTGCCTAAGGCAAAGAACCCAATATTGCATATGTTGAGTGTGTATTGACCTAAAGGAGGAAATGAAATGAATTATATGTATCGTCAAGTAAATCAACCACTACAAAATATGCAACAGCCAAAGCAAGTAACAGTAATTGAACCATATGTATATGCAGCAGTTGCTTCGCTTGTAGGAAAAAGAGCAGTAGTAGAAACAACGAGAGGAAACGTTTCAGGAATGGTGATTGATGCAAAGCCAGATCATGTTGTTCTTCAAGAGCGAGAATCAACTTTTTTTGTGCGACTATGTGAAGTAGTTTGGATTATGCCAGATCCGTCGTAACAAAGATAAAACTAGAGTTCTATGGAGAAAAAAATAGATGAATATGATGTATCAACATATGAATCAGCCTATGCCGATGACGGGTCCAGAGGAGATCGTGGTGTCTGAGCCCTATGTGTTCTCTGCGGTTAGCACGCTAATAGGAAGTCCGGTGGTGATTGAAACAACGAGAGGTAGAATTAGTGGAATGTTAATGGATGGTAAGCCGGATCCTCTAATAATTAAAGTGGGAGATTCAACGTTCTTTGTGCGTCTTTGTGAAGTAGTCTGGATTATGCCAGATCCACTGAAAAGATAAAATACTATAGTAGTTCATATAAAAGGCAATTTCTTATATTGAATTGTCTTTTATATTTGGAATAGGGTTACACTCACTTGTTTTTAGGTTTTGAAGTCTCATTCCCGGTTAAATATTCTTAGCTTGCTTCAACTCCTGATTCCTTAGCCTTAGGCCCTTTTATTACTTTATATTGTTCATTGTTTCTTTGTGTCATAATATCCTCTCCTCCATTTTTGTAGCATGAACTTTGAAAGGGGTTTGTAGTATTTTGATTGATAAAAGGACCCAAATAGTAATTACCTTTCGGGTGAGAGATACAAAAAGACTTAGCACTAACATGCTAAGCCTGAAAACTTTTATGCTGTTTTTACATCTCGTTCCTCTGGAACAAAGGCCAAAATGATAATACCAATAATAAATAGGACAACTAAGCTAAATACTCCACTGTTGGAATTCCCAGTAACCTGTGCGGTAACACCAACAAGAAGTGGCCCCATAATAGCTGCGAACTTACCGAAGATGTTATAAAATCCAAAAAACTCATTTGAATGCTGTTTTGGAACAAGCTTTGCGAAGTAAGAACGGCTTAATGCTTGAATACCCCCTTGTGATGTAGCAACAAGCATAGCGAGAATCCAGAAATCAATTGTAGTTTCTAAGAAATAAGCATAAATACAAACGATGATATATACGCATATCCCAACATAAAGCATCTTTTTACCAGTAAACTTCTCTGCAAGTCTTCCATATAGTAAGGCAAATGGTGCAGCTACTACTTGAGTAACAAAAAGGATGATTAGTAAGTTCGTAGAAGTGATACCTAAGTCTGAACCATAGGCTGTAGACATTGTGATAATCGTCCCCACTCCGTCGATATAAAAGAAATAGGCTAGTAGAAATAGAAATAACGAACGATATTTTCTAATTTCTTTAAATGTCTTTCCAAGTCGTTTGAAGCTATTGACGACTGGATTTGGTTCTTTATTAATGTAATAGCGCTGATGGACGTTCTTAAGAAGAGGAATGGCGAATACGCCCCACCAAATAGCAGTGATAATGAAGGCAATTTTACTCGCAGTTACAGTCTCGATCGGTATGATTTTATTTTGTGCTAACACAATAATCCCAATACTGATGATAAAAGGAATGGTACTACCGATATAGCCTAAACCGAAACCACGAGCGGAAATTCGATTCATTCGTTCTTCAGTTGTAACATCGACTAAGAATGCGTCATAAAAAATATTTCCACCTGCTGAACCTACTGCCGCAACAGTATAAAAGATTAAGAGAAATAACCATTGATCACTTGGGATAAAGGCTAGGGCCCCTGTAAATAAAACACCTAAAGAGAAGAAAAAACTGAAGAACTTCTTCTTAAAGCCCTGATAATCAGCAATCGTTCCGAGGATCGGTCCGAGCATAGCTAATATAAATGTAGCGATCGCGATGGTATAGCCTAAATAGGCGGTAGAATTAGCAGCACTAACTCCTGCTTCAGTTGCGGATGCTTTATAGTAGAGTGGAAAGACTGCGGTTGAGATGATAACGGAATAAGCGGAGTTTCCCCAATCATACAGCACCCAGCTGTTTTCCTCTTTCGTAAAACGACGCTTCATCTGATACTTCCTCCCCTAATGAACTCTATTATTTATTGTACTAGAAAAAGCGATTACAAAATCAGTGATTACAAAAATTTTACAATTTCTAAATGCGAGATTTACGGAGATGATTTTTAAAGGTCAAAGTATTCTCTCAAAAGCGGGAATTAGAGTGATGGTAGGAATATTTATACATCAATTTAATATACTAGAATAATAATAAAACTAAAATTTATACATATAATATTATATATATTATGTAATAATTACCAGTATTTGTCTAACTTAATTTTTAAACTGTTAATGTTTAGATGATTTTATTGAAAGTAACGAATAAAGAACCTCTGTAAGAAACGCCACGTCCTACGGCAAATGAAGAGGTCAGCACCCCCCGTGCCTAACCTAACTTTTTTAAAGTAAGTAAAATATTTTGACTATTCAGTATGTAATCGTTATCATAAATTAACACATGGAAAAATTAAACAATCAAGGGGGAAGACAATGACTCTCACAAAAAACAGATGGCTTATTGCATTATCCGCTATCGCTATTCATCTTTCGATCGGTGCTTCTTACGCCTATAGCGTATATAAAAAGCCACTCATTGAAACAATGGGATGGTCTGAAACGAATGTAACATTAGCTTTTACTATTATGATGGCTCTTGCAGGGTTTACCGCTGCAGCATTTGGTAGGTTCGTAGAAAAATGGGGACCTAGGAAGTCGGCTTTAATAGCAGCGTTGTTGTTTGGTTTAGGTCAAGTGGGCTCCGGAGTAGCTGTCTTACTTGACTCGTCAATTGCCTTTTTACTTACATACGGTTTACTAAGTGGACTTGGGCTTGGCATTGGATATATCTCACCTGTATCCACCCTTGTTAAATGGTTTCCGGATCGGAGAGGTTTAGCAACTGGGATGGCTGTACTTGGGTTTGGTGCTGGGGCACTAATCACTGCTCCTGTTGCCGCCAACCTAATTATTACAACTAGTATTTCAACCACTTTCTTTATTTTAGGGACATGTTACTTTTTTGTTATGATTCTAGGTGCCTCTTATATTGCTCCACCAAAAGAGGGGTGGATACCTGAATCGATGAAACAAGGAATTGCTGTTGCAGGTCAGAAAAAGGTGAAAGAGGATCTAAGACAATTAACAGCTCAAGAGGCTGTCAGAACCAAACATTTCTGGATGCTATGGACGATGATGCTCATTAATACAAGTGCAGGGATTATGATGATTTCGGTTGCTTCTCCGATGGCTCAAGATGTAGTGGGATTGTCTGCTGCTGCTGCTGCGACAATGGTGGGAATCATGGGGATTTTCAATGGTGGAGGAAGACTTGGTTGGGCGACAGCCTCTGATTATATTGGACGCTATAATATATTCATCATCTTCTTCATTATTCAAATTATCGCTTTTGCGGTACTCCCTAACACAACGAATGCTCTCTTGTTCCAGGCACTTATTCTCCTAGTAGTTAGCTGTTATGGAGGAGGATTTTCCAATCTGCCAGCATTTATTGGTGATTTATTTGGAACCAAACAGCTTGGAGCAATCCATGGGTATCTTCTAACCACCTGGTCTCTTGGCGGGATTATTGGACCGATGTTAGTGAATCAAATTAGATCATCCACTGGTAGCTATATTCCTGTTTTTTATGTGTTTCTAGGTTTGATCTCTGTTGCGTGTGTTATATCGATTATGCTTCGGATAGATATTAAAAAGTATCAGGAAAACAGTAAGATGAAAAAGGCTGCTTAATATAAAATAAAAAACAGATAAGAAAAGGGATCTTCATCCCTAAGCCTTATCTGTTTTTTTGAATTGAAGTCTAACTAACTCTATAGAATCAGAAATTCCTCTTAAATTTGCATGAAAGGATTCTAGTATTACATCTTCTTTCTCAAGTTGAAATTGAATGGTCGAGTTGTTTAAATACTCCTTATGGAAGACGATATCGTTTCCAGTACTTTGACCTTGTATCCTAGCAGCAATATTTACAGTTCTTCCGAAATAGTCGATCCGATCATTTGAATTTACGGCAATTGCTGGTCCACTATATAAACCAACCTTTAGAGTAATATCCCCTGCATTCTTATCATTAAATTCTGCGATATGTTTTTGGATGTGAAGAGCTGCTTGAAAGCCATCCTCAGGTTTATGAAAGACAGCCATTACCGCGTCCCCAATCGTTTTAACCACACTGCCTGAATTTTTTGAGATCATCTCTGTTAAATAATCAAAATGTCTGCGAACCTGTCCGTAGGCATCTGCGTCCCCTACTACCTCGTAGAGAGAAGTAGATCCTTGGAGGTCACTAAAAAGAATCGTGACATTCTCAATGCCCACCTGTTGGCCTGGTGCTAATACTTCTGAGGAAAAGAGATCTCTAAATTCTTGTAGTGCGGTGATTTTTGCAGCTGTTACTACCTCTTGACTCCACTCCCCTTGTTCTACCACTACTACAATGTCCTCTGGACTTGAGTTGTGAATAGTTATAGCAGTGTTTCCCGGAGTAACAGAAATAGTAGACTCTGACCAACCACTGTTTCTATAATCTAATTCAACAGCTTGCTTTGATTGATTGGAAGGAACTGATTGAATGTCCACTGTGTGATTAGCTTGCAGAACTCGAATTCGAAGTTTTTTATGATAAGGTGGAATTACCGTCTTGTAGGTTTCTCCCTTTTCAATCACCTTCTGAATTTTCACATGAGGAGAAATCATCGGTCCCCCTACACAATAACTCTGGGCATAGGCTTTTCTAACTGAAGGATGGACAGAGAAATATAGCTCTACGTAATTTTCAAAATTTGCATCATAGTTTATACCACATAAGTCACAATGAAACTCATTTTCTAACTGGGACAGAGTGTTATAGCTTACTTTAGACACCCTGCAATTCGGACATATTAAATTCCAGCTTAAATTCAAAATTCCAACCTTGGTTGCATAAAGAAATAGCCTAAGTACCTCGTCAGGATTTACTCCCCAATGTCTAGCAAGCTCATAAGGTCTCATCTGTGTTACATCATGATCCATCTTTTCGACTAGATGCTGATGAAGGTAGGGAATATAGGATGAGTCTACTGGTAGTTTGGAAAGCTGAGTTTCAAGCTTTGTTAATTCAGGTATATTGACCTTATTAGTAACCTTCTTCGGAGTATAGGCTGTTTGATCCTTTACTTTGTTAGATAGGTAATCGTGAAGATATTTCATCGTCAAATGCATCGATCGAACAGCTGTGAATGGTAGGGCTGCTTTACCTAGAAGATTTCGGGGTGTAAACTCGCCAATTAACCGGACTGTCGTTTTAGCTTTGTTATTCTGTTCATATAGCTCAATTCCCCCCAGGAAATGCGCTAATGGCCCTTTTTCATATCGCCGTTCTACCATATAAGACTCATTGGTCACCCACTGAAAGGGATATTCTCTCCAGACAATCGGAACAAGACCTGCAACCTTTGCTTCTGCCAAACGGTAAAATGTATCATCACCAACTTTTTTGGCAGGGCTAAAGGTAACTGGAAATAACCCGATAAATCGATTTAATCGATCGGTATCCCCAAGAAGCTCCCAAATTTTCTCTTTAGAAAGAGGGAAATGTTGCTCGATAATATATTTCTTAGCTGAATACTTCATCTATGTATCCCCTCCTACACATAAATGGCAATTGCCAACAATATAAGATGAAAAACTTGATCTGTTACAATAGATAACCAACCCAGACTAGGTCCATCTGCCCTTTGTATCTTTTTAACCCAAAACGAAACGAACTTCTTTCGATCTAGGATCACATGTCCAATAAATATAATGGCAATTCCCCAAAGAGAAAGTCCCCCTGAAAGAAACCCGAAGATCGCTACAACAATTGTGTAAATGGTGACATGAGTTAGTAACGGAATCCACTTTGTTGCTTTATACTGTGCCATCCACGAAGTTTGCAGGAGGAAGTCTCCGATAAAATGTCCTATTAACAGAAAATCAAATTGGCTCATAATATTTCTCTCTTTTTAAAGCCAGGCACTTCATAGGAATCTAGCTGGTAGTTACATTCTTCTAATATGGAAGTGAAAGCATCCACAATGTTAGGATCGAATAAGGTGTTTTTGCATCTTACTAACTCGGCTGCTCCTTCTTCGAACGTATGCCCTTTACTATAAGGCCTAACTGTTGTCATTGCGTCGAAGGTATCTGCCACTCCGACAATTTTAGCGAACAGAGGAATTTCATCTCCAGATAAACGGTCAGGATATCCACTTCCATCAATTCTTTCATGGTGTGATCGTGCCGTTTGAATCGCATTTAGTACAGAACTCTTTGGTTCCATATTAGATAAAATGGTTGCACCAATGACTGTGTGTTGCTTCATTAACTCATACTCTTCTTGAGTTAATCGTGTCGGCTTTCTTAAAATCTCATCTGAGACACCTATTTTTCCAATATCATGTAATAATGCCGCTTTATATAGTTCCTCACATTGTCCTGTCGAAAATCCAAGGCGATGCGCAATCCACACCGAATACTTTGCGACACGCTCTGAATGACCAGCAGTATAAGGGTCACGTGCATCTAACACCTTTGCTAATGTTCGAATTACACTTATGAACATCTTATATAGATGATCGTACATTTGGCTGTTATGTAGAGCCAGTGCAGACTGATTAGCTAGAGCTAGTGCTAACTTAACGTCCTCTTCGGTAAAATGATTTTCTTTTTTCTTGTTTAGAAGCTGAAGTGCTCCAATTGAATTCCCTTTGGCAATAAGAGGAACGGTAATCATCGACATGGTAATAAATCCACTAGATTGGTCGACTCGCTTTGCCCAGTCAGGGTCCTCTGCTACATTTTCTATTAAGTGTGCTTTCCCTGTCGTAATGACTTTTCCGACGATTCCCTCTCCCTTTTGCAGCTTAATGTTTAACATCGCTGAAGAAGTTGGTCCATAGGCTGCACTTACTTCGATTTCCTGTAACTCCTCATTAACGACCCATAAAGTCCCTGCTTCAGCCCCTACTACCTGTACCATCTGAAGAAGAATATTTTCAAACACATCATTGATCGCAATATTGGAGTTAAGTTCTTTAAATGCTTCTAGCAGACTTAATAGCTCGTCTACTTTATGTTCTAATTCTAGGATACGTTCCATTCATGTAATCCCCTATTCCTCATAATTGAATAATTATCTTAATTATAGGCAAATTTCGACAGAATTGCTCTATAAAGTCTTTGGAAATAGAAAATAAGCATGGGTTTTGTGTGATGAGGTTAATTGTAGTGGGAAAAAGCACCTTTACCTTGCCTTACTGAACTTGCAATAGATTACTGTCGTTTACTAATAATAGATGGGGATGTTTTGATACTTAACTAAATGTAAAGGCTAGGCCACAAATGGGGCCTAGCCTTCATCATTACTATATAAATGCTTCTCAAGTTCTACTCTAATCTCATTAGGAATAACCTCTTTTGATTGGTTCTCAAAATTAAAATTTACATAAACAGCTGTGCTTTTTGCACAAAGTGTGTCTCCCTGATGTAATTCCTCATACAAAATAAAACTAGTATTTCCAATCTTATTCACCCAAGTCCGAACTTCCACTTCTCTCCCGTAATAAATCTGGCTGACAAAGTCGATATTTGAATTAATAATTACGCATCTCCAGTTTTTGAAGCTATGATCGGGAGTAAATAATTCAAAGATTTCTTCTCTTCCCGCCTCAAACCAGACCGGTAAAGTTGTGTTATTAATATGTCCTGCGCCGTCTGTTTCGGATACACGAGGACGAATGATTGTTTTGTACATAGTCCGCACCACCTTTTATAAATATATTAGTCATTAACATGAAAAATCCTTCTCAAAGATCGAGATAAGCAATATATTTATAGTAATGATTTTTAATTTTCCGAAATAATAGAGAACTTATCCTGTGTGAAGGGTGGAAAGTAAATGGAGGGCTATGCTGTTTTTAGAACACCTCAAGCGATTTTTTATGGTAGACAGTCTTTTGAGAATGTTGGAAAGGAGGCTGCTCTACGAGGTAAAAAAGCGTTGCTTGTCAGTGATCCAATTATGGATGGACTCGGATATGTTAGTACGTGTATTCATCATCTAGATCAAGCTGGACTTCAATGTGTGGTATATGTGGGTGTTACTTCTGAGCCAACCGATCAATATGTAACAGAATCTCTTAAGCTTATGTTAGAGGAGGAATGTGATCTGGTTATTTCACTTGGTGGTGGAAGTTGTATTGATACGGCGAAAGCGATTGCGGTATTAGCTACAAACGGTGGATCTATCGGAGAGTATCAAGGTGGAAGGAAGCTTGCGACTCATAAGCCGATTCCACATATCGCCATTCCTACAACAGCGGGCACAGGATCTGAAGCAACTGATGTCACGGTAATTACCAACACACAAAACAATGTCAAAATGATGATTAAACAACCAGCCTTTATGCCTGATGTGGCGATTGTGGATCCACTTCTAACACTTTCTTCTCCTAAGCCTGTCACAGCTGCAACCGGTGTAGATGCTCTTAGTCATGCAGTAGAAGCATACCTTTCAAGACGTTCTCATCCTATGACAGATACAATTGCGTTATCTGCCATGAAACTATTAACGGAGAATATTTTAAACGCTTACAATAACGGTGAAGATCTTGATGCTAGAGAAGCGATGTCACTTGGCTCACTTCAAGCAGGGATGGCATTTACCAATGCTTCCGTTTGCCTTGTCCACGGGATGTCGAGACCGATTGGAGCGTTATTTCATGTACCGCACGGTTTTTCCAACGCAATGCTTTTGCCAGCTGTTCTTGAATATAGTAAAGAAGCCTGCATTGACCGTTTAGCAGACCTGGGTCGAATTTTTGCTCCTGAAAAGAAGGACTTGTGTAATGAGGAGGCAGCTAATCTAGCGGTTGAATCTGTCAAAGAGCTTTGCCAAAAGCTTGGTATTCCCAACCTGAAGGAATGGGGAATTGATGAACAAGCTTTTAAATTAGCAATCAGTAAAATGGCAGAGGATGCATTAGCTAGCGGTAGTCCAGCAAATAATCCGAGAGTACCGACAAGAGAAGAGCTAGAGGAACTCTATCTCGTTTGTTATGATTATCAATTTGCATCTAAAAAAATAGTAAACTAAAAGTAAAATATTGGAGTTATTTTAGCTTGTAGTTTACTGTTAGATTATTACGAGAATTTTTCACACAACGATGTGTATACATAAATGTACAACTAGTTTACAAGAACCAGGCTTTGATGCGTGTAGAAAGGGGAAAATAAATCTTGACCACAACAACAACTAAAATCCTTAAAAATTATATTAACGGTGCATGGGTAAATGCCCAAACTGAGCAATATCAAGTCGTGCCCAATCCGGCCACTGGTGAGGAGCTAGCACAGGTTCCGATTTCAACTCAAGAAGATGTTGATACAGCTGTAAAAGCAGCGAGAGAAGCTTTTAAAACATGGAGTAAAACACCTGTACCAAAGCGGGCTCGTATTCTATTTAAATATCAGCAGCTATTAGTAGAGCAGTGGGATGAGCTTGCTAGATTAATTACAATCGAGAATGGCAAAAGCTTTAAAGAAGCACATGGAGAAGTACAACGAGGAATTGAGTGTGTGGAATTCGCAGCTGGTGCACCGACCCTAATGATGGGTAAACAGCTACCAGATATTGCTTCCAATATTGAATCGGGTATGTATCGCTATCCAGTCGGAGTAGTCGGAGGAATCACTCCTTTTAACTTTCCAATGATGGTACCATGCTGGATGTTTCCGCTAGCAATCGCTATGGGAAATACCTTTATATTAAAGCCCTCAGAAAGAACACCTTTACTGGCTAATCGTTTAGCAGAACTTTTCACAGAGGCAGGCTTACCAAATGGGGTTCTGAACATTGTTCATGGTGCTCATGATGTGGTGAATGGATTATTGCATCATAAAGAAGTACCTGCGATTTCCTTTGTTGGATCACAACCGGTGGCCGAATATATTTATAAAACAGCTGCTAACAATGGAAAACGAGTTCAAGCTCTAGCGGGAGCAAAAAACCATTCCATTGTGATGCCTGATGCGGATTTAGATTCAGCCGTGAAGGAAATCATTAGTGCGGCTTACGGCTCAGCGGGTGAACGTTGTATGGCATGCGCAGTGGTAGTGGCAGTTAGTGATGTAGTTGATCCACTTATTCAGAAACTAAATGAAAAAGCAGATGAAATCAAAATCGGAAACGGATTAGAAGAGGATGTATTTCTAGGTCCGGTCATTCGTGCAGAACATAAAGAGCGTACAGAAAGCTATATCGTGAGCGGAGAACAAGAGGGAGCAACTTTAGTTCGCGACGGTCGTAAGGATGAGGCTTATCACCAAAATGGATACTTCATCGGCCCAACTATTTTTGATAATGTAAAGCCTTCTATGAAGATTTGGAAAGATGAAATCTTTGCGCCAGTACTTTCAATTGTTCGAGTTGGAAGCTTAGAGGAAGCTATTGAGCTTACAAACCAATCTGATTTTGGTAACGGGGCATGCTTATTCACTCAAGATGGTAGCAACGTTCGTTACTTTAGAGAAAACATTGAGGTTGGAATGCTTGGGGTGAACATTGGAGTTCCAGCACCAATGGCATTCTTCCCATTCTCAGGCTGGAAGAATTCATTTTATGGAGATCTTCATGCAAATGGATCTGACGGGGTCGAGTTTTATACGAGGCGTAAAATGCTTACGGCTAGATGGTAGGATGATACAGGGCACTTTTCCTTATGGGAAGGTGTCTTTTTTATTTTCCTAAAGCTTACATAAATGCATATAGGTCCTCTTCGGGATGCGTGACAGTACCTATTATCCTAGTTTTCTAAAATCAGTAAGGACACTTGAACTACCTTTAATTCTCGTTTGAATGACAAGGATAGTAGTATTTAACTGTCTTTTGAAAACCTTACATATTCTTTACAAGTAGTTAATTTTTGTCTGCTATATTTAATGTGCAATGTACTGTCTTTCAAATATGAGTAAAGGGTGGATCTAATGAAATTGCAAAGCAAAGTCAAAGGTAAAAAAGTAGTTTCCAGTGTTCTTGCTTTAAGTCTTTTAACAACACCATTTATGTCTACGAGCATTAGTGCAGCAAAACCCTCTGGAGGAAAAGTGACTTCACAAGTGGAGCTACGCATTATGGAGACAACAGATATTCACACTAATCTATTAAGCTATGATTATTACAAAAATGCCGAAGCACCAAAATTAGGATTAGCCAAGACAGCAACCCTTGTGAAGCAGGCTCGAAAAGAAGTAAAGAACTCGGTACTAGTAGATAATGGCGACCTCATTCAAGGTAATCCACTAGGTACATACAAAGCAAAGGTAGATCCACTAGAAGACGGTGAGGTTCATCCAGCAATTAAGGCCATGAATTTAATGGATTATGACATCGTTACTCTAGGAAATCATGAATTTAACTATGGATTAGATTACCTTGATGAAGTATATGATGATGCGAACTTCCCAGTCGTAAACGCAAACGTATACATAGATGATCTGGATCAAGACCAGACGAATGATGTAAATAAATATTCTCCTTATAAAATTGTAAATAAGAAAGTAACAGACAATGAGGGTAAAACAAAGGTCATTAAGATCGGTTATATCGGATTTGTACCGCCACAAATTAATGAGTGGGATAAGGCACATCTTGATGGCAAAGTGATAACAAAAAATATCGTAGAGACGGCTGAAAAGTTTGTACCTATGATGGAGGAAGAAGGAGCAGATGTCATTATTGCATTAGCTCATTCTGGTTTTAACGGAAATGAAGCCCATACAGAGGACGCAGTGTATGCGCTAAGTAAAGTAGCTGGAATCGATGCAATTACTTTTTCTCATACGCATAAAACATTCCCAGCAAAATCAGTGGATAAGTTGGATAGATTGTTTAAAGGTCCAGATGGGAACCCACTACCTGGTGTTGATAATGAAAAAGGTACAATTAATGGAGTAGCTGCTGTACAAGCGGGATATGGTGGAGGTTCGTTAGGAATCATTGACCTTTCTCTTCAAAAAGTAAGAGGAAAGTGGTCTGTTGCTACCTCTCAGTCATCTACTAGAGAAATCGAACATGTACAACCAGATTCAGCAATTGTGGAAGCAGTAACGGCTGATCATGAAGCCACAATTGAATATGTAAATACGCCAATTGGTACAACAACGGATGATATCCATAGCTATTTTGCTCTAGTTCAGGATGATCCTTCCGTACAAATTGTAACAAATGCGCAAAAATGGTATGTAGAAAAGTATGTTGAATTAAATAAGCCTGAATATAGAGACCTTCCGATTCTATCTGTTGGTGCACCATTTAAAGCAGGACGTAACGGTGTGGAAGAATATACAGAGATTAAAAAGGGAGACTTAACGATCCGTAGTGCAGGTGATTTATACCTTTACGACAACACACTAAAAGCAGTCAAAGTAAAAGGTTCTGTTGTAAAAGAATGGATTGAAATGTCAGCAGGTAAGTTCAATACAATCGATCCAACGATTACAGAAGCACAAGAATTACTAAGTACTAGTTTCCCAGTTTACAACTTCGATGTAATTGACGGGGTAACATATCAAATTGATGTAACCCAACCAGCTAAATATGGAAAAGATGGTTCTTTAATTAATCCAGATGCTAGCCGTGTAGTAAATCTTGAGTATAATGGTGAAGCAATTGATTTAGAACAAGACTTTATTGTGGTAACTAATAACTACCGTGCAGGTGGTGGTGGTAACTTCCCAGGAATTAAAGGAAGTGAGCTTGTTGTTGATTCAGCAGATGAAAACCGCCAAATTTTAATGGATTATATTTCTGAGATGAAAGAAGTAACACCAACAGCTGATAATAACTGGTCGATTGCCCCGATTTCAGCGGATGTAAAGGTAACATTTACAACATCACCGAATGCTGAGAAATATATTGATGCTACTAGTCCTTTCAGCTATACAGGTCAACTTGATCAAAATGGCTTTGGCATTTTCGAAATTGATTTAAACCGAGGGATAAAGGTTCAACTACTGGGTTTAAATGATTTACATGGTCAATTAGATACAAGTAAAAAGATAGGAAATCAGTTGGCTGGTAAGGTTGAGTACACTGCTGCGGCATTAAAAGCGGAAGAAGCAACCAATCCTAACACATTACTTGTTCATTCAGGAGACATGATTGGTGGAAGTCCACTAGTGTCTGCTTTATTCCAAGATGAGCCAACAATTGAAGTATTAGAAGCAATGGGCGTAGATGTTGGTGCGCTTGGTAATCACGAGTTTGATGAGGGTATCGATGAACTAAAGCGTATGATGCATGGTGGAAATCATCCCAATGGAAACCCAGGCTATGACGGAATGAATTTCCCTCTAGTTGCAGCAAATGCTTATGATACAAGAGATGGGCAGCTGATCACGGAGCCTTACACTGTCTTCACAATCGGCGGGCAAAAGGTAGGATTTATTGGGGTCGTTACACAAGAAACTCCTACTATGATTGTGAGAAAAGGTAATGAGACATTACAAATTACCGATGAAGTAGAGGCAATCAATAAATATACAGCCGAGTTAAAGAGTCAAGGAATACAGTCTATTGTCGTATTAGCACATAATCCAGCATCTCAAACTGGATACACAGATAAATTTGATTTAAGCAAAATAGCTGAACAAATTTCTGATGAAGTAGATGTACTATTTGCTGCTCATAACCATGTAGAGGTTAATAGATTAGTAGATAATAAGTTAATTGTTCAAGCCTTTTCTTATGGTACTGCATTCTCTGACGTTGATCTTGAAATTGATCCGTTCACAGGAGATATCTATAGCAAGTCTGCAGAAATTAAGACTGTATTTCAAAATAACTATACACCAGACCCAGAAGTGGCAGCAATCATGGAGAAGTATGCAGCTAAAGTTGAACCAATTAAAGCACAGGTTGTAGGAGGATCAGTAACTACACTTGCGAAGGGATATCCAACAACAGCAAGTGAGTTTGGAGACTTTGGCTTAGGGAATTTAATTGCAGATGGAATGAAGTATGCAATGAATGCTGACTTTGCTTTAATGAATGGTGGAGGAGTTCGTTCACCACTAGATGCAGGAGAAGTTACGTATGGCGATTTATTTGCAGTCCAACCTTTTGGTAATACATTAAACAAAGTTAACCTTAGTGGAGCTGATCTACGAATCATTTTAGATGAACAAATCACAGCTAAAGGTCTTGATTACCATATTGCTGGATTCAAGTACACGTATACGTATGATTTTGAAACAAAGACAGGTAAAGTAGTAGATATTCTTTTACCAGATGGAAGTAAGATTGATGAAACAAAGGAATATACAGTGGTTGTGAACAACTATATGTATGGAAATGCTGATACAAGTTTTGAGGAGTTGTCTACTAATCTGGAAGTTGGTCCAGTTGATGTGGATGCAACGGTGGAATATGTGAAGACTCTTTCAAACCCATTTGAATATCAAGCAGAAGGAAGAATTCAGTTAGTTGTTCCTGCTTTGGTACAGTAAAACTAAAAAGAAAAACAGGTACTATAGTTTAGCTATGGTATCTGTTTTTTATTTAGTCCGTTTTATTGCGCTCCATCCAGTAACTATGGGTATTATGGGATTGTTATTTATTTTTGTAGTTCCTTGTATGCAATAACCTTTAAAGCGAGAATTTCTTCTTCTGAGAGGTTTTCCTCGAGTAGTGTAATGACTTCCTCTTTTGTCATGTTTCCACTTTGCACTTGTTCTTGAATTTGCTTTAATTCTGTCATTCCAACTTTTTTAATGATGGCTCTTGTTGCTTCTTCCTTGGTCTTAAAGGGAAGCTTCTTTTCATCAACATTGTGCTGATCTGCGATAAATGCCTGTAGGTCTGGATCCTGTTCTATTTCTTGCTTTACTTTGTCCATTTCCCCACTGATTTCAAGCTCAGTTGATACTGCTTCGACTAACTGCTCGGAAGCAAGATTGGTAGCGGTATAATAAATTGCCCAACCAATCCCACTAAAAATGAATATTGAAAGGAAAACCTTTAACCAAAATTTCATCTACAACACCTCTCATCTACCAACAATCATACAATAAGGATCACAAAAAATGTTAAATCAATTATTGGGAAAAGGAAGTGATTCTATCATTTTGAATACTCCAATATAGACGTAGTGTTAGTTAGTATGAAAATAGCTTGGAGTTTAATTCCAAGCTATTTTTGCTTACTCCTTTAATTTCAACCATTTATATTTGAATATGAGGGTCATCCCTAGATTCGCTAAAAAATGGACAACAATGGGCACGATGAGGTTAGCCGTTTCAAAATAAACCCAACCGAAAACCAAGCCAGGAATGGTAATATTGAGGAGCATAATGGGTTTTTTATAGTACTGAATATGTATGGCTACAAAGGCTAATGTAGTGATCATGATGGTAAGCCACTCATTATTAAAAACAAGAAATAGTACATTTTGAAGAATTCCCCTAAATAATAACTCTTCAAAAACTGCCCCAGTCATTAAAAATGTTAGTAATTTGCCAACAGAATAGTTTTGATAGGTTTTATTTGTGTCATCAACAAATCTTGAAGGTGTTACAAGTGCTAACAAGCCACCTATTACAAGTAAACGGAAATCACTGAAATAAAGATCATCTTTATAGGCTGATTAAATGATAAATAATCCTAGATTTTAAACAAGTCATTTATAATGAAACCAAAAACTGTTGCCAAACAAGCCAGTATAAAAGAAGAGAACACCAGAATTGCCTCATTTGGGTTGAAATTTCTTTTTGTACTTGTTTTTATATTTAGATCCTCCATATATAGCCCACTTTCTTCTCCACAGTTATAGACAAAGGAAAACCTGCTCACAAAGTAAGTTCTCTTTCAAGAATATACGCTTCATGAGCAGGTTTGGTTTCAAATTATTTAGTTTTGTTCTTCAAATAATCTAGTTATCTCTACAATCACTTTTGTAGCCTTTTCCATATTATCAACAGAAATATATTCAAACTTACCGTGGAAGTTCTCTCCACCTGTAAAAATATTCGGAGTTGGTAGTCCCATATAGGAAAGCTGGGATCCATCAGTCCCACCACGAATCGGTTCAATGATTGGTTCGATGTTTAAATTCTTCATTGCCGTATTAGCAATATCAACAATTTCCTTCACTGGCTCGATTTTTTCTCTCATATTATAATATTGGTCATTCATCTCTAAAGTCACAGTACCCTGACCATATTTATCATTAAGGTCATTTACGATATTTTGGAGGGTAGTCTTTCTTCCTTCAAAGCTCTCTCTGTCAAAATCTCTAATAATGTAAGAAAGCTTTGTTTGCTCAACATCGCCATTGAAAGAAATTAAGTGATAGAATCCTTCGTATCCTTCTGTATATTCAGGAGCTTCATCAGCAGGTAACATTCCGTTTAACTCCATTGCAATCTTAGCTGAATTGACCATCTTGTTCTTTGCCGTACCTGGGTGAACGCTATTACCTTTAACTGTAATCTTTGCTCCTGCAGCACTAAAGCTTTCATACTGTAGCTCTCCAAGTGGACCTCCATCAACTGTATAAGCAAATTTTGCATTGAAGGCAGCAACATCAAACTTATGTGGCCCTCTACCGATTTCCTCATCAGGAGTGAACGCTACTCTTACTTTACCGTGCTTGATGTCAGGGTTCTGAATAAAATAGTTCATAGCTGTCATGATCTCAGTAATACCTGCTTTATTATCAGCTCCGAGAAGTGTCGTTCCATCTGTTGTAATTAAGGTATGCCCTTTATATTTTGGAAGCTCAGGAAGGCTCTTTGGTGAAAGGACCACGTTTAATGCTTCATTTAGAACTAAATCATCTCCATCATAGTTTTCAACAATTTGAGGATTTACGTTAGCACCAGTGAAGTCTGTAGCCGTATCTAGATGAGCAAGGAAACCGATTGTTGGAACTTCCTTATCCGTGTTAGCAGGAAGCGTCGCCATCACATAACCATTATCATCCATCGTTATTTCCTTCATGCCGATTGACTTTAACTCCTCGACAAGTAAGTTAGCCAGTGTTAACTGACCTGGTGTTGACGGACAAGTTGGACTATCAGCATCTGATTGAGTGTCAATTTTTACATATGTAGTTAAGCGGGTGATCAGTTCTTGTTTCATTTTTGGTAGCCCCTTTATGTTTTATTTCTATTGTACATTATGTAGTTACTTCTGTTGTGATATTAATCTTGGATTTTCGATTTTTTAGAAGGAATGGAATGCTTATTGAACCAAAAGAAAAGCCGATTATCGTCATGATACTAGCGGTTAAAGGAGTGACGACACTTTCTGATAGAAAGATAACTGCTAGAGGTAATAAGCAGAGTAAGCCTGTACTTACGGAAAAGACTATTCCTATGTAAAACACAGCTTTCGCTACTTCTTTTAGTTTATATAATTGGAAGGCAAGTGATACAGCTCCTGTAAATAGAAAAGCAGTACTAGGAAGGAGAAAAAGGTGTCCATAAGGGATACTTGATAAAGAATGAAACGTCTCAATGTAATAAAAGATTGAATTCAAGAGTAAACCAATTGTTAGAATGGTGATGGAAAAAGTAAGCTGCTTTTTAAATGTTGAACCTAAAAGATATAAAACACTTAAGCAAAGTACAGGAAATATAAACTCAATATGATCGAAAAATCCTGAAGGTTGATAGCCAATGTGAATCTCTCTTTTTAAGATTAACCAATCATATAGGGGCTTTGATCCCCATAGAGTTCCTGCTAGTAGGCTTAACCAGTATAGTGTTTTCAAATGAAAGCCCTCCTAATTATAAGTATTCATTCCAAAAGAATATATCTTACCTCTTTTTAAAAGAGTACTTTACATAGATATGTCTGAAAAAAAACAAAATTATAAGATTTTAAAAATACAGATATTTTTATTGAATAATTCTTTATTAAGAACTAAAATAATAAACATCTACAAATTATATTATTTTTTTGTTGTTAAATTCTCAATAGAGAACAATTATATACTAGATTGAAAAGAAGTACAATATATATTCACTAATTAGGATGAAGTTAAACAGGCTATGTGAACAAAATTACTCCTTTTAAGTGGTACTTGGTATAGCATGGACCCTCCTTGACTAAAATTCTAAAAAAGGGCGTAATTATTCCTCCTGTTTAATGAGGTGATACGGAAAGGTGGTTAATCATGAAGTTGATATTTTATAGTTTAGCAATTTTAAACAGTATTGATGCTACTATGACATTCTTAGGGTTAAAACTATCCCTTATTGAGGAAGCTAACCCAACTATGAGATTCCTTTATGAAACAGAACCCTTATTATTTTTAGGACTAAAATTATTATTGTCAATTGCCTTATTAGTGTTTGGCTGGAAAAATGTTTTTCCTAGAATCAGTTGGTTTAAGCCGCTTATATACACTGCTTTATCTCTTTATGCAATAATTACGTGTCTTCACGCAAAATGGGTTTTTCAGGTTATTACTTAGCTTAATTCGTTCTTCTTAAATTTTTTTGCTAAAAAAGGCATAGTTAGAAAATTGATAAACCAATATTACTACAACAATAAAGGATACCAACTAAGGTATCCCTTATTAACTGCCACTATCCTTTTTTAAGCCAACCTCAACCCGAACAATCCTTTTCTCGTTTACTTCCTTCACTGTAAACAAATAATCCTTATATTCAATCTCTGGCTGATCACCATTATTCGGAATATATCCAAGCTGTCCAATTAAGAATCCACTTAAAATGTCGTATTCCTCGGTAGGAAATTCTGTCTTTAACAAGTCTTCTACAATATATAAATTGGTCGTTCCAGGAATAATGTAGGTCAGATCTTCAAGCTGGATGATTTCTTCCTCATCAAATTCAGGCTCGTCATACTCATCAAAGATATTCCCAACAATTTCTTCAAGAACATCCTCGATCGTCACAATGCCGTCAGTTCCTCCATATTCATCGATGGCAATGGCCATATGGATATTGTACTTCTGCATATCTCTAAAAAGAGTATCAATTGGTTTTGATTCTAGAACGAAAAAAGGATCGCGAATGAGCTCTCTCATATTAAAGTTTGCTTCTTCACAGTTTTCAACAAATTGAATTAAATCTTTTCCGTGCAGAACTCCAACAATATGATCAATGTTTTCTTCATAAACGGGGAAGCGAGTATATTTTTCAGTATTAACGAAGCGAACGGTTTCAAGTAAGGTTGAATTAATAGATAGAGCCGTGATATTTGTTCGGTGCGTCATAATATCTGAGACCGTTTTATTATCGAATTCAAAGATATTATTGATCATCACCTTTTCAGCTTCCTGAATCGTTCCATTTTCCTTTCCCACATCAATCATCATTCTAATTTCTTCTTCTGTTACATTCTCCTCTTGGGCATTTGGGTCGACTCCAAATAAACGAACAATGGTATTAGTGGAAAACGTTAATAGCTTCACAAATGGTGAGGAGACTTTTAGCAAAAAAGTTAATGGGGTGACGGCAAACATGGAAATAGCTTCAGCCTTTTGTAGGGCTAGCCGCTTAGGGACAAGTTCACCTAACACCAGTGTGAAATAGGAAAGCACTAATGTAATTACAACCACCGAGATGGTGCCTAAAAGCCTCGGAGCTAACGGAACACCCATATATAGGAGAAATTCAGTTAATTCACCCGCAAAGGTTTCTGCTGCAAAGGCACTGGCTAAGAAACCAGCTAAAGTAATTCCAATTTGGATGGTTGCTAGGAAACGGCTAGGTTCTGATAAGAGATTTATTAGCATAATCGCCTTTTTATCTCCACTTTCAGCCTGCAGTTTTATTTTATTGTCATTTAGAGAAATGAGTGCAATTTCAGAAGCAGCAAAAAAGGCATTGATGATGATTAATATAATTAAGATAAACACTTCGATTCCCAAGACATCCACCTCCGGTCATACAAAGTAAGCCTATTTTTCCTCAAGAAAAAAAGGAGTTCTCCCGTATTTTTCATTAACTCTTCGTGGATTATACATTTCCAAGTTAAAAGCTCTTTTTCCGGATCAGTAAAGATACATGGATATCAACCTTAACATCGGTATATATATAACTAACTCTAGGTAAAAGGAGCTGTTATATGAGGGGTAATGGGATGATTTATGCTGTAGATCCGACGCCGTTAAATTGGCTTTATGTTCTCTTTAATACAATGGAGGAAACGGTACGTGCAGATCGTGTTGGTCGAATTGTTCCTTCACTTGCTACTAATTGGAAGTGGGTAGATTCAATAACTCTTGAACTGAAGCTAAGAGAAGGTGTGATTTTTCATAATGGTCAGCCTTTTTCTGTAAATGATGTACAAGAAAACTTTTCGCAGATTGGGCCATGGATTGCACCACATCCGCCAGGCACTTGGTTGAATTTACCGAAGGGTAGGCAGCTTCAAATAATCGATGAGTATACGGTGAGAATTCTCTTTCCTAAAACCGATGGGTTAGCTCTGGGAAAGTTACGTGGGTATCATTTTGCGAATAAGCTATTTTGGCAAAAGCTTGGTTTTGGTTATAAAACACTTGGAACTGCTGAGGGACATTGGTGAGTGCTTGATGCACCAGGTCCGTGGGGCACGGGTCCATTTATACTTTCAGACGGTTTTTCTTCTATTAATAATGTTCAGGCTATTATAAATGAAGTGCCTTTTTCATCTACTTGGATCACTACCGAAGAGATACGAACCCCTTATGTTACGTTAGATGCTAATCCTTATTATTGGAATAAACAAAGAGGCCCTAGGTTGGACCGGGTGGTGTTTCGTAATGACATATCACCACAAGAGGCATTAAATCTTTGCATGTCTACTGAAGGTCAGGTTGATCTTGTAAATGGAGTGGCCCCGAAAGATGCAGAAAAGGTTCGTACTTCAAGGTTTGCTAATTTAGTAAATGTACATGGGAATAAAGCTTTTGTGGGTTTGTTTAATCGCTATCGTCAGGATGTTAATTACAACGACCAAAAGGTAAGGTTAGCTTTTAACCTGGGTGTTGATCGAGCTCGATTTATTCAGGAAGGGTTCTATGGGTATGCAAGTGAGGTGCCGGCTTTGACACCTCCATGGGCGTTAGACTTTCCAGAGGATTTGCAGCCAAGGGCATATCAGCCAAGTGAAGCACGTCGTTTATTAAGAGAAGTTGGGTGGCCAGAAGGTAAAGCCTTTACGATTGCGACGATGAAGGAATTTGAACAACCAGCCCTTGTATTGGCGGAACAACTACGAGAGTCACTGCAAATCAGTGTGAATGTAACTGTTTTTTCACTCTATGATGAAGTGAAGCTGAAGAGGATGATTGCGGAGAAACGTCTTACACCAAGTTGGGACTTGTATCTTGGAAGCACATCAGCACTATTTTTAGAAACAACTCCAGCATTCTTTCACCGTGAGTTCTTTGGTATGGATGGTGCTTTACGAACAGGGCCTGTTATCCCAGAGTTTGAAGCCTTACTTAAGAAACTTTCGTCTCAGGTAAATAGACAGGATTTATTAGAGGTGTCGAAAGAGATCGACCGATACGTGTATAAGGAAGCATTAGGTTTATTTCTTTGTAGTCCACAGGATTTGTATGCTGTGAATAAGCAGGTATTATTCAGACCATATCGTACATCACTTGAATTTGCTGAGACGGAAGTTAGTCCTGCACATTGGTCGAGGAGATAGATGAGGGTTAATTCAAATGAAATAAAACAAGAATGAAATGTGAATTCATTGATTTTCACTTTTCATTCTTGTTTGTTCTAAAGCAACCTTTTCACATTCCAATCTAATTTTCTCAAATTTAACTTCATTTTTCTTCTTGGTATCATATATTCCCAGAATAATAATTCCAACAAAAATAAAGCCCATTAGAAGATAAGATTCGAATTGCAAAAGATCTCCTCCTTTTTAAGGAAACTGTTTGTTTCTTGGGTTTACCATATATATACAAAGTAAGAGATTTAAATACAATTATGAAGAAATGAGTAGGCAAACATCCAATCTTTGTCACTTTTTACATATTGATATATGATTATAGGTAGAAAATTCAGAAAGGAAGTGCCTTATGATTAATTGGGGTATTTTAAGCACGGCAAATATTGCCCAAAAGGCAGTGATACCAGCTATAAAGAATGCAAAAAATGCAAATGTATATGGAATGGGAAGTAGTAATAACAAGGTTCAAGAAGTAGCAAAAAATTTAGAAATACCAAATGTTTATACAAGCTATGATGAACTGTTAGATGATCCTAATATCCATGCCGTGTATGTTCCATTACCTAATACTCTACATAAAGAATGGGTCATCAAAGCAGCGAGTAAGGGGAAGCACGTTCTTTGTGAAAAACCTGCTGCCTTAACAAGTCAGGATGTTCAAGAAATGGTGGATGCATGTGAGAAGCATAATGTTCTGTTCATGGAAGCCTTTATGTATCAATTTCAACCGCAGCATGCAAGAGTGAAAGAGATCATTGCAAGTGGTGTAATTGGTGAGGTGAAGCACTTTCAATCAACCTTTACGTTTAAATTAAATCTTGAGGATAGCAATAATATTAGGCTGAATGCAGAGCTTGGTGGAGGAAGTGTATGGGATGTGGGCTGTTATTGTATCCACGCTGCTAGACTTATCCTTGGTCAGGAGCCCAAAGAGGTATATGTAAAAGGCAATGTTCATCCTACCTATCAAGTTGATATCAGTGCAACTGGTATTTTAACGTTTGAAGATGGTGTTTCAGCAAGTATTTATTCCGGCTTTGAACAGCCGATGAATGATACGTATGAAGTAGAGGGAACAAAAGGAAGAATATCTGTACCTATGGCGTACAGACCAGATCGCCGTGACGATGGGTTGGGAGAAATCATTGTAACGACGGAGAATGGTGAAAGTAGAAGCGAAACTTTCAGTGGAAATCAGTATGTACTAATGATCGAGCATTTTTCAAATTCTATTTTAGAAAATAAACAGCCTTCTTATACAGGACAGCAGACGATTAACAATATCAAAACAATTGAAGCCTGTTATGAGTCGATTAAAGCTGGAGCTCTAGTAAAATTATAGAATGGAAGCTTTGATAGATTAGAACTATAATTCCTATATAGAAAAAGTAGTAGTATAGACGGGGGAACAGCTAGATGATACGGCGATTTTTTACATATTATTTACCGCACAAAAAGTTATTTGTGCTAGATTTCAGTTGTGCAGTGTTTGTAGCGCTATTGGAGCTTGGTTTTCCATTAGCGGTTCAGTGGTTCATAGATTCCCTGCTTCCAACCCAGAATTGGTCAGCGATTGTTTGGGTAAGTATTGGACTCTTTGTACTTTATATGACAAGCACGTTTGCTCAATTTGTGGTGAACTATTGGGGCCATATGCTCGGGATTAATATTGAAACAGATATGCGTCAGCAGCTGTTTCAGCATGTGCAAAGACAGTCGTTCCGCTTTTTTGATAATACCAAGACGGGTCATATTATGAGTCGTATTACCAACGATCTGTTTGATTTGGGAGAGCTTGCTCACCATGGTCCAGAGGATGTCTTTATTGCGTTGATGACGTTTTTAGGTGCATTTTGGATAATGCTTACGATTAATGTGAAGTTAGCATTTGTTTCAATCATTGTTATGCCATTTTTAATTTTATTAATTGTGTTTTGTAACTTAAAGATGAATAAGGCATGGAAGAGAATGTATGGTGATATTGCAGATGTCAACGCACGAGTGGAAGATAGTGTATCTGGTGTGCGCGTGGTTCAATCTTTTACAAATGAAAAGTTTGAAAACGCTAGGTTCACGAAAAATAACCAGAGATTTCGTCAAGCTAAGTTAAATGCTTATAAAATTATGTCGTTTAGCTCCTCTGGTGTTTATATGTTAACGCGTTTTATTATTCTAATCGTGTTAGTGTATGGTGCTTGGTTAAGCTTTACTGGTGAGTTAACTTATGGAGAATTAGTAGCTTTCGTTCTATTTATAAATGTTCTTCTACGTCCAATTGATAAAATTAGTGCCTTAATGGAGCTTTATCCAAAAGGAATGGCAGGCTTTAAGCGTTTTACAGAGCTAATTGATATGGAACCTGAAGTGGAGGATGCGAAGGATGCAGTAGAAGTACCTAACCTTCGTGGTGATATCAGATTTAATGATGTAAGCTTCCGCTATGACGAGCATAAAGCTGTGCTAGAACATATTAACTTAAACATTAGAGCTGGTGAAACAGTTGCGTTTGTTGGACCTTCTGGTGCCGGTAAAACAACGATTTGTTCATTGATTCCGCGCTTTTATGATGTCAATGAAGGGTCGATTACGATTGACCAGATGGATATTAGAAAAATGACGAAGCATTCGTTACGCTCTCAAATCGGAATTGTTCAGCAGGACGTGTTTTTGTTCACAGGAACGCTTCGCGAGAACATCGCTTACGGAATGCTAGGGGCAACACAAGATCAAATTGCCGATGCTGCTAAGAGAGCGCACTTAGAGGATTTCATAAACTCTTTACCATTTGGATATGACACAGAAATTGGAGAGCGTGGTCTTAAACTTTCAGGTGGACAGAAGCAGAGAATCGCGATTGCGAGAATGTTCCTGAAGAACCCACCAATTTTAATTCTAGATGAAGCGACATCTGCCTTAGATACAGAGACGGAAATGATTATTCAGCAGGCGTTAACTGAGCTAGCAAAGGATCGAACTACTCTTGTTATTGCACATCGACTTGCAACGATTCGTAATGCAGACAAAGTTGTTGTAGTTACAGAGGATGGAATTGCTGAAGAAGGTAGTCATGATGAACTGTTAAACAAAGGTGGTATTTTTGCCAATTTACATCGTGTGCAATTTTCGAAATAATGTAGAACCCTTAGTCATATACTTGCTAAGGGTTTTTTGTCCATTTTTTAGGCTCTTTTCTAAAACTTTGTTGCATTTAACCCCTAAGTTAAGATGCTCACAGAGTTATTTTGTACCAAATCGCTACATAGTAGAAAAGAGCGACTCTCTGCATGTAAAGTACAATCTTACTACTAGGGTAAAAATCCGGCTTCTGGGATTTTTAACAACAATGTATATGAAAATAGCCTTTATTAAAAGAAATTGGAGTGAAAGTGATGCTGTAAAAATAAAGGTATGTTACCGTAGGTTTAGGTGAATATTCAAATTAGGGTGATACTCATGAAAGAAAAAGAACAGCAAAGGCGCTATGACATTATAGACGTATGCTTATTAGCAGGTAAAATCATGCTGCAAAGTGGAGCTGAAACGTATCGGGTTGAGGATACGATGGAACGAATTGCAGTTTCCTATGGAATCCATCACTCGGAAAGTTATGTGACGCCAACCGGGATTATCTTTTCAACGGGTGGACCAGAAATCACAAAGCTTGTTCGGATTATGAGCAGAACAACAGATTTATATAAGGTAACCGTTGTGAATAGCATCTCAAGGAGAATTAGTAATGGGGAGCTAAGCTTGGATGATGCTCACGAACAGCTTCAGGAGGTTGAATCTTCTAAAGAGGCTTTTCCATTATATCTACAGGTTTTAGCGGCTGCGATTGCGAGTGGTTGTTTCCTTATTATGTTTCTGGGTGGCTGGAATGATTTTATCCCGGCTTGCATCGCAGGGGGAGTAGGCTTTATCGTTTCCTCTTATATCAATCGAGTGATTGAAATTAAGTTTTTTGCGGAGTTTTCTGCTTCTTTAACGATCGGTTTATTGGCTTTGTTATTCGTGGTAACTGGAATAGGGCATGAACTAGATAAGATCATTATCGGGTCGGTAATGCCACTAGTACCTGGCTTGCTCATTACGAATGCAGTACGTGATTTGATGGCAGGGCATTTGGTATCGGGGATTTCAAAAGGGGCTGAAGCCTTTTTAACCGCAACTGCTATTGGTGGCGGTATTTCGATGGTCATTTTATTATTTTAGCGATGGGGGTGAACTGCTATGTGGATTCAACAGGTAATCACTAGCTTTATTGCATCAGCTGCGTTTGGGGTTTTATTTAATGCACCGAAAAATAGTTTGATTAAGTGTGGATTTGTTGGAATGGTAGGGTGGATGATTTATTTTATCCTAGTTGAATATAAGTTCGACCTTATTATTGCTACCTACCTAGCGGCCTTTTTCATTGCCTTTATTAGTCAATTTTTTGCGAGACGATATAAAACACCAATTATTATTTTTAGTGTAGCGGGGATTATTCCACTTGTACCTGGTGGATTAGCTTATGATGCAATGCGCAATATTGTTTCAAATGAGTATAATTTTGCTATAGAATCTGCGGTGAAAGTGTTTCTAATTTCAGGTGCGATTGCAATCGGGCTTGTTTCCTCTGAAGTGGTAAATCAGGTGATGAGGAAAATACAATATAGATTCAAAAGAATTGAAGGATAGAATGGCACCGTATTACTGCGGTGTTTTTTTATTTTTGGAAAAATGTGCTTGTTAAAACTAATGGTATTAGTTTATTATAAAACTAACGACATTAGTTTTTGAGAAGGAGAGAGAATGATATGCAAATAAATCGTGTTGGTTCTATCATTCAATTAGCATTTATGCCTAAGGTTTTCCCAGTTAATTGCTACTTTGTAGAGGAAGAGGATGGATTGACGTTAATTGATACTGGTATGGATTTTTGTGTGAAAGGGATTGTTGCTGCAGCGAAAGAGATTGGGAAGCCAATTGTAAGGATTGTATTAACGCATGCACATGATGACCATGTACTTGGTCTTGATTCACTTAAGGAACTCTACCCGGATGTTCCGGTTTATCTTTCTAAGAGGGATTCTCGGTTACTAGCAGGAGATAAGTCGCTTGATGCGAATGAACCCGGTACGCCTATTAAGGGTGGTGTTCCTAAAAATTTAAAGACAAAGCCAGATATATTATTAGAGGATGGAGATATAGTTGGTTCTTTGTTGGTCGTTTCCACTCCAGGGCATACACCAGGGTCAATGTCATTTTTTGATACGAGGAGTAGAGCAATTGTAGCGGGTGATGCTTTTCAAACAAAAGGTGGTATTGCAGTATCGGGTAAGCTTAATCTCTTGTTTCCTTTTCCAGCTATGGCAACATGGAATAAGGAAGTAGCGATAGAGAGTGCTAGAAAGATTAGGGAGTTAAATCCAATTTTATTAGCGGTAGGGCACGGGAAGATGATTAAGGATCCAGTACAATCTATAGATGTAGCAATAGAAGCTGCACTACGGGCAGTAAATTAAGGAGAGATAAGTATGTCACCGAGAATGGGATTAGATAAAGTAACAATTATAGAAGTTGCGGTTGAGCTAGCTAATAATGAAGGAATGGAAGCTGTTACTCTTGCCACTCTCGCTAAGAGACTGAACATCCGCACACCCTCTTTATATAATCATATTGAAGGGTTAGACGATCTAAGAAATAAATTAGCATTGATTGGAATGAACCGATTATTTCATGGCTTGAAAGCAGCGATTGGAAATAAAACGGGTGATGAGGCAGTTCATGCTATGTCAATCGGATATGTACAATTTTCCAGACAGAACCCTGGCTTATATGAACTAACCTTAGCCGCCCCTAACCCAGAGAATATTGAAATTCAACAAGCAGGAAAAAGCATTGTCGAACTTACCATTGAGGTACTTCAAGAATACAAGCTAGAAAGGGAAAACGCCATACATGCTGTTCGAGGTCTTCGAAGCCTCCTCCATGGATTCGCCTCCCTCGAACAAAAACAAGCATTCGGATTACCAGTCAACCTAGACAAGAGTCTGCATTTGTTAGTAAATACCTTTCTAGCAGGATTGCATTCGTTAAAATAGTAGAGGTTGTTTAACGCATTAAAGCAATGGGGGCCAGGCCCCCACTGCTTTAATGCGTTAATGTTTGAGTGGAATTTAATGTATTTGATTCATATCCCTTGTAGTTTAGTGTGAAATGTTTATAATCAAATTAAATTGTTTTTTAGAGAGGGGTAGATAAATGAAAATTCGTGTTTCTGCAGTTCAGTATCACTTACATTCAATTCAGTCTTTTGAGGATTTTGCTGCTCAATGTGAGCATTATGTTAAAACAGCTGCTGAGTATGGTTCAGAGTTTGTGTTGTTTCCTGAATTCTTTACGACACAGCTTTTATCGATCGGTAGTAGCCAAGGAACAGGTTTAACGATTAATGAGCTTCCAGGCTTTACTGAACAATATATAACGTTATTTACTAGATTAGCTGTTGTGCATAAGATGCATATTATTGGTGGTACCCACGTGATCAACAGAGAAGATAAGCTTTACAATGTTGCTCACTTATTTTATCCAGATGGTCGAGTAGAGGAGCAAGCGAAGCTTCATATTACACCAACTGAAGTACATGAATGGAATATGGCTGCTGGAAATGATTTTAATGTGTTTGACACCGAAAAAGGTAGAATTGCCATTTTAACATGCTATGATATTGAGTTTCCTGAAATCGTTCGAATTGCCAAGGCAAAGGGTGCAGATGTAATTTTCTGTCCTTCTTGTACAGATGATCGTCATGGCTTCCATCGAGTTCGTTACACCAGTCATGCGCGTGCGGTTGAGAACCAGGTTTACGTTGTACTAACAGGTACTGTCGGTTCACTTCCAACGGTTGATTTTATGAGAGCCAATTTTGGGCAGGCAGCAATCATTACACCAAACGATATTCCATTCCCACCACAAGGACTGTTAGCGGAGGGCGAATTAAACAACGATATGCTTGTTACAGCAGATCTTGATTTAAGTCTTCTATATGAAGTAAGAGAAAAAGGTTCTGTAACGACTTGGAGAGATCGTAGAACAGACCTTTATACTGATTGGCACGATATAAAAGTAAACAGATAGGTTATTAGAGAAGGAGAATATAATAATGGAATATGTAAGAGTTCAAAGTATAGATGAACCACTATTTAAGCAACTACATGACCTAATGAAAGAAGTATTTCCTCCAGAAGAGGTGTTGGAGTTCTCCCTTTGGAAAGAACCTTTGGAAGATCCAAGTATTTTCGTCTATGTAGCTGTACATGAAGGTAAGGTTGTCGGTATTACTGAATATCGGTACTATCCACAATGGAATGTAGCGATGACAGATTTTACAATCGTAGGTCAAGCAGGACTAAGCTTAGGGCGCTTCTTAGCAAACAATCGTCTATCTCATTTACAAAAAATAGCTCAAGAGAACGGTGGACAACAGCTTCAAGGAATGTTTGCTGAAATTTATGATCCATACCAAAAAGAGGATTTCGATTTTGGCGGAGTTCCTATGATGAACCCATTTGTTCGTCGTGAAGTATTATCACACCTAGGCTACCAAAGACTAGACTTTAAATATGTTCATCCTTCATGGGAAAATAACGGAGCAGCTGTTTCCGGACTAGACCTATGCTTCATGCCAATCAGTAAAGAACTAACAGAACTACCAGCATCATTAGTAGTTGACTTCTTAACAACCTATTACTCAGTTCTACCAGATAAGCCTGCTGAATGGTTGACTATGGTTGAAGAGCTAAAGAAGAAAGAAAACGTAGCGTTACTACCTTTATAATATACAAGTAGCCCTCATCAGCAAGCTGATGAGGGTTTTTTGATATTTAGAGAGCCAATATTGACACGGTGCTTTATTGTTTCTAAAAATTAATTTGGAAAATAAATGTAAAAATAGGTTTGTAAACAAAACAATGTTATGTTACACTGAGTTCAATTGATAAAACAATGTTTTGTTACAAAGAGGTGAACACATGGAAGAAGAGCTTTTATCAAAGAAGGAATTGTTGGAGTATACGGGTATTTCATACGGACAGCTGTATCGCTGGAAGCGAATGGACCTTATTCCAGAAAGCTGGTTCATTAAGAAATCAAGCTTTACTGGACAGGAAACTTACTTTCCAAAAGAGAAAATTGTAGGTAGGGTCCAAAAAATCCTTGAATTAAAGGATGCTTATTCATTAGAAGAGTTGGCAGCATTTTTTTCGCCGAATCCTGCCAATGTTAATGTTAGCTTGGAAGAGCTGAAAGGGTTTTTAAGAGAGACTACTTTACAATATACACAGTCTAAAAATAGTCAGCTTACTAACCTTTCTTTTAATGATGTATTTTATTTATTTATATGTGAAAAGCTCGCTGAGCAGAAGAGTTCTTCTTTTCAAAAGCTTTACGAAGAAGAGCTAGTTTTCCTTAAGGACCTTGACTTCAGCAAACAGAATACAGCCTATGACCTTCTAGCTATTTCAAAAAAACAAGAAGTAGTATGGATGCTTACCCCTGTAGATAGCCAAATGATTTTTCAACAGCAGGTCACGATTATTTTTAAAATAAGCTTAATAGAGTACCTAAACGAACTAAAGATTAGGCTATCAAATTGAATTTTCTCGTAAAGGTTGTTGATCTTAAATATTCTAAATGAAACGAAACACTATTCTAAAAAACAAGATATTATCAGAAAACAAAGCTTTTAAATTAAGGATGTGTTAAAGAACGATGCTGATTATTTAGCAGGGTTGATTGAAGTGAAGGGACGCGAGACTCCTGCGGGAGAAGCGTGGTAAGGGAGACACCACAGGCGCATAGCGCCGAGGAGGCTTCCGAACCCGCCCGCGGAAAGCGAGTGTCCCGAAACGAAAATCAACAACATAGTTTAACAGAGCCTAAATTAAAATAATTGGAGGTTGGAAGAAATGAGTATCGAAACCAAAGAAAAACAAAACATAAAAATTAATGGTTCAGGCGCGGCTGGTGGAGGAAGTTATGAAGACGTTAAAATTAATGGCAGTGGAGCTATTCTAGGTGATATCGAGTGTCAGCTGCTTAAGATTGATGGATCGGGTAAAGTTGAGGGGAATGTAAAATCTGACTCGATCAAATTTAATGGTTCAGCAAAAATTGAAGGTGATACAAACACCTCATATATGAAAATTAACGGAAGTGCTACATTGGAAGGTAATGTAGTGGTTAATGAACTAATCGTTAATGGTTCAGGAAAGTTTAAGAAGGACCTTCAAGTAGTAGACTTCGAGGTAAACGGTGGAAGTCATGTGAATGGTAGAGTTACAGGCGGAGCCGTAAAGGTTAATGGGGAACTAAAAGTGGATGAAAGCTGTGAGGTAGAGCAATTTCGCTCAAATGGAAGCATTAAGATTAAAGGATTACTAAGTGCAGATTCTATTGAGCTGAACATTGGACATCATTCTTTGGCAAAAGAAATTGGTGGAGAAAAAATTGTGGTAAAGCAATACGGTTCTTCGAGTCTTTTAAAGCATATTATAAACTTCTTTAAGAAGCGTGTTGATTTATTAGAGTCGGACTTAATTGAAGGCGATGAGGTAAATCTAGCCGTAACGAAGGCTAAGTTGGTAAGAGGGAAAAATGTTGTGATTGGTGATAAATGTGAGATTGATCGTGTGGAATATACAAATTCAATTACCATTGATCCAAATGCAAAAGTAGGAGCTTCCGTAAAACTATAAAACAAAAAATGGAACGGTCCTTAAGTATCGTTCCATTTTCTTAAGAGTTATTTAAGATTGATCTGCTAATTCCATTCGTAAATATCGTCTAGTATTAGGTCCATATATACTATCTGTTGCTAGCGCTGCATACATCGATTGAAAACGTCGAACTGCATCCGCGGTTTTAGGTCCATAAATACCATCAATGGCACCTGGATCAAAATTAACCTGCTTTAATACTCTCTGTAACTGTCTAACTCCTGTACCTTCATCACCGGAGCGTAGAATTCCATTCGCTAGAGGAAATTCATTTGATGGATTGCTAGATCCTAACACATCGTTAAGCTTTCTAAGGGTATTGGGACCTACAAGGCCATCGACTACTAAGCCATATCGACGTTGAAATCTCATGACAGCAGTTTCTGTTTCCTCTCCGTACACTCCATCTGCACCAAAACGTGGAAGTGGGAAGCCAGCTTGAATGAGTTCCTGCTGCACTTCGCGGACAAACTGTCCTTCATCGCCTATTCCTAACGGTAGTTCAACTGAAACCCCTCTAACTGATGGAGTATCGTCGGCCATTTCTTGTCCGTCTACAAAAATGTTTTGATACGATTGTTTAACATCAGCCAAAAATTGGTTCCAAGAGATTCCATAACGTTGTAATGCATTTTGTGGATCTCTTCTACGAGTAGGATCAAGTGTACTATGGGCAACAATATCCTCATCAGGATCTAGTCCAAAGCGATCTAATAAATAAGCGTGATACCAAACATATCGCTTATAGGCCTCATCAAAATTAATACTTCCTCCCCAACAAAGTTCAACTCCTATAGCTGCATCATTTGCATCAGCTCCATAGAGTCGGTCATCTGTGGATACATTGTATCTAACATGATAGGCAATTTCATCAAGAGGAATGATTTCCAATATATAATTATCATCAATAAACGTGTGTGCAGAAGCAGAGGGTTGTACAGAATCAAAATAATTACGGTTAGCGTATGCGGTTGATCCAGCATTTCCTGTATCATGACTAACTATAAACTGAATCGAATTATTAGACGTGCCTGGTCTTGAATTGCCACGATCGATATAATCCCTTGTAATGTTGTATCTCATCGTAACGCAACCTCCTTCACTTAAAATATCATTGTAGTATATGTGAAAGGAGGTTAATGCGTTATTAATATAGTGAAAGATAAGTCAAATGATAGAGAATCGTTATTCTAAATCCACTTTCTTTAATGGCTGATTGGCTGGTCCTTCTACAACTGTCCCGTCATATGAAAATCTTGAACCATGACATGGACAATCCCAAGTACGTTCACCATTATTCCATTCAACCTCACAACCCAAATGCGTACATGTCGTATCAACTGTATAAATTTTTCCGTTCATATCCTTATAGCAGCCTGCTCGCTTACCATTTACCTTTACTACTGCGCCTTCATCGTTTTGGAGCTCTTCAATCTTTTTGTGAACCATGCCAACTTTTCCAGCCACAAAATGTCCAGCTACATCGGCATTTTGTGTAATAAGATTCTTTATGGAAGGATCCGCATAAAAGCGAGAAGGGGTAAATAACTGTTCATATGGGTTATCCTTTTTTAGAATTAAGTCACTCAATAGTAAACCTGCTGCCGTCCCGTTTGTCATTCCCCACTTACGATAACCAGTAGCCACAAAAATATTAGGAAGATCCTTTGTCATGGCTCCGATATAAGGAACCTTATCCAAAGTAGTGATATCCTGTGCAGACCAACGGTTCACAATCTCTTCTATTCCAAATAACTCATCGCCAAACATTGATAAGTGCTCATAATGCTTCATGGTATTGACTCCATGTCCAGTTTTGTGCTTTTCTCCAGCAACAATCACAAGCTTTTCTCCATTAAAAGATGTATAACGAAGCGAGCGCTTAGGTGTTTCGGCACTTAGATACATGCCGCCAGGATATTCCTTCTTCGTTTTTATAGCAAGCAAGTAAGAACGTTCTTGGTACATACGTGCAAAGTAGAAGCCCTTATCATAAAAAGGAAAATGAGAGCCTGCAACTAAATAATCACAGGTGATTTTATGACCTTCTCTTGTTGTAACGACAGGCTGTGTTCCAGTTTCTACGTCAGTAGCTGTGGTATGTTCATAGATGGTTCCACCTGCATCTACAATCTTTTGAACTAATGCCTTTTGAAATTTCAACGGATGATACTGTGCTTGATTTTTCATTACAATGGCGGACTTCATTTCGATATCAAGTGGCATGGAAGAAACCAGTCCACCTGAAATGTTTAATCGATTATAAGCAGCTGCCTCTTTATCTAGTTTTGATAATTTCTCATCTGAATTGGTATACACATAAGCGTCATCCTCAATAAAGTCACAATCAATATGCTGTTCTCTAGCGGTTCTCTTTATAAATTGAAGGGCTTCGGTATTCGCTTCATAATACTGTCTAGCCTTTTCTTCACCCATATGACTAATGAGTTCATCATAAATAATGTCATGCTGAGCGGTAATTTTAGCGGTGGTATGTCCGGTGACTCCATTAAGAAGTCTTCCAGCCTCAATAAGCACGACGTTTAAACCTTGCTTAGTCAGCTGATAGGCTGTCGTAATGCCAGAAATTCCACCACCCACAATAGCGACATCAACCTTTATATCCTTTGTAAGCTTTGGAAAGCTTGGTAATTTTGTAGTATCACGCCAAAATGGCTCTGGAAATTGAGGAAGTTTGTTTTCCCAACTCATGATAAATCCCCCTAAAGTTTTATTTATTTGTAATTTTTCCTAATTCACCCAACCTATACTTGAATAGATGAATTTTAAGTAATTATTTAGAAAATATTTCCAAGCCGTCTTATAATGAAGAACATAGGGTATGTAGAGAGGGTGAGAAAATGGTGAAAAGAATAGTGATGATCGTATGTTTGGTATTGTTGATTGGTGTAGGCTTCATCAGCTATTTGAAAAGTAATCCACCTTTAGTTAGTGGTGCTATAGGGTCATCTTCAAACCATAAAGTTCTTTTAATAGAAGTCGGTAATAAAAGTAATCTTGGGAATGTACATATTGAAGAAGTTTATATAAATGGTGGCATCAAGCCTGAGAAAGTAATGCTTCAGGTAAGCAACCCACTAGGAAGCCTTGCAATTACAGATCAATTTGAAGGTAAAGAAGTGGAGGGTTATCAATTTGAAGAGGTTGATTCAGTAGAAATCGAACCGCAAACTGTTCCTACCCAAAATCTTGAAAAGGTCAATAATCATACAGCTTCTGAGGAGGATTCTTCCTATGCATTATCAATTGGGCATGAGGAAGAAGTTTACGAGGTGACCGTTTCTTATCGTTACTTAGGTTTTGCCTTTGAAAATGTTCTAACTATAGATTAATCACAAAAAAGGCCAGTAAATCGTAATGATTCACTGGCCTTTAAGAATTATGTTATTTCGTTACACTTTCCTGCGCCCATTCTTCTACATCCCAAACCTTCGTGATCCAATCTTCATAGAAATCAGGTTCGTGACAAACAAGGACAACAGTACCTTTGTAAGCTTTTAGTGCACGCCTTAGTTCTTCCTTCGCTACTACATCTAAATGGTTAGTTGGCTCGTCAAATAATAGCCAGTTGCTTTCATTCATTAACAGCTTACATAAACGGACCTTTGCTTGCTCTCCACCACTTAGTTGACTTAGTGGGCGCGAGATATGTTCATTTTTCAGTCCACATTTAGCAAGCGCAGCACGAACTTGGTGCTGATCCATGCTAGGGAATGCATTCCATATTTCATCAATAGGAGTAACATTTTCTGCTTTCACTTCTTGTTCAAAGTATGATGGAAACAAGAAATCGCCTTGAATAGCTTTTCCACTTAAAGGCTTGATTTTACCTAAGATAGTCTTAAGTAACGTTGATTTACCGACTCCGTTACAGCCGACTATCGCAATTTTTTCACCGCGCTCAATCGTCATTGAGAGCTTAGGAAGAAGCGGGAATGTATAGCCGATTTCTAAATCTTCACCTTCAAAAACATAGCGGCTACTACCACGAGACTCTTTAAAATCAAACGTTGGTTTCAAAGAAGTTTCTGGTCGATCAATTCTTTCCATTCGATCAAGCTGCTTTTGTCTACTTTTAGCACGTCCCGTTGTAGAATAACGTGCTTTATTTTTAGCAATAAAGTCTTCCTGTTTCTTAATGAAATCTTTTTGCTTCTCATAAGCATTGATGTGTTGATTCTTATTAATTTCAGCAAGCTCTAAAAACTTTTCATACGTTGCAGTATAACGAGTCAGCTTACTGAACTCGAGGTGGAAAATAACTCCAGTTACTTGATTCATAAACTCGGTATCATGGGAAATTAATAGAAATGCATTTGGGTATTCTCTCAAATATCCAATTAACCAGCGAATATGCTCTACATCTAAATAGTTTGTAGGCTCATCTAGTAATAGTACCTCTGGCTGTTCTAGTAAAAGCTTGGCAAGCAGTACCTTTGTACGCTGACCACCACTTAGAGCCGATACATCACGGTCGAGGCCGATTGCATCTAACCCAAGTCCTCGCGCTGTTTCCTCAATCTTAATATCTAGCATATAAAAGCCGCCAGCTTCTAGGCGGTCCTGAATTTCTGACATTCGTTCTAATAGTTCCTCTAGTTCTTCAGGAGTGGCGGTTGCCATTTTCTCTGTTACTTCGTTAAGCTCCTTTTCCTTTTCATATAAAGGTAAGAAAGCATCACTTAATATATCGCGAATCGATTTTCCTTTTGTTAAAACGGTGTGTTGATCTAAATAGCCATATTGAACAGTAGGTAACCATTCCACACGACCTGTATCATAAACAATTTCACCTGTTAAAATATTCATTAATGTAGATTTTCCGACTCCATTAGCACCGACTAATCCAATATGTTCACCAGCTAATAGACGGAAGGAAACATCCTTAAATAACGTACGATCACCAAAGCTATGTCCTAAACCTTCAACTGTTAATAAGCTCATGAATCATTTTCCTCCAAAATCAAATATTATCTTGACTCATCATACTACGTTCTCAGTCTTTTCGCTACACATCTTCATTGTCAAAGCAGGGGAATTTCTACAACATACCTGATTTTGATTGCCTTTCGTAACAACAATCCATTATACATTTGCTTTGCTTTTATATAATTCATAAAATAGTGGTAGATGAAGAGGAAAAGGGGAAATCACAAAATGGAATTACATCCTATTTTAAAGAAGCTACAGATTAAAACGCAGGATAAGCCAGTTCTTATTTTAAACGAACCAAAGGAATATGAAGAAGTCATCTCTGCTTTTGAAGCGACTGTACATACTGAGATTAAAGAGGAAGCCTATTCTTTTGTACAAGTGTTTGGTACCACTAATGAGACAATCAAGGAGTTAGCAATTAAGGGAGTAGCTGTTCTTGAAGAGAATGGTCTAATGTGGCTATGTTATCCTAAGAAATCCTCGAAAACATATAAGGGTTCTGATTGTAGCCGTGAGACTGTTGCGAGTCTACTTTCAGATCAAGGGTTTGAGCCTGTTAGGCAGGTAGCCATTGATGAAGATTGGTCTGCACTCCGGTTTAGGACTGTTGAGCAAATAAAGTCAATGACTAGAAAGTTTGCTGTTACTGTAGAGGGAAAAGAACGAACGAAGGAGTTATAAGTTGAAATACAGGCAACTTGATTTCAATGAGGCATTGAAGGTTACTATAGAAGAAATGGAAATGAACCTACAACTTTTAGTTGAAAAATTATTACTAGAGTATAAGCTAATTTTTGAAAAGAAAAACTTTGATTTTGACGCAGGGTTCGAACGTGAAGGTAGTAACCCTTTCACACCAGGCTATCATTCATCTGTTTCAATAGGGATTGCTGATCAAAGCGGCGAACTAATTGACTTGCATATCGTGAAAATATGGGAATGTGAGCGTTACTTCTTAGGAATGCCGATTTCTAGAAATATTCTTGGAAGTAAAGTGATAGGTGAACTCCTTGATGAATCATTGGAAGAAGTGAAAATGGAACTCCAGGAGTATATTGAGGAAGCTTTATTAGATGATGATTAAAAAAATGCTCAGATTTTTACTCTGAGCATTTTTATTATTATCAACTACTTTCCGACTCTTTCAGCAGCTCTTCAAGCTTTTTAATTCTTCTTCGTTCTTTTCTTCTTTGCTCCCGTACCTCTTGGTTCAATGCCTTATTTAAGGAAACGACCATAAATAAGACTACGACAGCAAAGGGGAGTGCTGCCACGATGGAGGCAGTTTGTAATCCATTTAGTCCACCACTCCACAGTAAGACGGCTGCAATCGAGGATTGTAAAACTCCCCAGATTAACTTTGTAGAAGTGGCTGGATTTAACACACCATTTGAAGTAAGCATTCCTAATACAAATGTAGCGGAATCTGCGGAAGTGACAAAGAATGTAATAATGAGTAGAGTGGCCAGTGTTCCAACAATGGCTGACAACGGAAACTGTTCTAATGTAATAAATAATGCCGTGGTGACATCATTGTTCACAGCCTCGGAAATACCACGCTGTTCAAATAGATCAAAAAAGATCGCTGAGCCTCCAAATGCTGAGAACCAAATGGCTCCAAATACAGTTGGAACTAGTAATACACCGAGTACAAATTCCTTGATGGTTCTTCCTCTCGAAACGCGAGCAATAAATGTACCGACAAACGGTGCCCAAGCGATCCACCAAGCCCAATAAAAGATGGTCCACGCACCAACCCATGTACTTTGAGTGAAGGGGGTTAGCCTAAAACTCATCGGAATAATATTATCCAAGTAATCACCAATGGTTGTAGTAAACGCATCAATGATAAAAGATGTCGGTCCAACAATGATGACGAAAAGTAATAAACCAATAGCTAGTCCCAAGTTTAAATTGCTTAGATAGCGAATTCCTTTATTCAAACCAGTTGTTGCAGAGAGCATATATAAAATGGTTACGACTAAAATGATCATCATTTGAACCGGAATCGAGTTTGGAAGCCCTAGTACATATGATAAGCCGCCGTTTATTTGTAAGGTACCTAAACCTAAAGAGGTTGCTACTCCAAAGGCTGTCGCAATGGTTGCTAAAGTGTCAATCCCTTTACCAATTGGACCGTGCACCCTGTCACCTAGTATAGGCTTGAAGGTTGAACTAATTAAACCAGATTCACCTTTACGAAATTGAGCATATGCAAGTGCTAAAGCAACAATCGTGTAAATAGCCCATGGGTGAAGGCCCCAGTGGAAAAAGGTGTAACGCAACGCTAATCTAGCTGCTTCTGGAGTCCCACCTTCTACGCTGCTTAGGGCAGGCGTAATAAAATGATAAATGGGCTCTGCGACTCCCCAGAATACAAGTCCAATCCCCATTCCTGCAGAAAACAACATCGCAAACCATGTGAAATAATTGTACTCAGGTTCCTCATCATCTTCACCAAGCTTAATTTTCCCAAACGGTCCAAAAGCCAGGTAGATGGCGAAGGCTAAAAAGACAAAGGTAGCAAATAAATAAAACCAACCAAACGAGACAGTGATAAAGCTTAAAGCATTAGATGACTGTTCCGCTAAGTTTTCAGGTGCGATGATTCCCCATAACACAAATAAGGTAATCACCACCATAGAGATAAAAAATACAGGCCCTAAATTCCCTTTTCTCATTTGTTAATTCCTTTCTTATATAAATATAAGTTTTAAAAATGAATACCCTAATCAATATCATTGTTTTAGGATGGTTTAAATATGCAGATTTAAGGAGAAAGTTTAATATGAACCATTCAGATTAAATACTAGTATGAGTATAATTGAAGTTTTTTGAATTATGCAACAGAGGAACTTTTTACTAAAAATATGATACTCTATAACTGGAACTATTTTAATTAGATAAACACTTATAAAATATATACATAAAGCGCTTACAAAAACTATTAGGAGGTCATTTTTATGTCCAGTAAAACACTAGAAGCATTTTTAAATGAAAACCTAGAAGATTTAAAAACCAGAGGGTTATATAATGTGATTGATCCTTTAGAGAGTCCAAATGGACCGATGATTACGATTGACGGAAAAGAGTTAATCAATTTATCTTCTAACAATTATTTAGGATTAGCTACTGACGACAGGTTAAAGAAAGTAGCTACAGAAGCATTAGAGCGTTACGGTGCAGGAGCAGGAGCAGTACGTACGATCAATGGAACATTAAAAATCCACGTTGAGCTTGAAGAGAAGATTGCTGAATTCAAGCAAACTGAAGCAGCTATTGCTTATCAGTCTGGGTTTATGTGTAACATGGCAGCCATTTCAGCTGTAATGGATAAAGATGATGCGATTCTATCCGATGAACTAAATCATGCTTCAATCATTGATGGTTGTCGTTTATCTAGAGCGAAGATCATCCGCGTTAATCACTCTGATATGGAAGATTTACGTGCAAAAGCGAAAGAAGCTAAAGAATCTGGTCTATATAAGAAAATCATGATCATTACTGATGGTGTGTTCTCAATGGATGGAGATGTAGCAAAGTTACCTGAAATTGTACAAATTGCTGAGGAATTTGACATTATGACGTATGTAGATGATGCTCACGGTTCTGGTGTACTAGGAAAAGGTGCAGGAACAGTAAAGCACTTCGGACTTCAAGACAAGGTTGATTTTCAAATTGGAACCCTTTCAAAGGCAATTGGAGTTGTTGGAGGGTATGTGGCAGGAAAGAAAAACTTAATTGATTGGTTAAAAGTTCGTAGCCGTCCATTCTTATTTTCAACCTCACTTACTCCTGCAGATGTTGCTGCTAGCAAAAGAGCGATTGAGATTCTTCAGGAAAGCACAGAGCTGCATGATAAGCTTTGGGAGAATGGTGACTATTTAAAGAAGGGCTTGAAGAGCTTAGGCTTTAACATCGGAAATAGTGAAACACCGATTACTCCTTGTATTATTGGTGAAGAGGCATTAACACAGCAATTCAGTAAGCGTTTATATGAAGAAGGTGTCTACGCGAAATCAATCGTATTCCCGACAGTACCTCGTGGAACAGGCCGAGTTCGTAATATGCCAACTGCAGCGCACACTAAGGAAATGCTTGACGAAGCAATTGCGATCTATGAAAAAGTTGGCAAAGAGATGGGGATTATTTAAATAACGCTATAAATTCAATGGGGGATTCTTTACATGAAAAAGATATTATTGACCGGTGCATTAGGTCAAATTGGAACCGAATTGACCGATAAATTACGCAAAACCTATGGAACAGACAATGTGATTGCAACAGACATCCGTGAAAATGATAGTCATGTCGTTAAGGATGGTCTTTTTGAAATTTTAGACGTAACCGATGCTGCAGCAATGGCTGAAATCGCTCAAAAGCATAAAGTAGATACAATTATCCATTTAGCAGCTCTTCTTTCTGCAACAGCAGAAGCAAAGCCTTTACTAGCATGGAATTTAAATATGGGTGGTCTCGTTAATGCGTTAGAGGTAAGTAGAGAGCAAAACTGTCAGTTCTTTACGCCAAGCTCGATTGGTGCCTTTGGACCGATTACACCGAAAAGCCTAACACCACAGGACACGATTCAGCGCCCAACGACTATGTATGGTGTAAATAAGGTAGCGGGAGAGCTACTATGTGATTATTACTACCATAAATTCGGGTTAGATACGAGAGGCTTGCGTTTTCCAGGATTAATTTCCTATGTGGCTCCTCCTGGTGGTGGAACGACTGATTACGCGGTTGAAATTTACTATGAGGCAATTGAAAAGGGCTCTTATACATCTTATATCGACAAAGGGACTTATATGGATATGATGTATATGCCAGATGCATTAAATGCGATCGTTAATTTAATGGAAGCTGATCCGGCAAAGCTAAAGCATCGTAATTCGTTCAATGTAACGGCAATGAGCATTGAGCCAGAAATGGTAGCTGCTGAAATTCGTAAGCATATACCGTCATTTACACTTGATTATAATGTGGACCCAGTTCGCCAAAGCATTGCCGATAGCTGGCCAGATTCGATTGACGCGACAGCAGCTAAAGAAGAGTGGGGCTTTGAAGCAGAGTATGATTTAGAAAAAATGACAAAAGATATGTTAACAAAGCTAGAAGAGAAAAAAGCGTAATACAAATGGCTGATCCAAACTGGGGTCAGCCATTCCTTTTAGAAAAGGAGGCTTTCATAATTGAGTACATACATAGAAGATACGTTAGTAAGGTTGAGTCAAAGCTTAGAAGCTATTACACCCTATAGATTCGTAAAGTCCACTGCTTTACTACTACAAGGAATTGAAGTGGAGTCAGATTATCAGTATGTGGAGGTTCAATGGGATCTATTTGATAATATTAGTTCTTATTTTGAAGAGTATATGACTACACCTGTTCAGCGAACAGCTACCCATGCAGAGTTTGCGATGGTGTATGAGGGGGGTGTGATTCAAGTTTCTTGTCAGTTTAATACGACGGTCAGAACGGATCCATATCATATTCATGTAATAAGAGATGGCCATGAGATCTGGGTCGAATCTCTTTATGCCCATTTATTTAGAGATAAGAAATATGAAAAGGTAGTTCGACAATATTTATCAGACCTTCAGGAAAAGTTAACACATCAAAATAAACTTGCTTGGAATCAGGATCAATATGATGCATTAGTTGAACGCTATGGTGAGCCAGAGAGAACAGCCCAAAAGATTGAAGAAAATCCAGAATGGCGTTTACATCCCTTTTACCGTCATCTTGGCAATGTGAATGAAAAGAAAGTGGTTCACTTACTAGGTTCTAATGGAATTAAAGGGGTAGCTCTTTCTTTGTTAGGTGCAGACGTTACAGTTGTTGATTTTTCTAAGGAAAATGCAGAATATGCCAAGGCTTTGGCAAAAGAAGCGGGAGTAGCTTTGGACTATATCGAGTCGGATGTTTTCTCGCTACCAGAAGCTAGTGTAAAGGACACTGCAGATATTATCTTAATGGAGCTCGGCGTTCTTCATTATTTTATGGACCTTCAGCCACTGTTTCATAAAATTAAAATGTTCTTGAAAAAAGGCGGGATTTTTCTTTTACACGAGTTTCATCCTATTTCCACAAAGCTCATTACATCATCAGGGAAAAAGCATAGAGTGACTGGAAACTACTTTTCACCACTAGTAGAAAGTGGACAAGTTGCTTTTTCTAAGCATATGGGAGAGCAGCAGGAACAGCTAGTAAAGGTATCACAACGCAAATGGACGATTGGTGAAGTCATTACGATGCTAGGACAAGAGGGCCTAATGATTAGAACATTAGAAGAGGAACCGAACCATAAAGTTCACGATATCGGTCTACCTAAAACCTATACGATTGTAGTAGAGAAAATTTAATGTCATAAATGTAAGGTAAACCATCATAAGTTTTGTTGGAGAAGGAGGGCCGCACTATAAAGCTTTTATAAGCTAGGGTAGTGTGGTTTTTCTTATGGGGTTAAAAGGGGAAGTTTCTCACTTTTATGGTGGGACATGCATTGATACGTTCGTAGCGAGAGAAATTACTGACTTTCCGCTTCAATTTGGAAGTTATGCAATTGATAACTACGTCTCAAATTTTTTGCAACACTGTGAAGAGTCTTAAAAGAAGTGCTTTCTTCGACTATTTTTAGCTGAATATAAGAAAAATAGGCTTTAGAACAAGTTCTAGTAAAGCGAATCCACTATTCCCTTAAATACTCCAAATCTAGGTAAATACTCCCGATTTCTCATCACTTAATGACTTGTAGGTCTTTTTAGGGATTTGCATTCCATAAATCGACACACTTTGAAATTTTCAATCTCCTTAAGCATTGCTTCAGGTTCTATAAAAAACTTGGTATGACAATATAAATAAGAATATATTAATAGATTTCTTGAATTTTAAATAGTAGGAATATTTAATCATTAATTACCGAAAGCTAAAAATTTTGACGATTAGTAGATGGAAAATTCTGTTGATTCAAGATTGCTATATAAGTACGCTAATAACGTGTAACACGGTATTTCATATTATGGAAATTCCAGGTTACGAAATAAAAATTAGCGAAAGAAGGTATGAGAATGAAGAAAAAGATTGTAGGAATTGCATTAGCTTCCACTCTGTTGTTAGGAAGTCCCTTTTCAACCTCCTATGCGGAAGGAAACTCACTGCAAGAGTTCAAAAAGTTAAACAACGGAAAGGTGCGTGTAATTGGTGAAGACAGGAAAGGACCTCCAACCTTTGTTGCTGGCAAACTTTCCACAAAGAGGTCTCACGCTAGTAGTGAGAATGCTATAAAGTTTTTAGAGCAGCATAAGTCCTTTTTCAATATAAATAAACCCGTCAAAAGCCTAAAAGAAGTTAAAGTTGATAAGGATGAACAAGGTAAGACTCATGTCCGATTACAGCAAATGAAAGATGGTTTGCAGGTTGATCGTAACCAAATTAATGTTCACTATAATGAAAATAACGAGATTACTAGTGTAAACGGAAATTTTAATCCTGTCATAGAGGATTTAGAAATTAATACTGTTCCTTCAGTTTCAGAAACAGCTGCAATGAGCGCTGCTAAGAAGGCTGTAGGGGCACCAGAGAAGGTGGATTTTGAGACTACCGAACTAGTTATTTTCCCCCATGAAGACCAATTTTACCTAGCATATAGAATTAATGTAGAATTCTACGGAGAAGGGCAAGGGAATTGGTATGCATACATAGACGCACAAACAGGAAAGGTTATCGAAAAGTATAATGCGATGACTGGTCTTGGATTCTTCAGTGATGTTATTGATTTAAATGCTTCAGATAATGACAGTATATCTAAATCGGGTCCAACTCAAACTGCGATTCAAAATGCAAGCCGTTTAAAGCCGGCTGGTGGAGTTGGGTTTGGTACAACTGGAGTTCTTAAGAACTTATCTACTTCCCATGGAAACATCCCAGGAAGTGGTGAGGGTTCAACATTCTATCTTGCTGACTCCACTATTAAGGGTATGGACGGAATCTTTACTTACAATATGAAAAATACGACAAACCAAATGTGGTTATATTCTAACGATGATGCTTCTTGGAAGGATGTATTGTACAGTGGTGACAGCAGTTCGTGGGAAGCAGTTGGACAGGGGCCTGCAGTGGACGCTCATAGCAATTCCAAGGTTGTATATGATTATTTCAAGAATAATCATGACAGGAATTCTCTTGATAATAACGGAATGTCAATAAATTCCCGTGTCCATTTCTATAAATCGTATAATAATGCCTTTTGGAGTAACGGACTTGCTATGATGACCTATGGGGATGGAGACGGCAAGCAGTTCATACCTCTTGCATCACTTGATGTAACTGCACATGAAATGGTTCACGGTATAACTCATTATAATGGTGGTCTTCGTTACCGCTTTGAAACTGGTGCAATAAATGAGGCATACTCAGATACTTTTGCAGCAATTGTTGATGATGCCAACTGGGAAATAGGTGAAGATATTATAGGATCTGCGTGGCTTGAAAGCGGCCGTACAGCTCTTAGAAGTAACGAAAATCCTGGAAAGTTCAAGGTGAATGCTAGCTTCTGGTCATACAGCATTGATGGTGAAGGCCGTTACCCAATGCATATGGATGAATACTATGACCTCCCTAGAACTTCAGATAATGGCGGAGTTCATATCAACTGTACCATCCTCCAGCACTCAGCTTACTTAGTTGCTGAAGAATATGGTATGGGTCGTGAAGTAGTTGCTGACACATGGTATCGTGCTTACGACTACTTGCATTATGATGCAAGCTTTGCAGAATTCCGTGAAGCAATTTTACAATCTGCAATTGACCTTTACGGTGAAGGAAGCAAAGAATACAACTCATTTCTAAATGCATTTGACGATATTGGCTTATATGAAGGTTGGTCGCTTGAAGACCTTCGCGCAAAACGTTCTAATTAATAGTTGGTAAGAAGAAGTCAGGGGAAGTCCTGGCTTTTTTGAGTTATATCTGCAAAAAAGCAAATCAAACAGTACAGAGAGTACAATGTTTTCTAAGGGGGCGTTTTAAACGCAAACTTCTATTAAATTTAGTGTCTATTGAAGGATCTAATGAATATTTGCTTGCTGACTAATTAACCTGAAACTTATTAGTAGACTAGGAAAGAAGGAATTGAGAGAAACTTATGTGGAAATATAACATTTACAAGGTTAAAATTACCTCGATGGAGTAGGGTGGTTACGCAATTCATGTGCATTCTTACACAATTATTGTATAGTGAACATGCAATTACCTTCCGCGTTCATACATATAGTTTGGTGTCTAATACAAATTTCTCGAATCTCACGCAATTCCACCCAAACCTCCCTAATCTACCAATCAACTAACCTCATTTCACGACAAAAAAGGACAAGAGACGCTAATCTCTTATCCTTGCATAGATTTTTTAGTTGGCAGGAGCTTATGTTCCATCGAAATAAACCATTTTGTCTTTGATGCGGTATATAGTGTTAAGGCAGTCCAGATACAGATGAACGAAGCGAGATGGGTATCTGTAAATGGCTCTTTATAAAGAAAGACACCAAGCATGAGCATAATGGTTGGTGCAATATATTGTAAAATACCGACCATCGACAGTGGAATTCGTTTGGCGCCAGTAGCAAATAGAAGCAGCGGAACGGCTGTGGCAATTCCTCCACCCATCAGAATGAGGGTCAGGTTCAGATCTGCCATAAAGATTCCTTCTCCACCAGCATGGGTCATTCCTAGGAACAGTAGGGCAAATGGTGTAACAAATAGAGTTTCGATTGTAAGACCAACCATTGCTCCAAGCTGGACCATCTTTTTGATTAACCCATATATCCCAAAGCTTATAGCTAAGGCTAATGCTACCCACGGAACGGTTCCGAAGTAGATGGTTAAGTTTAAAACGCCAATTGCAGCCAAGATAAAGGAAACAGTTTGCCAAATTGTTAGTTTTTCCTTCAACACGAGTATACCGAGCAGAATGCTAACAAGTGGATTAATATAATAGCCAAGGCTAGCCTGAACGACATGATCTGCGTTAACGGCCCAAATGTAAATGACCCAGTTCATACTAATGACTACAGAGGCAAGTGAGATACCAATTAGTCTTTTTCGGTTGGTTAAAAGTTCTCTTAAATCAACTTTTAATTGCCTAATCTTTCCAACAGCCGTTAAAATAAGAAGCATAAAGACAAACGACCAGACAATACGATGTGCCAGAATTTCACCAGGAGAGATGTCTTGAACTAGCTTCCAGTACAGAGGAAGAAAGCCCCAGATTAAGTAGGAACCAGCAGTGGCAGCCATACCAACGGCCTGTGTATGATCTGTAGATGAGTTCATGTTACTAACCTTCTTTACTAGTAAGTTGATATAAGTGTAGGAGGTATTTGGGAATTTTGCAATGAAAAAATTTCGGTAATCGAGATAATTAGAGGAATAAGGAGAATCCATATGCCAGAAATCAGACAGCTAACTGAAGATGACTTTAAAGAAAGCCTAGAGCTTTCACAATATGCTTTTCAATATAAAGTACCTGAATCGGACCTTCCTAAGAGAAAGGAAGGCTTTAAGAAGCACGAGGTTTGGGGAGAGTTTGATCAAGGTCGTCTTACTTCCAAGCTTCATATTCTTTCACTACAGGTCTTTCTTGGTGAGCAACCAATTTCGATGGGAGGAATTGCAGGAGTTGCAACATGGCCGGAGTACCGTAGAAATGGGAGTGTATCTAGGTTAATCAATCAATCACTTCAATCTATGAAGGACAAAGGACAAAGCATCAGTTTTCTTCATCCTTTTGACTTTCATTTTTATCGTCGCTTTGGATGGGAGTTTTGCTTTTCGCAAAAGAAGGTAACGGTTGAAAAGAAGGACCTGCACTTTATGAAGGCTGCTCCTGGTAAAGTTAGTCGAATAACAGATGAATTAACACCTGTCTACGAAATGTATGAAAGCTTCACTAAAAAGTATAATGGTATGCTAAAAAGAGATCTTTCATGGTGGCAGCAAAGCATTGTATCACCAGAGTATCAATTTGTTATTTATACAAACGAAGCTGGGACTCCAACTGGTTATCTTTTGTTTAAAAATGCGGAGAAGCTTCTTGATGTTCAGGAATTTGTCTATTTGGATGAAGAAGCAAGAAGAGGTCTTTGGAATTTTATTTGTCAGCATGATTCGATGGTGGATAAGGTAGAGCTGGTGCTAACAGAGGATGATCAGTTGCCATTCTTACTGAGAAATCCAAAAGTAAAGATTGAAATAGTACCTTATTTTATGGCTAGAATAGTAGACGCGAAAGCTTTTCTAAGTCAATATCCATTTCTTCACCAAGAGGGTGAACTAGTTTTACATATAAAGGATGAACAGGCTGAGTGGAATTGTACATCACTTAAACTTAGTAATGGAGAGATTTCGGAAGCAAGTTCAGGGGAACAGGGTCTAACTTTAGACATTCAATCCCTAACAGCTGTATTGCTACGTGCACAAAAAGCACAATTTTTACATGAGGTGGGATCGATTCAAGGGAATTTGAAGGACATCCAACTTTTGAGTGAATCGGTGCCAAACAGAAATACAAGCTTAGTTGATTTCTTTTAAAAAATGAGAAGAGCAACATGCTCTTCTCTTGAAGGTCCGTTTGCAATGGTGCTAACGGACTTTTTTTTCAGCTTGGCGTTCTTTCTTAAAGTCTTTTAATAGTGAGAAGCACATTGCTATTAGTATAATGGTTAAAGGAAAAGCACTCACAATTATAGCTGTTTGCATAGCACTTAGCCCTCCTGATGCCATCAGAACAACTGCCGATAGAGCTAAGACAAGTCCCCACGTGATTTTAACGAAATTATTAGGGTTTAAGCTACCATTCGTTGTTTGCATACCAAGTACAAACGTTGCTGAATCCGCAGATGTAATAAAGAAGGTTGAAATCAAGATTAGGGTCGTAATAATTAAAACATTGGTTAATGGAAGTTGCTCGTACATATAAAATAGAGCGGTCTCTAGGCTTTGACCTGCAATATTGGTGCCTAAATTATAATCAAAGTTGATGGCTGTTCCACCAAATACCGCAAACCAGATGGCACAAACTACAGATGGGATAATCGTAACGGCCAGTACAAACTCTCGTACTGTTCTACCTTTGGACACACGGGCGATAAAGGTTCCAACAAACGGAGCCCCATACTAGGGAGGTTTTGTACATACTCACCGCTAGTCCCATGTTAAGATTACTTAAGTATTTGATTCCTTTTTGTATACCTGTTGAGGCTGATAGTATAAATAACACAGTAACAATCGAAATGATGATCAGCTGTGTAGCGAAATTATTTGGTACATTAAATACATAACTTAAACCACCATTTATTTGCTGTGCACCTAATCCAAGTGAAGCAGCTACACCAAAAATCGTGGCAAATACTGCGATGGTGTCAATAATTGTTCCAATTGGACCTTTTACTCTTTCTCCTAAGATAGGATACAGTGTGGCGCTCATAAGTCCTGGTAAGTCTTTTCTAAACTTATAGTAAGCTAGGGCAAGTGCAATGGTTGCATAAATGGCCCAGGCATGAAATCCCCAGTGTAAATAGGTATAGCGTAAAGCCAATCTAGCTGCCTCAGGTGTACCTCCTTCACCAAATGGTGGACTGATAAAGTGTGAAATAGGCTCTGAGACTCCAAAAAATAATAAACCAATCCCCATTCCGGCACTAAATAACATCGCAAACCAGGTAGGTCGACTGAATTCAGGCTTGTCATCGTCTTTTCCGAGCTTAATCTTTCCGTACTTACTAAAGATTAAAAACAATGCAAACACAAAGAAAAAGCTTGCTGCAAGCTGATAAAACCATCCAAACTGCGTTAGAAAAAAGCCTTTTGTCACGTCCATTACTTCACCTAGACGTTCAGGCGTAACGACTCCCCAAATAACAAATATTATGGCAATAACGAGAGAAATCCAATATACCTTTGTTACATCTTTCATTTTGCAGCCTCCTTTACTTATAGTATTTACTAGAATTTTGACTATATTATGGAATAAAAGATGTAATTGATTTACCCATTATCTTCACCATTAAAACCATCTGTAAGAATTTTCCGAAAATTATAATGCAACATATTTGAAGAGTGGGAAATTATTGCTTATCATGAAAGAGACCAAATACTTATGTGTGTAGGAAGGGGTATTTATGAATACTGTAATAGAGACTATTCTTAACCATCGTTCGATTCGAAATTTTGAGGATCGAGCATTAACAAACGAACAAATTAAAACAATTGTAGAATGCGCTCAAGCAGCCTCTACGTCAAGTTATATTCAGGCTTACAGTATCATCGGAGTGAAAGATCCTGAGAAAAAGAAAAAGCTGGCGGAGTTAGCCGGTAATCAATCCTATGTGGCGGAAAATGGTCACTTCTTTGTGTTTTGTGCTGATTTATATCGTCATGAAATCGCAGGTGAATTGGAGAACAAAGATGTTGAGGAATCTTTAGAGAGCACAGAAAAGTTTATGGTAGCTGTAATTGATGCCTCCTTAGCAGCTCAAAATGCCTCGGTTGCTGCAGAGTCTATGGGACTTGGTATTTGTTATATTGGTGGGTTACGTAATCAGCTCGGTGAGGTAAGTGAGCTTTTAAATACTCCAAACCGAGTTATCCCATTGTTCGGATTATCGGTGGGCTATCCTGCTGCTGATTCTGGGAAGAAGACGAGACTCCCATTTGAACATATTTATCATGAAGATCAGTACCAAGCTGATCAAGAGGTTTATATAAACCAGTTAAAACAATACAACGAAACCATTTCGAATTATTATAAAGAGCGTACAAACGGTCAACGAACTGACACTTGGACTTCCCAAATGGCAAATTCATTGAAGACTCCGAGACGTATGTATATGAAGGAGTTTGTTGAGAAAAAAGGATTCAATAAAAATTAGTGATACTAATAGGGTCAATTCATTTCGAATTGACCTGTTTTTAGGAAGGTGAAGGATTTTATGGTTTATATATTAATTCTGATAGCATTGGTTCTAATAGGTCTTTCTATGTACTTGACCTCAAAGCAAAAAAGAAGAAGAATACTACTTGGATTGCTAATCATATTGACAGCAATTTTTAGTTATCCGATTCTTGTTCCTGTTTTTGGTGAATGGAAGGCAATGGAGGGAGTTGCCAGTCTGATTGTCTTCAATTTCATGCTTCTAATTGGAGGTTTAGTTGTTTTAGTTGCAGGTTTTTTTACAAAGGTGGAAAAAACTTAGGGGATAGCATTATCCCCATTTATCTATTTTTTGTCCTTCAAATGCATTCATCTTTTCCAGTAAAACTTCTGGATTGCTATCTAGAATTAAACTACTAAGATAGTCTTTCTTTAGAAATCCTTCGCCTACCATGTGCTGCAGCAAGTCGATAAATTTATCGTAGAATTGATTGATATTAAAAAGGGCAATCGGCTTTCCATGATAGCCAATTTGATACCATGTCATCACTTCTGCAAGTTCCTCAAGTGTACCGATTCCACCAGGTAATGCGATAAATCCATCTGATAGTTCATACATTTTAGCCTTTCGCTCATGCATATTCTCAACAATATGTAGGTTTGTTAAATCAACATGATCAACACGTTCATGAATGAGCTTTGGGATTACACCTGTTACTTTGCCTCCATGACTCATCACTGTCCTAGAGATTTCTCCCATCACTCCTACATTACCGCCACCATAAATTAACTCGATATCGTTTTCAGCTAAGAACGCACCTAGCTTTTTAGCTTGTTCTATATAATTTGGATGAGCACCAGTACTAGAGCCACAAAATACACATATGCTTTTTATATTGTTCATAAAGTCCTCCAATTTTATCTTCTTCTTACTATTCTTCTACCATTTTCACACAAAAGTTGATGAAAAATCCATATCAAGTTAAGTATTTTATTGTTGAGGGTAAGTGGGGGCTGCCTAGATGTTGGTTAGGGGAGTACTTTAACAAAGTAAAGGAGTGGGGGACAGGCCCCCACTCCTTTAAAGCGTTACATTATCTGTTCTCAAGCTTAGCAAGCTCGGTTAAGATTTCTTCATTTTCAGGTAGCTTGTCAATTGGATGCACATCGATAAAGCGGATGATTCCTTCTTTATCAATAATGAATAATGCACGTTCTGACATACCTTTTTCATGGCGAACTCCATAAGCATCTGTTACTGCACCTTGTGGGTGGAAGTCAGATAATAATGGATAAGAAATTTCTCCAAGAGATTTCTGCCATGCTTCATGACTTGGTACACTGTCTACACTAATACCCAAAACTTGGGTATTTAAGCCTTCAAAGTCTTCGAGGTCATCCTCGTAAGAAGGCATTTGCGCGCCTCAGACAGGTGTCCAATCTAAAGGATAAAATGCAATAAATACATTTTTCTTGCCAAGAAAGTCCGATAGACTAACTTCACGGTTGCCATGTGCTTTTAATGAAAAGTTGGGTGCTTGATCACCAACTTTGAGCGTTTTAGTTTCTGTTGCTCCTTTTGGCATGGTTATCCTCCTTTTAAAAATATGTAATTTATAATTTAACTAAGAGAGCCGAAACTCTCTTAGAAATTAACTATATTGTGGTCTCATTTGCTTACGCTTGTTTACATGCTGATCTGCACTTAATGCTGCAATACATCCATCAGCAGCTGAGATAACAGCTTGCTTAATTGGAGTTCTACGAGCATCTCCACCTGCATAAACTCCATCTACGCTAGTTTTTAATGTTTCGTCTACTACTACATAACCTTCGGAATCTCTTTTTACAGAATCCTGTAGGAAATCAGTTCCAGGCTTTAAGCCAGCAAGGTATAAGAATACTCCATCTACTTCCCACGTCACTTCGTTTTTATCAGCATCACGAATTAACAGAGACTGAACCTTTTTATCACCATGAATCTCTTTAAGGCGGTGGTTATAGTAAATTGTAACATTCCCAGCTGCTTTTAGCTCGTCAATATTCGCGTCACCTTTAAACTTGTTAGTCGGTACAAGCAATAGTACTTCTCTAGCAAATTTTGCAAGTGCAAGTGATTCATGGACAGCTTCGTCAGTATCACCGACAACAGCTACAGCTCGATCAGCGAAAAATGCCGCATCACATGTTGAACAATAGCTTACACCGCGTCCTGTAAATTCTTCTTCCCCTTTAATCTTACTTCCAGGAGCCTTTGCACCAACAGCGATGAATACACTTTTGGCTTTAATTGTTCCCTCAGGAAGAACTAATTTCTTAATGTCTTCATCAGAGAAATCTACACTTAGAACATTAGAACGGATCATAGTTGTTCCAAAATCCTTTGCTTGAATATGCATCTTCTCTAGTAATTCCTGTCCAGTTACTTCTCCGGGTACACCAGGATAATTAGCAATTTTATGAGTGATTGCTAGAGTCCCAGAAGATGGTGATTTATCTATGATTAATGTTTTTAATCTAGCGCGGGCCGCATACACTGCTGCTGAAGTTCCAGCAGGACCTCCGCCGATTGCCACAAAGTCATATACTTCTTCAAATATTTCTTTTGATGGTTCTTCGAATAAAACAGGTGTAGCATCACTAGATTCGGTTGTTTTAACCTGATCTTCTGTCACGCCGAGCGCCTTTTTCATCTTCTTTGGACGATATCCTATAAAGGCTTCACCATCAATAAATACGACTGGGGTAGAAAACATCCCTTGTTCATGAAGATCATCAAAGAATTTTGGGTTATCAGTTACATTGCGTTCCTCATAAGTGTAACCCCATTCTTTTAGTTCATTTTTTATTTTTTCACAATACGGACATCCAGTACTACTATAAATAACGATAGTCGGCATTATCTTTTCCCCTCCACCTTTATAACCAATCCTACTTTATAATAATTGTAAATAAGAGTCAAGTCAAAATAAGACATCATTCGCTTTTTTAGGATAGTTAAATTACTCACAAAATAGGCATCTTTCTTATATAAAAGTTTTATGTAAAACTCTTATACTAGTAAAAATATAGTCTTTTGAAGACATATAAATAGTATGCCCTATTATTTTTGTTTGTAATCTATTTAATAGAAAAGGTTAGCTACCAATACAGCATAATTTTTCTTATGCAATGTTAAGCGATTTTCATATAAGAATATCCTTTTACGAAGCGATTTTTTTTAATATTAATCTTACATAAACGTCAAATCTTTAACGAAATAAAATAAGCGAAAAACAACTGTATGCGCAAGTTAGGCAAAATTGAACCAATTATATAGTTTGGTATGTTATGCTTATTGATAGGAATATCGGGAGAAAAGGAGAAAAACGTTGAGGCTTACTAGTTACACAGATTATTCGATAAGAGTGCTGATTTATTTAGCTACACTCTCTGAAGACCGACTAGTTAATATTAAAGAGATCGCAGAAGTATACCAAATCTCTAAGAATCACCTAACGAAGGTAATTTATGATTTAGGGAAACTTGGGTATATTGAAACAGTTAGAGGAAGAAACGGTGGAGTTAAGCTTGCCTTAGAACCTCACGAAATCAATATTGGAGAGGTTATCCAGAAGACAGAAGATGATTTCTATATGGCTGCATGCTTTGACCCAACTAATAAAGGTTGTATCATTAGTTCGGCATGTAAACTGAAGGGGATTTTGAACAAAGCTGTAAGCTCTTACCTCTCTGTTCTTGAACAATACAGCCTGGCTGATATTATCGAAAACAAGGAAGACCTTCAGCAACTATTTCAAAAACAAATGATAAAAACACGATGATCAGCAATCATCGTGTTTTATTTTTACTTTTTAAATCGCCCAATCTCCATTTCTAAAGAGTGGTTCCAACTTTCCATCCTCATTTTCAGCATCAATATCCATTTTTGCTGACCCTATCATGAAATCTACATGTGTCAAACTTGAATTTGACCCTTCCTCTGTTAGTTCCTCTGTACTCATGCTAGTTCCGTTCTCAATACAGATGGGATAAGCCGATCCGATTGCAAAGTGGTTCGATGCATTTTCGTCATATAAGGTATTGTAGAATAATATGTTTGATTGTGAAATTGGTGAAGAATGTGGAACTAATGCGAGCTCCCCAAGGCGATGTGAGCCTTCGTCTGTTTCGATTAATCGTCTAAGTGTTTCCTTGCCGACCTTAGCTGTATAGTTAATGATGCGTCCGTTTTCAAAGGTTAAAGTGAACTCGTCAATCATGTTTCCGCCGTATATTAAAGGTTTAGTGCTACTAACAACGCCGTTTACGCCTTCTCTGTGTGGTGTTGTGAAGACTTCTTCTGTTGGTAAGTTAGGTGTGAATTTAACATCTGCTGCAGTCTTTGCTCCACCACCAACCCAGATGTGTTTTGCTGGTAACTCAATCGTTAGATCTGTTCCAGGCGCTTTAAAATGTAGCTTTTTGTATTTTTTGTTGTTAAGATATTCTACCTTGCTTTGAAGGTTTTTACCGTGCTCCTCCCACGCCTTAACTGGGTCCTCTAAATCTGAGCGAGTACACGAGAAGATTGCCTCCCATAGGGCAGTTTCTTGTTCGTTAGGCTTAAGATTTGGAAACACCTTAGCTGCCCACTCTTTCGTTGGAACAGATACGACACACCAACTTATCAGGCTGGATTGCGTCATTTTTCTAAAACCCTTCATGTTTTGTGCGAAGGTTTTGTTCATTGTAGCGATGCGGTCTGGATCTACACCAGCGAGTAAGTCTGGGTTAGAAGCTGCAATGGATAAATAGGCACATCCATCCTTAGCCATTTCTTCGTAGCCTTTTGCTTTCCAAGTTGGAAACTCATGTAATGCTTCTTCTGGTGCTTCTTCAAGTTTGATTTTAGTAATTTCTTCATCAGCCCATTCGATATGTACATCCTTAGCTCCTGCGCGATAGGCAGCTTTCGTAACTTCTCTTACAAATGTTGCTGATACTAGTGGTGCAGCAATTAATAACCTTTGACCAGGTTGTATGTTTAGTCCGATTTTAACTGTTAGTTCTGCGTACTTTTCTAAATTTACAGAAAAATTATTCATTTTTACTCCCCTTTAAAATAATGTGATAAAGCTATTGTAGGTGAAGATGTAAAAAAAGGAAACTTTAATTATTTTAGAATAATTTTTATTTGTTCGTTAAATAGCATTATTTTTAGCGGTCAGCTAGAACTAATAGACATTTAGCGACTAATTTGTTTTGATATTACAAGAGGGGGATAAGTGATGAAAAATGCAGTTGTTTATTTTGATGGAGAATGTAATCTGTGTAACGGTGCGATTCAGTTCTTAATTCGCCAAGATTCATCTGAAAAACTGTTATTTGCTTCGCTACAATCTAAGGCTGGCCAGCAACTTTTACTGAGTCAACAGCTTGAAGCAGAACACTTTGAGAGCATGATATTTTCTAAAGGAAGAAAAATATACTTTAAATCAGATGCAGCTTTAGCGATATGTGGTGAACTTGGAGGGACCTTTAACATCTTACGCTTGTTCTATATCATTCCTCGCCCTATCAGAGATTATATGTACAGTGTTATTGCTAAAAACAGATATAAATGGTTTGGTAAAAGAGATCAATGTATGGTGCCCACCCCTGAATTGAGAAAAAGATTTTTAGAATAAAGTATATTGCAAATAATAAATTTGTAGCTTCAGTTTTTTATTTTCTCTTCAGAACGTTTATAATAAGATGGAGAATAGATATGAAGAATAGCATACATAAAGTTTATTTTATTTAGGCAACAGAAAGGACGTTAATAAAGCTATGGCAAAACAACAAATTGGTGTAATAGGTTTAGCAGTAATGGGTAAAAATTTAGCCCTTAATATTGAGAGTAGAGGTTACACGGTATCTGTTTTTAACCGCTCTCGTGAAAAGACAGATCAAATGATTCAAGAGAACGAAGGTAAACAATTAACACCTACATATACTTTAGAGGAATTTGTAGAGTCTTTAGAAACACCTCGTAAAATTTTAATCATGGTTCAAGCAGGTAAGGCAACAGATGCAACGATTGAAGGACTACTACCTCTTTTAACAGAGGGAGATATTATAATTGACGGTGGGAACGCTTATTTCCCTGATACAATGCGAAGAAATAAAGAGCTTGCTGAAAAGGGTATTCGCTTTGTTGGAACTGGAGTATCTGGTGGAGAAGAAGGAGCTCTTCTTGGACCTTCTATTATGCCAGGTGGACAAAGGGATGCGTACGAGCTAGTAGAATCAATTTTAAAGGATATTTCAGCTAAGGTTGATGGTGAGCCATGTTGTACGTATATTGGTCCAGATGGAGCAGGACATTATGTGAAAATGGTACATAACGGTATTGAATACGGTGATATGCAGTTAATTAGTGAAGCATATTTCCTACTTAAAAACATTGCAGGGGTATCTGCACAAGAACTTCATGAAATTTTTGCTGAGTGGAACAAGGGTGAGTTAGATAGCTATCTGATCGAAATCACAGCAGATATCTTCACAAAGTTTGATGAAGAAACAGGTAAGCCTATGGTAGATGTAATTTTGGATAAAGCTGGTCAAAAAGGAACAGGTAAGTGGACAAGCCAAAGTGCATTAGATCTTGGAGTGCCACTTCCAATCATTACTGAATCAGTATTCGCTCGTTTTATTTCAGCATTAAAGGATGAGCGTGTAAAGGCAAGTAAGATTTTAAAAGGCCCTGAAAAGAAAGAGTTTGCTGGCGATAAAAAAGAATTTATCGAAGCAGTACGTAGAGCATTATATGCAAGCAAGATTTGCTCATATGCACAAGGTTTTGCACAGATGAGAGCAGCATCTGAAGAATATAACTGGAATTTAAACTATGGTGAGATAGCCATGATCTTCCGTGGTGGTTGTATCATTCGTGCTCAATTCCTTCAAAAAATTAAGGAAGCATATGATCGTGATCCAAAGCTAGCTAACTTATTATTAGATCCATATTTCCAAGAAATCTTAGAAAACTACCAATCAGCGGTTCGTGAAGTAGTTTCAATCGCAGTATCAAACGGGATTCCAGTTCCGTGCTTATCAAGTGCAATTGCTTATTATGACAGCTACCGTACTGAAACCTTACCAGCTAACCTATTACAGGCGCAGCGTGACTACTTTGGTGCACACACTTACCAACGTGTTGATAAAGAAGGAACCTTCCATACAAATTGGATGGCATAAACTAGACGTACAGGACCTCGTTTCAATGGAAACGAGGTCTTTTTATGTTGTTGGGAGGAAGTACTTTCTACCTTTTGTTGTGCCGTCATGTGAAAAGTTCATTGACTGTAATAGATGAAATGTAGAGTTTCTTGATGGTAGGTTAAGAAATTCTCTACATTCCTTATTTGTGATAGTTGGAGAAATCAGCAATGAATAATCAATAAGGGCCGAATTGTGTGCCGTTTTAGAGGTGGAGCAACAATAAGGACAGTGCCAAATCCCATTTTTTCTTGTCATAGGGATTGAAAAGCAATTTGTGCATTCAACTCCTTTAAGAATTTCGGACATCTGAATGTCATATTGACTGTGCAAGTTAGGAAAGTAGGGAGTGTGTCTTTTTAGTAGAAGGGATGTGAGCTTTTTTAGTTCTTTATTAGTAAGAAGTGATGTTTTATAGATTTTTTCATATTCTTCAATTTTAAAAGGAAAAAATGTGCTGTGTATCACTTTCTTGGGAACTTGCGAGGAATTAGTATTAAGAGTTTTAATAATGGTTTGTGGATTGCTGAAGACAACGAGAGTTTCAATCGGGATTGTTGGAACTTGGTTTGTATTTAACCATTCTTTCAGTTGAAGTTGTTGCCTTTTCACTTGTAGTATAGGATCTTGAAAACCTTCTTCAATTTCGTTTATGGATCTAATGAGTTGGTTGAATTGAGAATCAAACAGGATGGTTCCCGCAATGTTTTTAACTTCGCAAATAAGAATAAATTTTGGTGAGAGAAAGAGAATATCCATTTGAAAAAAGTGTGTTCCTAGCTGAAGTCGTAGACCGTGGAAGATCTGGTAGTTATCTTGTGGAAGGAATGATAAATAGTAATCAACTGCTTGTTCACCTTTAAAACCTGCGAGGTACTTGGCAAGGTCTTCTTGAATGAGAGGCCTTTTGGGATGGGATGGTGGTAATCTCCTTAATAATGCTTGTAGCTTTAGAATTATAAGTGGTATCTCTCTTGTTTTTTTTATCATGTATTGTGCTCCTTTCTATTTAGTAGAATCTAATTCGGGTTGAGAGGTTAATAATCCTGCTAGGATTGGAGAGATTTACTATTTTCAGTAGGAAAGTGAAAGTAAATGAATTAAAAGACAAATTAATATGTGAAAGCAAGTATATTTATGGGTAATCTCGTCCGATCATAGTAAATCCAGAGGAGAAGAGGTGCTTTATTAGGGTCAATTGCGTGGGAATAGATATATTCGCGTGAGTTGGGACTTATATGTATGAAGGGTAAGGTTAATTGCGTGCGTTAAGGCAATAATTGCGTGAGAATGGAGAACAATTGCGTAAATTCAACTATACGGACAAAAAACAAGCAAGAAGGTTTAAAAAAATGACACTTTCGATAAAGATAGAGGTCATATAGTTAAATTCCATCCAACCCTGGTGATCTAGGGGAGCAGAGAGGCCGTATTAGGATGAATTGCGTGAGAATAGAGTTAGATTGCGTGAGCTGAGACATATATGTATGAAAGTTAAGATTAATTGCGTGAAAATGGACAACAATTGCGTAACAGTGACTACACGCACAAAAAACCAGCAAGAAGGATTAAGAAAACATGATACTTTGCTAAAGATAGAGGTCAAATAGTTAAATTCCGTCTAACCGTCATGATTTAGGGGAGCAGAGAGGCCTTATTAGGATCAATTGCGTGGGAATAGAGTACAATTGCGTAAGCTGAGACATATATGTATGAAAGGTAAGATTAATTGCGTGAAACAATGCCATAATTGCGTGAGAGTAAATAACAATTGCGTAACTCCACCCCCAACGAACTTCCCAACCACCCCCGTCATCAAAAAAAACACACAAAAAAACCTACCCAGTCCCCCAGGTAGGAAATCTATTACAAATTTTTCAACCTAAAAACTCTTACTTATTAAAAGACCACCATTGGAAGCCGTCTTTTTCTAACAGCATATCGGCTTGATCTGGGCCCATTGTGCCTGCTTCGTAATTTGGAAAGTAGGTTGCTTTTTTTGCTGCCCATGCTTGAGAAATTGAATCAATGAATTTCCAAGAAAGAGCAACCTCATCCCAGTGGGTGAAGTTTGTTGCGTCTCCGCGTAAGCAGTCATAAATCAGACGCTCATAAGCTTCTGGTGTGTTGATTCCGGCTGTGCTTTGATTGCTAAAATCCATTTTGATAGGAGTCGTTTCACCAGATGGACCCGACTTTTTTGCGTTAATATGTAGAGTAATACCTTCCTCTGGTTGAATATGAATCACTAGGAGATTCGGCTGCTGCTCTTCTCCTGCAGGGAAATATAAATTCATCGGAAGATTTTTAAATTCAATAACAATTTTCGTTGATTTGGCGGCCATTCTTTTACCTGTACGAATATAGAAAGGAACACCTGCCCAGCGGAAATTATCAATTAAAAGCTTTCCTGCTACATATGTCTCTGTATTAGACTCTGGAGAGGTTTGTGCTTCTTCACGGTAGCCAATAACCTCTTTATCACCGAGAGTTCCACCTTTATATTGACCTCTAACAAAATAGTCATCCACTTCATCCACGGAAAAATGTCGTAATGAACGAAATACCTTAACTTTTTCACTACGAACTTCCTCAGTATTTAATCTGCTTGGAGGCTCCATGGCAAGTAAAGCTACCATCTGAAGCATATGATTTTGAACCATATCTCGTAGTGCACCAGACTTTTCATAATAGCCTGCACGATCTCCCACGCCTAATGTTTCACTGGAGGTCACTTGTATGTTGGATATGTATCGATTGTTCCATAATGGCTCAAATAACGCATTAGCGAAGCGAATCACTTCAATGTTTTGAACCATTTCTTTTCCTAGGTAGTGATCAATACGATAAATTTCGTTTTCGGAAAAGGCATTTCTAATTTGTTCATTTAATTCCTCAGCAGAAGGGAGGTCTCGTCCAAATGGTTTTTCGATAACAAGGCGCTTCCAGCCGGAAGTTTTTGTTAACCCCTCAGATTTTAAGTTAGAGGCAATCATACCAAAGAATTCAGGTGCCATTGCTAAATAAAAGATTCGGTTTCCTTCTGTTTGATAATCATGATCTAGCATTTCTAAAGTTGAATTCAATTGAATATAAGAGTCACTACTTTGGACATCAAAAGGATGGTAATAAAAATGAGAACAGAACGTATTGATTTTTTCATCCTCTTGAGGAGGTAAACCAGCTTCAAGGAGAGCGTCTTTCACGTTCTCTCTAAATTGCTCATTTGATTTAGGTCTTCTCGCTACACCTACCACTGCAAATTGCTCAGATAGCTTTCCGCCTATGTATAAACGATATAAAGAGGGAAATAGCTTACGATTAGCTAGATCTCCGGTTGCTCCGAATATTACAATCAGTGATTTTGGATTATCTATGTTCACAATATAGGACCTCACTTTAATAAATTGCATCAGTTGCTAGAAATTTCACTAGTACTAGTATATGCGATTAATAGCTCACAAAACAAATTTCGTCATATCATTACAGTTTTTGATAAATGTGCCATATTCATCATACCAAAAAAGCTCGTCTTTTCACCAACTTTTAAACATATAGTGTAATAAATAACTTTTCGAGAAGGTGAAATCGTGAGAGATCTAAAAGCTATATTACAGGTTGCAGCAACTTACATAGGAACAATCGTTGGTGCAGGCTTTGCTACCGGCAAAGAGGTTGTTCAATTCTTTTCGCAGTACGGCATGATTGGACTGCTCGGAATTTTAATAAGTGGGTATCTATTCGTGTGGATCGGAATGAAGTCTATGCTAATTGCCAAACGAATTGATGCAAATTCTTATCAAGAGGTAAATGAATTTCTATTTGGTGAAAAAATAGGTAGATGGATTAATGCGGTTTTATTAATCATGCTCTTTGGTGTAACCTCTGTGATGCTTTCTGGAACGGGGGCCGTATTTAGTGAGCAACTGGGATTACCAGCACAGCTAGGAATATGGTTAACTCTTGTTCTCTGTTATATTGCTGTAATTAGAGGGATGAGAGGGTTATTACTAGTAAACTCAATCATCGTACCCTTAATGCTATTATTTAGTTTAATTGTCATTACGGCCTTTCCGGAGGCTTCAGGCTATTACGGGGAATCGTCTAATATTGGTAAGGTGCTCTTAAGTGCATTAGCTTATGCCGCTTATAACCTTGTTCTTGGTCAAGCTGTTCTCGTCCCATTAGGGAGAGACAGTGCTAATGAGAGAATTATTAAGTGGGGTGGATTTCTAGGCGGATTTGGCTTAACGTTTATACTCATCACTAGCCATTTCGCGTTAATCACGATTCCGAATATGACATCCTATAGCATTCCAATGGGTGAAATCATTAAATTGATCGGAACAGTCGTACATCTATTATTCGTCTTAGTAATTTACAGTGAAATTTATACAACCCTTATTGGAAATGTCTATGGAATTGCTCGAAAGCTATCTTTCAGTGAAACTCCAAAGAAAGCAGTGATCCTATCCATTTTATTAGTTTGTTACTTTATAAGCCTAATTGGCTTTGATTCTTTAGTTAAATACCTGTACCCATTATTCGGCTATATGGGATGCGTTGTTCTTTTAGCCTTTATGTTTAAAAAGATGCCAGTAGCTAGATAAAAATAAAGATTCGCAGTCTAAAATGATTGCGAATCTTTGCTTTTTCTATGTTGGTGTGTCGCTAGATGGAATTAGACTCTGGATAATATAGGATATTGGCGAGGTAACACTAGTTATCAACGAAATAGCAGGACATTTCGACGAAATCTTAGATTTTTCAACGAAGATGGCTTTGGTATCAACGAAAGTTATCTATTTTTCAACGAAAATACTTATTTTTACAAAAGTGAGTGGCTTAGAAATGAAATCTACCTACTCCTCAATCTGAATACGGCTTTTTCTGCGCTGTCCTTTTGGTGCTCTAATTTTTAAGATGCCATTTTGGTAGGTTGCCTTCACTTGCTTTTCAGAGACTGTGTATGGCAGTTGAACATTTCGTTCGGAACGATGGTAGGCTCGCTCTCTACGATAATAGTTGTGTACAGTGTTTTTTTCCTCTAATTCATCTTGATGTTCAACTGAAATTCGTAATGTATTCCCTACAATATCCAGGTAAATTTGCTCGCGTTTCACTCCAGGAATTTCTGCTGTGATCACCAGTTCATCCTTTGTTTCGTATAAATCAACAGGAAAGGCAGGGACAAATGAGCGTTGGAAAAAGTCATCTATAGAATTCATGACTCCTCGTAATGGCTTTGCATTAAAGAAATCATCCATAGATTTCATAACATGTTTAAATGGTTCCTGAGCAGCGGGAGACAGCTTATTTTTATGATTTTGATCATTCATAGTACACTCACAACCCTTTCTAATAATTGGTTATTTCACTAAATCTCCTTATAAAGTCCAGATTTGTTATATAATTATTCTATTGCTATCGCTAGAAAATGGACTATAGGCAAACGCGGAATTTTTGGTAGTATTTTTATAAAAGGATTGAGGATCATGTCGCAGAAAAAAATAAACTGCTTTCAATGCAAGCATTTCTATATAACATGGGACAAAAGCTTTCCAAGAGGCTGCAAGGCTTTTAATTTCAAAACGCCCCATATGCCTTCAGCTGCCGTGCATCAATCATCCGGTAATCCATGCTTGAAGTTTGAAAAAAAGCAGTGAGTTCTTATAAACAAAGGCTCTTTTTCTATCGAATATATACAGTAGTGTAATGGAGCGGAAAACACTTGACTCCTGCGGGAAATAGAGGAAAGGTCGAGACCCCGCAGGCGAAGCCGAGGAGGCTCGACTTCCTCCCCGCGGAAAGCAAGTGTTTGGAGCGCAATGGAACGAACACGTTCAAAAACAACAATGTCTGAGAAAAAAGCCTTATAAAAAAAACAAACCGTACCCATAAGTGACAGGGCACGGTTTATTTTTTGCTAGTCTTAATAAACAAATAGGCTAAATAGGCAATGTAAATCGGAGTGGCAATGTAAATTAAATAAGGAAATTGCTCGTACGTTCCTCGGTAAATCACATACAATAGAGAGCCGAGAAATAGTGTAACGATTGTACCATACTTAGGAAGAGGTACTTCCTTTAAACTAGGAATTCGAATTCGGCTAACCATCAAAAAGCATAAGCCGGTAAAGACTACAGTGGTGAAAATTTGTGGAATGATTTCGCCAAATAAAGTTAGTAGTGCTAAAATCCCACCTGCAGCAGTAATGGGAACACCTACGAAATATTGAAGAGATGATTTCGTTGGAGTCACATTAAATCTTGCTAGACGATAGGCTCCGAATAATGGGAATAATCCTGCAATCGCAAGTCCAAGTAATTCAAATTTGTGAAAGTATGTATAGTAAATTAGAAAGGAAGGGGCAACACCGAATGTCACAATATCCGCAAGTGAATCGAGCTCCTTACCAAGGTTACTATCGGCTCCTAACATCCGTGCTAATCGACCGTCCATGCTGTCTAGCATCATCCCGATTAAAATGAGTATGGCTGCATTGTTAAATTGTCCATATGCTGCAAAACCAATGGAAAGAAATCCACAATAGAGGTTTCCGAGTGTAAGCATATTAGGAATCGCTTTTTTGTATCGCATCATGTTTATCACATCCGTAAATTTTTTAGTTAGTATATCATGTACTAATTTAGGTCAATGATTGAAAGAGAGCATGTATTTTATAATCCTAGGATTAAGTTGGTGAATCATGATCAATAAACAACTAAGAAAAATAAAATATCTACTTATTCGACTATTTCGTATTAAAAGTAATGCTCACAGCATCGCAGTAGGATTTACAGTGGGGTCACTGATGAACTTTGTCCCGTCATTTGGATTAGGCCCTCTTTTATCAGCAGCTAGTGCTAAACTCGTTAGAGCCAATACACTGGCAGGGTTTATTGGTGGACTTTCTTTCCTTTGGTTATTTCCTCTGTTTTTTTACTTAAATGTCATCATTGGTGAACTGTTTATACCGATTGATGTATTTGAACTTGAAGAAAGCCTTGGTGATACAGAAGAAGCGATTGAAGCTAGCTTTCAGGTAGGCAAAGCATTTCTATTCGGCATGGTTATCAATTTAGTGGTATTTGGACTGGTGATTTACTTACTTTCCTATATGATGATAAGAAAGTATCGAAGTGAAGTCCTACAACTAATTTGCCAAAAATGGGAAGTGTCTAAACCCAGATAGGAGATAAGAAAGCAGTGGATTTCTCTGTGTAGAAGCCCACTGCTGTTTTTTATAAACTAAGAAAGTATAAGTGTTTAGTGCTTTTCTTGTACGATATTTCCGTAGTAATCCAGCTCCAGCGCCCAGCCCCTCGAGGAAAAAGATAAAACACTTTTTCCTTGGTCAAATAACCCATAAAGAGTAAAAGGGAGAAACCACCCTTTTTCTCTGGAACATTTGCTTGTCGGAGGCCTGCATGATGCAGGTTAGGCAGGCGTTGCAACAGGACGTTGCGCACTTAGCCTGCCAACTTACCGGGGCGCTTACGCCTTTTAGCCATTATGACCAAACGTTAGCCAAAGTAGGAACGACCATTAATTGCTCTTGATCTTCGCTCTCATGTGTTGGATGTATGTAGACAGCTCTCATACCAAGCTTTAATGCTGGAGCAATTTCATTTATAAAATTATCTCCTATTGATACAACCTCATGAGGCTGGCATTCGTATTGTTCTAGAAGCTTCTTAAAGTGGCTTTCCGTGTTGGTTGGCTTCATAGAAGAAGGTAGAATATGTTCAAAAATAGTATCCAGCTCTAGCTCTTTTAACAGTCTTCCTACATCATCAATATCACTATTTGTACAAAGCACAAGCTTTTTGGATTCCTTAAGTTCGACCAAGCCATTTTTTAACCCAGGAGTTTTAGTAAGTTCAAAATTCTCTGTTACCATATATTCCTTCGTTTTGTTATAGCTTGTGTATGTGTCTTTCACACCATAATGCTTGGCTGCGACAAATGGAAGCCACCATCCATCACCAATCGCGATCATATCTTCAAAGTTAAATTGCAAAGGTTTTTGGTAAAGCCGGTCGATTTCATCTTGGCTGATTTGTTGACCATCCCATTTGTAAACCTCGGTGATCTTTAATGTCATGGGATCCAATGTTAATACATAATCATTTTCCACGTCATATGCTTTACCAATTTGAACGATATGCTTGCCAGCCTTCATTTCTTCATAATCTTGTTGATAGGAAGCTTGTTCATTAGGAGTTACCTCCTGCTTTAAAAGCTCTGCATAATAATCGAAATGATCAGTATCCTCATATAAAGTTCCGTCTAAGTCAAAAACGACAAGTTTTGCTGCTTCTAGAAAAGATCTCATAGAATTCTCCTTTTACTGCAAGTCAAAAATTACGGCTTCATGTGGTCGTAATTCAATGCTTTTATTATCCATAGTAATCGTATCATAATTGTGTAGAATTGGTTCTAATTTTTTATCAGAAATAATGTCAGGAATAGAAAATTTTTCATGTTGATCAGAGTGATTTAAGACAATCAGCCACTGCTTGTCCTCAAGTTCTCTTGTATAAGCATAAATGGTTTCATGACCTGTTGAATAGTCAGTAAAACTTCCATAAACCATGACTGGATGATCTTTTCGAAGCTGTATAAGCTTTTTATAATAATAAAAAACTGAATTTGGATCTTTTAGAGCTGCTTCTACGTTAATGCTTTTGTAATTTGGATTTACTTTTATCCATGGATTTCCGTCTGTAAAACCGGCCTGTTCTGAATCGTTCCACTGCATCGGTGTACGAGAGTTATCGCGGCTCAATGGCAGTAAGCTTTCAAAGACCTCTTGTGGATCTCTGCCTTTTGCTACTTCCTCTTTATACTTATTTTTCATTGCAATATCGTTATAATCCTCTATAGTAGAAAAGCGTACACCTGTCATCCCAATTTCTTCACCTTGAAAAATATAAGGCATTCCAGGCATGGTGTGTACCATTGTTGCTAAAAGCTTAGCAGACTCGACGCGATATTCTTCGTCATTTCCATAGCGTGTTACCTGTCTAGTGTGGTCATGGTTATTTAAAAACTGTGAATTCCAGCCTTTTCCCCAAAGACCTTCATACCATGTTTTTTGAATATCCTTATACCTTAGCATATCCCAAGTTGGCATATCGTCAGCAACCTGGAAGTGAAAGAGCGTATGTAGTTCATTACGATCTTCACCTACATAGAGAACGCCATCCTCTGGAGTAACAAATGGAATTTCACCAACTGTAAAAATATCATAATGACGAAGGACCTTCTCGTTCATTTCTTGAAGGTACTCATGAATGCCAGGGTTATTACCTAAGTAATCAATTTTTTCTGGCTTCTCGGCATTAGGAAAACCCTCAATTTTAGCTAGCAGATTCACAACATCCATACGGAATCCATCAATTCCTTTATCAAGCCAATAGCGCATCATTTTGTAAATCTCTTCTCGAACCTCTCCGTTTTTCCAATTTAAATCAGGCTGCTCCACGGCAAAGGAGTGAAAATAATATTGGTCTGTTGTTTCATCATATTCCCAAGTAGATGGAGAAAAGTATGATCTCCAGTTATTTGGCTCCTTCCCTTTAACAGGTTCCTTCCAGATATACCAATCACGTTTTGGATGATCTTTAGATGATCTAGATTCTTTAAACCAATGGTGCTGATCAGAAGTATGATTCACAACAAGATCCATAATTAACTTCATATCACGTTGATGAACCTCTTTTAATAGGCGCTCCCATATTTCAAGATTACCTGCCTTTTCCATCACTCCATAATAATCAGAAATGTCATAACCGTTATCTTTATCAGGTGATTCATAACAAGGGTTTAACCATATCACATCTACACCGAGCTCTTTTATGTAATCAAGCTTTGCAATCACACCATTTAAATCTCCATAGCCATCCCCATCGGTATCATAAAAACTGCGCCAATAGACTTGATATACAACTGCTTCTTTCCACCAAGTTTTCCTCATGTTAGTGCCTCCAAGTTCATTGATAATTATTTTTATATAAGATACGATAACATAGATTATAAAGTAAGGTTGTGAGTACATATGAATGTTTCAGTAAAACAAATAGTAGAGAAAATGGACCAAGAATTAAAACTTGCTCTAACAGAGGATCCTGCAAAGGTTCGAGATCATCTATTGGTGATTCGATCCTTATGTGATTTAGTGTTGCAAGAACCAATGAAGAGTACCCCCAAAATAGATACATCCACTCCTCATTCTTTACTAAAAGAACCTAAAAAAAACATACAAACAGATGATGAAGCAAATGGTGATTCTTTGTTTGATTTTTGATTTAAGCTATTCATGGGTGAAAAATTACCATCTATAATTCAATTAGCTAAGGAGAAAATGAGAGTACGGAATGAAAATGGGAGGTGACGTTTAATGTATAGTACTTTCTCAAACCGTACTCCTAATAACACTGTAATCCTCACAGGTGGTATTGGTGAATTAGATACAAAGATGAACCATGATCGCTATGATGTGTATGTAAATGGAGAGTTTGTTGGACACAAGGTCCTGCTAACACAGTCTGAAGATATAACAGATGTAAATGACTTCCTAAAAACACAAGGCTTTAAGCATTTTGAAGGTAGGCTTGACGGTGATCATTATGATCTTCACGTTGAAGACAATCAAAGCTTGCAGGATATGAGAGAAGCACTTCAAATCTATTTGCAAATTAGATAAGCCTAAGAAAAATCCCCCTTTGAAAATGAGGGGGATTATATATGTGTATACAGTTTCATTTTTAGGTGTTTTTGCTTGAAAAGAAGTTGTGCCTCTTCAATTGCAATAGCAGTAAATCCTATGGTTCCTTTTCCCATCGAGAGCTGAACGATTTTAGAGAGATCAGTCGATATCACTGTCCCAATTCGGGGATAACCACCAGTTGTTTGTCTGTCAGCCAACAAAATGATTGGATTTCCATCTGGTGGTAGTTGGATTCCACCTAAAGGTATTGGATTTGATGAGAGATTTTCATAGTTTTTGGTTTCAATTGGCTTCGTTCCTTTTAAGCGGAATCCCATTCGATCACCCTGTTGAAGTAAAAAAGACTGTTCCTCAAAGTGTTGAATGGAATCCTCTTTGATATACGATTGATGAGGCCCTGGAATGTAATGAACGTGAACATGATCTTCGTATTTAGGTATTTCTTCCGTAATAAGACCTCGGTTTCTAGGTAAAGTCTGTGGATTTCCCCAAATCGTTAACCCCTCTGTAATAGCTGTTCCTAGTTCTGCTTTTGTATACGTAGACTGACTACCCATAACCACTTCACTTTCTAGGCCACCTTTTACCGCCAAATAAGCATAATTGCCATCAACCTGTCTGCCAAATGATAATTGCTCGCCAGCCTTCGCTTTGTAAGTTCGCCAGCCTTGAAGTAGTTGTCCATTAAGATGTGGCGAGAGATTAGCACCACAAATGGAAAACGAAACATCTTCATGAAATACAAGACTTGGCCCAACCAAACAAATTTCTAAACACGCAGCGTTTAAAGGATTACCCACCAAAGCATTTGCCCAGTTAAGGGCGTAACGATCCATGGCTCCGGATGAAACCACCCCGAATCGCTGATATCCATAGCGTCCACCATCCTGAATGCTAGTGGCTAAGCCTGGTTTCTTAATTGTAATGATAGCCTTACTCATTTTTTTACCTCTAATGACTTTACGAGGACCTTATGTTTAGTAAGCTCATTGCGTAGTGCTATAGCTAAGTCAGCTGCACCATCATGGTCTCCATGTATGCATAGTGTATCTACCTCAAGCGGAATGGTTAAACCCGTAACCGTCGTAACCTCTTGTTTAAGTACGATAGAAAGAGCTTGTTCAATAGATTCCTCAATAGAATGCAAAGTCGAGCCTTCCATTTGTCTTGGTGTTAAGGAACCATCATCCTGATAGGTACGATCTATAAAAGCTTCAATGGCATACGGTACGTTTGCTTCAATACAGGCATGAATAAGCTCACTATTGGCTAATCCATAAATTATCAAGGCTGGGTCAAAACGTTTTACAGCTTCAACAATAGCATGTGCAACATACGGTTCTTTTGCCGCAATATTATATAGTGCACCGTGGGGTTTAACATGAACAAGTGGCACCTCATGAGCGAGGCAGAATGCTTTGATTGCACCTAGCTGGTATAGCATGAGATTCTTTATTTCATCTGCACTAAGTTGAAAGGGGCGACGACCAAATCCATATAAATCATTAAAGGCTGGGTGGGCCCCGACACTTACACCCTTTTGTTTCGCCAAAAGGATTGTATCATTCATGATGTTCGGATCACCTGCGTGAAAGCCACACGCAATATTAGCTGAAGAAATATAGCTGAGCAACTCATCATCTTGTCCCATTTTGTAAAGTCCAAAACCTTCTCCTAAATCACAATTAATATCAATCTGCTTCATTTTTATCCTCCTCTATAAAAATCGTTCAAATTCTGTTTTCGTTATAGGGGTAAAGGAAACTCGGTCACCTGGCTGAAGTAAAAAAGGATGATCCTTCTTGTGATTAAATAAAGTCAGGGGTGTTTGCCCAATGATGTTCCAACCACCTGGAGATGGCAGTGAATATATGCCAGTATAAGTTCCTCCGATTCCTACTGCTCCTTTAGGTACATAAGTTCTCGGTGTTGATTTTCGAGCTGTCCAAAGCTGTTCTGGCAACCCAGTGATGTAAGGGAATCCTGGTAAAAAGCCCATAATAGCTACGGTATATGTGGCATTGCTATGTATATCAATGACTTCATCAACTGTCAAAGAATGCTGTTTGGCAACCTCCTCAATATCTAACCCTAAAGAGGTGTCATAGCAAACTGGAATCTGAAGTAGATTTGGTTCTCGTTGTTGTTGCTGATTAGTAAACTGAAGCATTGGTTTAAGTTCTAACACTAAATCATGGTAGGAGTATTGAATGGGATCATAAAAAATAGCAATGGAATCAAAGGCAGGTACAATGTCCTTTATCCCAACAATGTCTTGTTCTAATAAATGATCAGTTAAGGAGTGTATATGAGGGAGAAGCTCTAGATTAGTTTCAGCTGAGAATTGAATAAGTAAACCATCATCGCTGATCGGTTGAATACAATAATGATTCAATAGCGCTCTTCCTTTCGTGACTATTTTATGTCTAATAACAGGGCACTTACGCTTTTCTATTTTATCATAAGGTGTGTATGCGTTGGTTTTTTTACTAAAATCTATTATGATGAAGGAAAAGATTTGAGGAATAGGTGAAAATCATGAAGTTATTTATTTTGCTTGGAAGTTTAAATGCATTTATCGCTGTAGCGTTAGGGGCTTTTGGAGCTCATGGTCTAGAAGGTAAGGTTTCAGAGAGAATGTTGGAGGTTTGGAAGACCGGAGTGTTGTATCACATGTTTCATGCCCTTGGTCTAATCATTATAGCTATATTGATAGGAAAGTTTCCAAATGCCACGACCTTTACATATGCTGGCTGGTTTATGTTCATTGGAATCCTATTTTTCTCAGGTAGCTTGTATGCACTGAGTACGACTGGAATCAAGTTTTTTGGTCCCATTACTCCTCTAGGCGGACTAGCATTTCTAATTGCTTGGGTATTAGTGGGTGTAGGGGCAATGAGGTATTTGTAAATATAAAAGGTTCGAGTAGTTTTCCAATAGAGACATACAAAAAGAGCGGAAGGGTAATAAGCACCCTTCCGCTTTGTTGTGCTATGTTAAATGACCCAACCGGATCAAACACCTAGCATCATCTTGGAGGATAAGCCGTTAAAGGTGTCATTCCTGGGGCTGCTGTAGCACCAGTGAATCCTGGATATTCATAGTTTAATTCCTCATCAAATGTTACATAGTCTAGGTAAACCATTAATAGTAAGTATCTCATGCCTGTTTGTGGGTCACTTAAAATAATATGGTCACGCCCAGCTGCTTCTACAATTCCTACGAAATTCTTTTGTACATTATCTCCAAATGTCATGTACACTTTTGCAAGCTTTCCTTTATTTAAACGTAATATATTTTCGATATACGATTCTTCTAATGGCAGCATACCGGGAACAAACTGTGCAGGATTAGGAATACCTGTATTTGGTAAACCTGGCTGGAAAATTAGACCACCCGATTGTGCAGAAGGATTGAAAGCTGCGCCTGCTCCACCATACACAGGTTGATTGCTGTAGCCAGGAACCTGATTTCCGTAATACGCATAAGGATTTGTTTGTGAATATTTTTGAGACATGAAAAAACCTCCCTATTCTCAAATAATTTTAGCTATAAACAGCGGGACAATCTTCAGCAGTTGGCTTATAGAAACAGTGAGATTTATATCTTCCTGTATTCCATTGGTTATACCATTGCTGTGGACAATTCCCCTCTGGTCTAAAAAACCATAGGGCAAACTCTGCAGGGTGATGTCGTTGTCCTGCTAACACCTTACGAGCGAGTTCAATTTCTTGATCTCTCGGCCGCTGGTAAAAATAACCTTTTTGAGTTGCTTCAAAACCGCCTGGACTTTGATACACCATTTTGCGAATGTCAGTGATTTTTTTGAAATCTAGGCAAGCCGAACGTGTACGATTTACTCCAGTATTCCCAACCATTAACATTCCAAGCTTCCCATCACCTTCAGCCTCGGCACGCATTAATCTTGCTAACAGCTTTACATCTTCCTCAGTATGAGCAACAACAGCCATTTTCTCACTCCTCATTCATGCACTAAAAGCATTACTAGGATATGGGCGGAAAATGAAAATGGTGCACACTAAAACATAAGTAAAAGGACTTATGAAACCGCTACTTGATACTATGTAGCGGTAAAAAAGAATATGACAAAAAAACTCCTTACTTAAAAGTAAGAAGTTCTTGGTTAAATATATACTAGGTTGTCTTTGTAAATGCTTCTACAGCTTAAGAAATTGAGGAAGCTTTTCTGACGGTAGGATATTTCCTACGAAGAATGATCCGAATTCACCGAATCTAGCACTTACTTCATCAAATCTCATTTCATATACAAGCTTCTTAAACTGAAGGACATCGTCGGAGAATAATGTAACGCCCCATTCGAAATCGTCTAAACCTACAGAACCTGTTATGATTTGTTTTACCTTACCAGCATATTGGCGACCAATCATTCCATGTTTTCTCATCATGTTACGACGATCTTCCATAGAAAGCATGTACCAATTGTCGTCACCTTGACGGCGCTTATCCATTGGGTAGAAGCAAATATGTTTTGCTTTAGGTAATGTTGGATATAGTCTAGCTAAAATTTCAGGATTTTCATATGGATTTTCTCCAGCAGGAAGGTAGTTACTAAGCTCAACCACTGAAACATATGAGTATGTAGGGATTGTATAATCAGCCAACATCGTTTTATTAAATTCTAATTCCATCTCTTCAAGTTCTTCTAAAGTAGGACGTAGTAGCATTAGGATAAAGTCTGCCTTTTGCCCAACCACTGTATATAAAGCTTGGCTTCCAGCCTTGTTAGCTTCTGCTACACTCCATTTTTCTAATAAACCTTGAAACTCCGAAATAATTGAATTTCTTTCTTCCTCAGTTAACGTCTTCCAAACTGTCCAATCGATTGAACGAAGAATATGTAGGGAATACCAGCCATCTAATGTTTTTGCTGCTTCACTCATTTATAACACTCCTTTGAAATGATAAGATTAACGGTAATAAGGTCTGTTAAAGAAAGATATTGATTTCTTAGCATGTTGATTGTAGTGCAGGAAACGAGACCCTGTGGGAAACGAGTGCCCTGTAACGAAAATCAACATCATGTCTTAACTTAACAGAGTTAATTAGTAACGAAGCTTGACTATACTATGTACGATTCTACTATATCATAGTTTGACCAACAACAACGTCTGCTAACCCATGACGATTATTAACGATTTTGTGACATCTTGAAGATTACAAATGGTATATTTGGGAATTATAGTTAGGTATGAATAACAAAATATTGGAATACATAATTTTAACAGAGCTTGAGGGAGGATTGTTTTTGTGAGTTTATTTTCATCAATCAAAGAATCGTTACAAGGAAAGAATTTAACACTGGTTTTTCCTGAAGGAACAGACGAGCGTATTTTAGCAGCCACTAGTCGATTAGCAAAAGAAGGGTTACTTACTCCAATTCTTATCGGCGATGAAGAAAAGATTAAAGCGAAGGCAGATTCGATTAGCGTCACACTAGAAGGTGTGAAGTTAATTAATCCGAATACATATGAAGATATTGATGAAATGGCACAAGCATTTGTGGATCGACGAAATGGAAAGTCTACAGTGGAAGATGCTAAGAAAATCTTATTAGATGAAAATTACTTTGGCACGATGCTCGTTTATATGGAGAAAGCACACGGATTGGTTAGTGGTGCTGCTCATTCAACAGCCGAAACGGTTAGACCTGCTTTACAATTAATTAAAACAAAGCAGGGTGTCAAGAAAACATCGGGTGTGTTTATCATGGTAAGAGAAGAAGAAAAGTATGTTTTTGCGGATTGTGCGATTAATATTTCCCCGAGTAGTCAGGATTTAGCGGAAATTGCTGTTGAGAGTGCTAGAACTGCAAGATTATTTGGTATGGAACCTAGAGTAGCGATGCTAAGCTTCTCAACGAAAGGTTCGGCAGTTTCTCCAGAGACTGAGAGGGTAGTGGTGGCTACTAGATTAGCAAAGGAAATTCAGCCAGATTTACTTGTGGATGGAGAGTTCCAATTTGACGCTGCCTTTGTCCCGTCGGTAGCTGCTAAAAAGGCTCCAGATTCTCCTATTAAAGGAGATGCCAATGTGTTTATTTTCCCAAGCCTAGAAGCAGGGAATATCGGATATAAGATTGCACAACGACTTGGCAAGTTTGAAGCGATTGGACCTATTTTACAAGGGTTAAATAAACCAGTAAATGACTTATCAAGAGGGTGTAATGAGGAAGATGTTTATAAGCTAGCACTCATTACGGCGGCTCAGTCTTTATTCTAGAATGTTCTCCAAATTAAAGAAGCACTTGGAAGCTTAGATTAGCTTTCAAGTGCTTTTTTATTTCGATCTACCATTCTTTTCATGTTTTCCTCATAGAGAATAAGCTCTTCCTGTGTGAGTTGTGATGTCTCGAGGTGTCCTCCAAGCTTTTTAAGAGTAGAAAGGACAGAAAACATAATGGTTGGGATGGTTAATGTATGATTTAGCAGCTCTGATAAAGAGGCCATTGTGGTTGGTACGATGGTTGGAAAGTTTATTTTAGTTTCTGTTGTTCCCTTTCCAATTTCATAGAACTGTTTAATAATTTCTGCTCGTTGAGAGCCACTTTCAGCAACACATAGATATATTTGAACGGCAATTCCACCGCGAAGTCTGCGTTGTGAAATACCTGCAAACTTTTTACCGTTTATACTGAGGTCATAGCTACCTGGACAATAAGAGCCTACAATTTCTCCTGCTTCAAAGGAAGTGTCATAATCTGAGAGTACATTTGTTATCAAATCTACCATTGTATCATATCCACGATTAATATCAATACCCTTTTCATAATCGGGGAAAATGAGTGATAGATTTAATACTTCTTGATCTAGTACAACAGCAAGTCCTCCAGAGTTTCTGACAATCACATGGTAGCCTTCCGAGTTTAGATAAGCAACAGCTTCCATTAAGTTAGGTAATTTTGTATCTTGAATACCTAACACAACCGTTTTTTGGTGCACCCATGATCGCAAAGTGGGTGGAGAGGTAGCGCTCCCAACGGAGGCACATAACGTATCATCCACTGCAAAGGATTGTTTGGCTTCAAACAAGGAACCTAAAGTAGAATGGTCAATAATTCTCCAGTATGGTTGAGTAAGCAACGAATCTAGTTGTGACATGATTTTAATCTCCTTCACTACATTTCCGATTCTATATTATAGCATAGGTTGCTTCTCAAAATGGAAAAACAGCAGCCTTTTGGTGAACGGCTCCTTCAGTTGAAGGGTAGAGGCTGTTCAATGAGGCTGCTGTGTTATTATTCTGCTAACTTTTCCAGGTTTCCGTTACGGTCCATCTTAAATTTGGTAGAAGGGCGATCCTCATCTTCAAATAAAGCTAGCTTTCTTGCACGGTTCATAATCTGCATGAGGGTTTGATAATCTTCTTCAATTGTTTTGAATTCTTTTTCTAGTTTTAAAACCTGGCGCTCCAAATCTTCATTTTTACGAGCGAGTTGCTCATTTTCATGACGGAATGATTCGTTTTCATGCTGTGTCATTGACAAGTTATAACGATTACCTCTTAAGCTAGATAAAAATTGAATAACCTCTTCTAATGTCAGTGCTGCAGACTCCTTAACTTGGGTAGTTGGTAAACTAGTAGTTGGGAAGTCATTTGTTACGATATTAGTAGGTTCTTCAATAGAAGGCTCTGGCGGAGTGTAAAGTAACTGCTTTTTAGCAGGCTTGCCTTGGCCGATTGAGCGGAGCAGCTGCTTACGTTGTTTCTTCGCTAGTGCTAGAGACTTTTCATATTGCTCTCGTACCACTGCATTCCAACGGAACCCACAAGCGGAAGCCGTTCGGTTAAGTATATCGCCTACCTCCTCAAAAGCGTTTAGCTGGGTACTTCCTTCTCTAACATGTCTTAATACGGTCTCTGCTAATAGTAAATCATTTTCGTCAGACCAAGCATCTTGTCTTACTTTCATCTTATACACTTCCTATCTATGTTTTTAATATTTTTATTAAAATGGAGATAAGTCTGTGTCTTAAACCTTATCCCATGTCTTTGTTACTTACAGTATGGACAGGTTCGTTTCGGTTTATACCAAATTTTTTATAAGGATAGTAGATTCATACTTTTGCTATAAGAGCCAGTTCAAAAAGGAGGAAAAAAATAGCCGAGAAGTTCGAGGCGGCGAAGAGTTGAGCACCGGGCTTGTACAGGATGTGCTGACTTCTGCGTTATGCACAGGACGTGCATGACTTTAGCAGAAGTTCCTGTACACTTTATACATGAGGAGCGGAAACTCAAGCCAACGAAGAAATCCGACAGCTATTTTTCCCTGACTTTTTGAACATCCTCTATAAAGGCAGTGACTTGCAAAGTAAATTCGAAGAGGGTAAAATACCGTATAGTGATTTGAGAGAGAAAGGATTGCTTATATGGCAAACGAATTTCGTATATGTGATGATTGTCAAGCGACGAATATAAAAACATTGGTGCCCCGATTGAAAAAGGTAGATCCGGAAGCGACCATTGATATAGGATGTCAGTCATATTGTGGACCAGGAAGAAAGAAATCCTTCGCTTTTGTCAATAATCGCCCATTGTCAGCTCCCAATGAAGACGAATTGATTGTGAAAATAGAAGGTAAGATAAAAAAATAACTACTTAGAACTCTTGTATGAGATTACAGGGGTTTTTTGATTTTGCTGTTTTGAAATAGGGATGCAATTTAATTTAGTAAACAGTAGTGAAATGGAGCGGAAGACACTAATGTAAGGACTCTCTACTAAAAGCTGCCACGTCCTGTGGCAAACGAAGAGGTCAGCACATCCTGTGCAAGCGCGGGAAATAGAGGAAAGGGCGGAGACCCCGCAGGCGAAGCTTGTCTAGTTGCAGTGCCCAGCTCCTCGAGGTCAAATAACCCTTCTAGAATAAAAGGGAAAACCACCCTTTTTTTCAAGAAGGAACATTTGCTTGTCGGAGCTGACCGGGGCACTTTCACTTTTCTAGTGAGGAGGCTCGACTTCCTCCCCGCGGAAAGCAAGTGTCTGGAGCGCAATGGAACGGACAATTATGAAATTTAACTAGATAAAAAGACAAACAAAATACGTTTAAATAGCTCTGCACCATATATAAGAGTCTAGTATGGTCAACTTGTATTTTGCTGTATGTCGGTGGCAATTTATGGTCAAGCTTATTACTGAGGTGAATACATCATGATTAAAAGGATTCTATTAGTATTAATTTTAGTGGAGCTTGGTGTTATTGGCTGGTTTTTTCAGCAGTCTGATCTTGTAGAAGAGGATTTAGGACATGGTCAACCAGCTGAATTTAATGAGGGACAATTGAAAAGCAGTGCCGAAGAGGACGTAGAGACAGTTGTTGATCCAGAGAAAGCAAAGGAGTTATTGGGAATGCTTCCTGAAATGTTTAACGAGCTTCTTCAATTCGGTCAGCTCCAAAATGAAATCATTGATGGGGATCTACTAAAGGAAATAGACAAACTTCAATTAGAAGCAGGTAACTCACTTGAATTAAATGAAGAAGGATATAATGAGATTTTAAGGCAGTTTTTAGATGACCCTGAAAATAAAGAATCGCTAGAGGTTTACTATAAATGGCTGAAAGAACAGCTTGAAGAAAATAGGGGTAAATTAAAAGAAGTTATTAATCAGCAGGATTCATTTCAAGAGGAAAAAGTGGCTGATTTATACTAGTTGTCTCATCTACAGAATAGATGGGGCTTTTTTTGATAGAAAAAATTTTTTACATGTATTAACAAAAGGATAAAGCTTATGTAATCAGATTTTTCGACTGTAATGTCAAATTTAAGCAGGATAAAATGTCAAAACTCGGGTTTTTTTATCGAAAGAAAGAAGCTATAATGAGAAAATACAAAAATAACAATTTGGGGGTAAAGAATGTCGTATCCCAACGGTAAATTGAGTGAAGAAAAAGTATTTAAGGACCCTGTCCACCGCTATATCCATGTACGTGATAAATTAATTTGGGATCTAATTGGTACCCCTGAATTTCAAAGGCTTCGACGTATTAGACAACTAGGGACAACCTACTTAACCTTCCATGGAGCGGAACATAGTCGATTTAATCATTCATTAGGTGTGTATGAAATTATTCGCCGAATCATCGATGATGTATTCTATGAGCGCCCTCAGTGGGATCAAAATGAGCGTTTATTAAGTCTGTGTGCCGCTTTATTACATGATTTGGGACATGGTCCTTTTTCACATGCTTTTGAAAAGGTGTTTCATCTTGATCACGAAGAATTCACTAGGGCAATTATATTAGGAAATACCGGAATAAATAAAGTACTTCTTCAAATGGGTGCTGATTTTCCAAAGAAGGTTGCCGAGGTTATTGCTAAAACATACGAAAATAAGCTAGTGGTTAGTTTGATTTCTAGCCAAATCGATGCAGATCGAATGGATTATTTGCAAAGAGATGCCTATTTTACAGGTGTTAGCTATGGGCATTTTGATATGGAAAGAATATTACGTGTGATGAGACCAAGAGAAGACCAGGTTGTTATTAAAAAAAGTGGAATGCATGCGGTTGAAGACTATATTATGAGCCGCTATCAAATGTATTGGCAGGTTTATTTTCACCCTGTATCCAGAAGTGCAGAAGTGATCTTAACTAAGATTTTACATCGTGCCAAGCATCTATATAAGGATGGCTATTTATTTAAGACAGAACCTAAGCATTTCTACTCCTTATATAATGATCAAATTACCGTAGAAGATTACTTAAAACTGGATGAGTCTATTATTCTGTATTATTTTCAGGCATGGATGGAAGAGGAAGATACAGTTCTTTCTGATTTATGTCATCGTTTTGTGGACCGGAATTTATTTCAATATGTTGAGTTTAATCCCCATCTTCAAATGCAACAGTGGTTGGAGCTTATTCAGTTGTTCAAAAAAGCGGGAATTGATCCAGATTATTACTTAGTTTTAGATTCGTCTTCAGATTTACCATATGATTTCTACCGACCTGGTGAAGAGGAAGAACGTTTACCAATTCATCTTCAAATGCCAAACGGGGAACTACGTGAACTATCACGTGAATCTGAAATTGTTGAGGCGATTTCTGGCAAACGACGTACAGATCATAAACTATATTTTCCACAGGACATCATAGAGGACTTTTCGAGTAAACGTAAGGTAAAAGAACAGATTTTAGAGATCTTAAAGAAACCGTACTAGGAGATGTGTTCAAAAAGGAGGATGAAAAGGACCGAGAAGTTCGAGGCGGTGAAGCTTTGAGTACCGGAGCGTATGAAATTTATACGAGAGGAACGAAAAAGCAAGCCAACGAAGAAATTCGATGCGTCATTTTCACCGGAGTTTTTGAACATCCTCTAGAAGATACGGATATAGATAATTACGGGGTAGGGAGTGTTGGTGGTTTGTTAAAGGATCATGTTAAAGTAATGAAGGTATTTGCTGAGGCAGGGGAAATTATTGGCCGAAAAAAGCTGCAAAAAATGGTGTTCATTGGAAAGAAACTTCAATTCCCCTTTTATGAGCGTTATGATTTTCACTTTTACGGCCCTTATTCTGAAGAGTTAACATTACGAATTGAGGAACTATGTAATTTGGGTTTCCTAGAAGAGATGAAAGAAAAGAAGGGCGGCTATTTCCAATATCGTTATGCGTTAACAGAAATAGGAGAGCAATTCTTAAGCCAAAATGACTATTCCATGCCAGCATTAAAGGGCTGCATGAAAAATATGAATGACCAAAGCTCACGTTTCTTAGAGCTTGTATCAACTGTATTATACTTCGAAGGACTCGATAAAGAAGAAGTAAAAGAAAAAGTTTTTACACTTAAGAGCAAGCAACGTTATACCGACGAAGAAGTGGAAGAAGCCTATCAATATATTCAGTCCTTAAAAGAACAAGTAAATTAATAGACTTTGAGATTTTGTTGGCTATACGTATAGCTGGCTGCTCTGTTTTATTTTCAACGCATCGGAGGAATGACCTCCGATGCGTTAATACGTTTGTTGACATATTTTTAAAGGTTTGAGGACTATATTATAGTATAATAATGGAAGAATACATGATTAAGAGGAAAAGGAGAACTTTATGGAGCTACTCCCGTTTCAGAGCTTAGATTTACAAACAATTATCTTTTTTATTATCACGCTATTGATTGCATTTACTCTTCATGAATTTGCTCATGCCTATGTTGCTTTTAAATTTGGGGACCCTACTGCACAGAAGCAAGGGCGATTAACTCTTTCTCCTCTAAAGCATTTAGATCCAATTGGTACGATTGCTCTTTTTATTTTAGGATTTGGGTGGGCAAAGCCAGTACCGGTGAATCGCTTTTTCTTTAAAAATCCAAGGCTTGCTGGTGTATTGGTTTCCATTGCGGGACCATTAAGCAATTTAATACTAGCATTTTTGGCGTTATTGATTTGGTTTGGATTAATTAAGCTTGGAATTTATGGTACCTTTTCAGCCGATACTGAACAGCTTGTATATGAATTTTTCAATGTCTTTATCTCAATTAATATTGCTTTGTTTATTTTTAACTTACTTCCTTTCCCGCCACTTGATGGTTACCGAATCTTAGAGGATCTAGCTCCGAACAATATTAGAGCGAGACTTACACAATACGAGCAATATGGAATTATTATTTTCTTAATTCTTGTCATTACACCTTTGGATCAATACACGATTTCTCCTATCTTCAATACAGTGATTCCGTTTGTTTTTGATACTTTATCTCTGTTTGTCCTCACATTGTTGAATATGAATGGGTGAATTCGGTAAAATGAACACATAGAGGAGGTCGAAACCATGGAACAGGAAAAAAAGAAGAAATCAATCGGTTTTAATATTATAAAAAATGATCCTACCGACGGTCATGGGGGCTTTGGTGCAGGTGGTGCACTTAGCTTGGACAATATCTCACCTGTTTTCGTTGACCCTGAGGAAGGTGAAGCGTTTGTTGATATTGGTGCTATGCATGCAAGAAGTGTAGTAGAGAAAGGGATTAAATTCCTTCCTGATCGTGACAAAGTACCTAATGGAAAGCTGTATTGGTTAGTTTGGGTAACGATTGAAAGAACACCAGCGGGCCCTTATTATGCAGGTGTGACAGCTTGTGAGATGACAGTTGATCGTGAAGCACGTCGAGGCTATAAACTATTACCTGAGCATGTAAATAATATGGATAAATCTCTTAAGAGAAAGATTATCGTTGATCATATGGAAGATAGATCGAAAAAAATCCTAGCAGAGTTTTTACAAAAGCATGATAAAGGCATGTGGGAGCGCTCTGTTGATCAATTAAAGGAAGATTTACAAGCGAAATAAGTGGAAAATCATCATATTATGACATTTTAATGAACGTTTTCATTTTTGATTGAGCTTTTTTGTGAAAAAAAGTAAACTTATTCTACAGTCTTAACACACTGTAAAACTAGGACACAAAAAACCGTAGGGGAATTTTCCCCTACGGTTTTTTGATTTTATGGTGTAAACCAGTTCATAATTTTTTTGATTAGACCTGGTTTCTCTTTTCCCTCATCCTCAATCAAAATGGGTACTTCTTCATACTGATGAGGCAGGTGATCCTGACAATATTCAGTCGGCTCTGAGCCTTTTACATAATAGGTTAATCTAACAACTGGACATGTTTCTGTTGCCAACATACCATTATCGGGATTTACATAGACTCCTACAACACCAGATGGTGGCTTAAAGGCATGCACGGGTTCGTCCTTCAGTGCTTCCTCCATAATCGACGCCCATATTTCTTTTGCGTATGTTTTTTCAGCTGCTAGGTCAAGAGTGAAATCACGGTCATAGCCTACCCAAACACCTGTAACAAGCTTTGGTGAATAGCCAATCATCCAGCTATCTGTACTAGTTGTACCAGATTTACCTGCGTAGATTCTCGTTAATTGGTCACTAATGGTTCGACCAGTTACCTTTGTATAATCATTTAATTTTTCATCGAACATACCTGTCATCATATGAGTGGTTACGAAGGCAGCGTCTCGATCAAGCACTTGTTCTGTATGACGCTTACTTTGATAAATCACTTCACCATGATGATTTTCAATTCTTCTAATAAAGGTAGGCTCAATTTTCTTCCCACCGTTTGCTAGTATTCCATAAGCATTTACCATATCACTCATACGGACAGTCGACGTACCTAAAGCTAATGATGGAACCTCTGGTAGATTACCGGAAATCCCTAGTCTTTTACTTGTGTCTACAAGTGCCTGCTTACCAAGTGATAAGTGTGTTTTAACAGCAAAAACGTTATCTGACAAGGCAATCGCTTGCGACAAAGTAATATTGTCATTAGCGTAATAGCCGTTATAGTTACTAGGCGAATAGGTACCTTTTCCATACTGGAAGGTGGTATATTCACTTTTTAGTGTGGTTGAAGGAGTAAAGCCTTGCTCGATTGCTGTATAGTATAAAAATGGTTTAAATGATGAACCGGGTTGTCTTTTTGCTTGAATGGCTCGATTAAACTGACTTTCAGTATAATTTCTTCCCCCTATTAAGGCTTTAACTTCTCCTGTTGAAGGATGTTGGACAATAACAGCTGCCTGAATCTCAGAATCAGGACTGATTATATTTTCCATTTTAGATTCAGCAATAGCTTGCAACTCAGGGTCTACTGTTGTGTATACCTTTAGTCCTCCCATTTGGATGGTACGATCAGTGATACCTGTTATTGAACGAATAACTTCTTTGACTGCATCCTGAAAATAGGGAGCAATATCTTGATTTTTTATGTCAAACTTTCCGTAAAAGCTTAGCGGCTCATCTACTATTTCCTTCGCTTGTCCCTCATTTAACAGGTTATTTTCAACCATGGAATCGACAATGACCTTTTGACGGCTTTTGGCATTCTCTAAGTGCTCAATCGGTGAATAATGACTTGGGCCTTTTGGAATTCCTGCTAGCATAGTAGCCTCACTGAGACTCAAATCCTTCGCGTGCTTATTAAAATAGAAATTAGCAGCAGCTTCAATACCATAAGCACCATGTCCATAGTAGATTGTATTTAAATAGCCTTCGATGATCTGAGTTTTCGTATAGTTCATCTCAAGTCTAAGTGTATATAATGCCTCTGTAATTTTACGTTTCCACGTTTTATCATGCTCTAAAAATAGGTTTCTGGCATACTGCTGAGAGATCGTACTCGCACCCTGTACCTTGGCCATCGCCTTTATATCTGCAATAGCAGCTCCAGCAATTCTAAAATAATCAAAGCCTTGATGATCATAAAAACGTTTATCTTCAATTGATATAGTCGCATTTACTAAGTGAGGTGAAATTTCTTCAAGGGGCACCCAATAGCGAGTCTGTCCTTGATGGCTTTCCCCAATGACCGTTCCGTCCGCTCCATAATAAATAGTAGACTGTGGAACCGCAAGTGGTGGTGGTCCTTCAATCTTCGCATACAGAAGGATTCCTAGCATCCCAACGAATCCTAAGATTAATAGAAACAATCCAATAAATATAGCTGCACGAACATATTTCAACGTCTGTCTTAAACGTCTATTAGTGATGACCTCCAACATAATCACCTACCTACCATAATTACAAAGTCAAGCACAAAAGGCGCAAGTGCCCCGGTTAGCCTCAGGCATAGCAAATGTTCCTTGAAGAGCAAAAGGGTGTTCTTTCCCTTTTGCTCTTCAAGGGTTATTTGACCAAGGAAAAAGTGTATTTCTTTTTCCCTCGAGGGGCTTGGCACTGGAGCCAGATTACTATGCACTTGGCTATGTTATCCACGAATGATACATTTTCATAACTTCTTAAACAAAAATAAAAACAATGATTCTAACAGTATTGAGAAAAAACATACATTTTAAACCTGCTAATTAAACTAGAATCAGATAATTTAACACATTAAAGCAGTGGGGGCCTGGCCCCCACTGCTTTAATGTGGTGATGTGGTTTTGTGCTTGTTGATCGGTCGAGGAAATGTCACAAATTTATGCTTGCATTTTTAGTAGATTACTCTATACTTTGATTTGCTGAATATTTTTACAGCAATGGTTAACTTTACATATAAAGGGTTATTATATGGTTTTTATTTGTTTGAAACGGGTACGATAACATAGTGAGATTTAGCAACTGCTAAAGGGATATATTAGAAAGGTGTGACTGAAAATGGGTTTATGGTTTACTGAGAAGCAGACAGAGAATTTTGGGATTACAATGAAGATTAAACAAACCTTACATACGGAACAAACGGAGTTTCAAAAATTAGATATGGTTGAAACGGAAGAGTTTGGCAACATGCTTTTACTAGACGGAATGGTTATGACAACTCAAAAAGATGAATTTGTTTATCATGAAATGGTTGCTCACATTCCTTTATTCACACATCCAAATCCAGAAAACGTATTAGTTGTTGGTGGAGGAGACGGAGGAGTAATTCGTGAGGTATTAAAGCACCCAAGTGTGAAAAAAGCAACACTTGTTGATATTGATGGCAAGGTTATTGAGTACTCTAAAAAGTTTTTACCTGAAATTGCTGGTATGCTTGAAGATCCACGTGTCGATGTACAAGTTGGTGATGGCTTTATGCATATTGCCGAAAGTGAAAACGAGTATGATGTAATCATGGTTGACTCAACTGAGCCAGTTGGACCAGCAGTTAATCTTTTCACAAAAGGGTTCTATGCTGGAATCTCTAGAGCGTTAAAGGAAGACGGTATTTTCGTTGCACAATCGGACAACCCTTGGTTTACTCCAGATTTAATTAGAAATGTACAGCGTGATGTACGTGAAATCTTCCCGTTAACACGTCTTTACATTGCAAATATTCCAACGTATCCTAGTGGAATGTGGACGTTCACAATGGGGTCAAAGAAATATGATCCTCTAGAAGTAACAGAAGACCGTTTCCATGAAATTGATACAAAATATTACACAAAAGAATTGCATAAAGCAGCTTTCGTATTACCGAAGTTTGTAAGTGATTTAACGAAGTAACGTTACCAGCCGTTGTAAGGAGGATTATAGATGCGATTTGATGAAGCCTATTCAGGCAATGTTTTTATAAAGAGTCATCAGAATTTTGAAGAGAGCAGTGTCGTACTATACGGAATGCCAATGGATTGGACTGTTTCATTCCGTCCAGGCTCTCGTTTTGGACCTACACGTATTCGTGAAGTTTCAATCGGTCTAGAGGAATATAGTGCTTATTTAGACCGTGAACTTGAGGAAATCAACTATTTTGATGCTGGAGATATTCCGCTTCCTTTTGGTAATCCTCAAAAGAGCCTAGATATGATTGAAGAGTTCGTTGATAAAGTGCTAGCTGAAGGGAAATATCCACTTGGTATGGGTGGGGAGCATTTAGTTTCATGGCCAGTTATTAAGGCAATGTACAAAAAATACCCTGACTTAGCAATCATCCACATGGATGCACACACTGACTTACGTGAGCATTATGAGGGAGAACCACTTTCTCACTCTACTCCAATTCGTAAGGCAGCAGAGTTGATTGGACCAGAAAATGTATTTTCATTTGGTATTCGTTCAGGTATGAAAGAAGAGTTTGAATGGGCTAAGCAAGTAGGAATGCATATTTCGAAGTTTGATGTTCATCAGCCTTTAAAAGAAGTACTTCCGAAGCTTGCAGGACGTCCTGTATATGTAACGATCGACATTGATGTTCTAGACCCAGCACATGCACCAGGAACGGGCACTGTTGATGCGGGAGGAATTACATCAAAAGAGCTTCTAGCTTCCATCCACGAAATTGCACATTCTGATGTGAATGTAGTGGGTTCTGACTTAGTAGAAGTAGCTCCAATCTATGATCCTTCTGAACAAACAGCCAATACAGCGAGCAAAATCATTCGTGAAATGCTGCTTGGATGGGCGTTTAAAAAATAATATAAGAGCTGAGGACAGGCATTTGCTCCTCAGCTTTTTTAATTACAATTTAATTTCTCCCTAATGAAATAACTGAGGAGTAGATAGATTCTGCTGTTTTTCAGTAATCATTAATTGCTGCTCTCTATTAATAGAGGCAAAAAACACATCTTCTACCCTATGAATACCTTTACTCTTCATCTCCTTCATTAACCACTGTTCATTTAATGAGAATTCGTGTAAAACCGTTTCATACAACTTTCCTTCAACAATTACTGGATACCCAATGGAGACGTTAGGGTCACTAATCTGAAGGTCTTTTCTCGTAACGGTGGTATGAGGTGCCTTTTTTAGCACTGATAAGTTTCCACTGCCCTCAACAATGGCAAGATGTACTTCTTGTATATCAAAAACATCCTTTTCTCGGAGCATCGTTAAGATATTATCAATCGAGTATTGAATGCGGTTTATATTTTTTATAATAAACGTACCATCCTGTATGACAACGACAGGTTCTAGTGTTAGTTTTCTACCAATTTTTCGATTGTGAATTTTTAGGCGAGCAATTAGCTTTTGGAAAATGGCAATCACAATGACAGCAAAGGCTGTATGAATATGCTCAATATTGGGGTCAGCAATGTCTGCCCCAACGACTGCACCTAGAGTAATAATCGCTAAAAAATCAAAAACAGGAAGCTGTCCTATTGATCTTCTTCCCATATATAAAGTCATGAATAATACAAGTGGTAAAATAGTAAGTATTCTACCTAAAACAACAGCAAGTTCTTTTAACGTTTCCATCTCTTTACCCCTATTCTATGTACCTACTTTATGTTATTTTTTACTAAACCGATAGGGAATATTCTTTATCAATCTCTGTGCTTACGAGAAGGTATAAGTTAAACTTGAATGAAGTTGAAAGTTTGTGAAGTTATCTATATACTTATAAAGTTATAAACGTTAAGGGTGTGAGATGGTTGGGACAAGCGGTAAAGGTTCCGGTTGATATAAAGTTTTCTAGTGATATAAAGGATCAGGAAGAGCAAACTCAAATATCATTTAATACAAATGGTCTATATTACATAAAAGAAGGTCAATACTATTTAATGTTTAATGAACAACTTGAAGGTCAAGGTCCAATTAAAACGACCATAAAGTGGAGTGATCAGGATGCATGGATTAAGCGTTCTGGTTCTGTCAATATGAGGATTCCATTTGAGCTACATAAGAAAACCAAAGGTATTCATGAAACACCTGAAATAAAGATTGAAATGACGGCCCATACAGAAGATCTACAACATAAATGGGATGAACATAACCGTAGCGGGATGTTCGGCTTAACATATACATTAAGAATGCAGGGTCAATTAGTTGGGTTATACAAGCTTGATGTTCAATTTAAGGAGGAATTATAGATGAATGTGGTTGAACAAGTAAAAGAACGCCTAAAGGAAGAGATTAAGGCAGCGGTTCTTAAAGCAGGTCTTGCAACAGAAGAACAAATTCCAGATGTGATTTTAGAGCTTCCAAAGGAGAAGGCTCATGGTGATTATGCGACCAATATGGCTATGCAGCTTGCTCGTGTTGCAAAAAAGGCTCCTAGAGCTATTGCTGAGGAATTAGTTAAGAATTTAGACCAAACGAAGGCATCCATTGAAAAGATTGAGATTGCTGGTCCTGGTTTTATCAATTTTTATATGAATAATCGTTATTTAGCAGACCTAATTCCTTCGATTCTTAAGGCAGGAGAACAATATGGTCAGGCGGAAAAAGGTAATAAAGAAAAGGTAAATGTGGAGTTTGTTTCAGCTAACCCAACTGGTGACCTTCATCTAGGTCATGCTCGTGGAGCGGCGGTAGGAGATTCTCTATGTAATATCCTTGAAAAAGCTGGATACGAAGTGACGAGAGAATATTATATCAATGATGCAGGAAATCAAATACATAATCTAGCTCTTTCGGTTGAAGCACGATATTTCCAAGCGCTTGGTCAGGATAAGGAGATGCCAGAGGATGGTTATCATGGTGCTGATATCATTGAAATTGGAAAGCAGCTTGCAACAGAATTTGGTGATCAGTATGCTACATCAACCGAAGAGGAAAGATACCAATTTTTCCGTCAATATGGACTTAAATATGAATTAGCTAAGCTTCAGAAGGATCTAGAAAGCTTCCGTGTCCCATTTGATGTTTGGTATTCAGAGAGCTCTTTATATAAAGATGGTAAGATTGATGATGCATTAGCAACACTTCGTGAACAAGGAATGATCTTTGAGCTAGATGGTGCTACATGGCTACGTTCAACAGACTATCAAGATGATAAAGATCGTGTATTAATTAAAAATGACGGATCATATACCTATTTAACTCCAGATATTGCGTATCACAAGAACAAGCTAGAAAGAGGACATGAAAAGCTAATTAACATTTGGGGAGCCGATCATCATGGATATATCCCACGTATGAAAGCGGCCATTCAATCTCTTGGCTATGGTCCTGATGTATTAGAGGTTGAAATTATCCAGATGGTTCAACTTTATCAAAATGGTGAAAAGGTGAAGATGTCCAAAAGAACGGGGAAAGCAGTTACCCTTCGTGAATTGATGGATGAAGTAGGCGTTGATGCAATGCGTTACTTCTTTGCGATGAGAAGTGCTGATTCTCATATGGACTTTGACATGGACTTAGCTGTCTCAAAATCCAATGAAAACCCAGTGTACTATGCGCAATATGCTCATGCGAGAATCTGCAGCATTTTACGTCAAGGAGAAGAACTGAATATACCGGAAAGCAGTGAGTTAAATCTTGATTTAGTTCATTCTGAAAAGGAAATTGAGCTATTAAAGAAGCTTGGTGAATTCCCGGCTGCAATTACAGAAGCAGCGGAAAAACGAATGCCTCACCGAATGACAAACTATGTGTTCGAGCTAGCCTCAACACTTCATAGTTTTTATAATGCAGAAAAGGTACTAGACGCTGAACAGCTAGAGCTAAGTCAGGTTCGAATTGCTTTAATGAAAGCAGTCCAGATTACCTTGAAGAATTCTTTATCACTAATCGGGGTATCTGCTCCTGAAAAAATGTAAGACTTTAAAAACCTTCTCCAAATGAACGATATGAAGTAGTTTACTAATTAACAGACCAAATCGAATATGATTTGGTCTGTTGTTTTTTCCTTCTATTTCAACGTACAATGTTAATTGATAGGTCATTAGCTCAAGTGAATCTAAGAGGTCCATCCATTAATTGTAATTTTATATTAAAATTAGTAGAGAGCTTGTGAAGTGTTACACTTAAACTAACGAGTAGAAGGGTTAAAGATGAAGATAGGAGAGGTAATATATGAAATATTTTTCATATGACTTACATTTAGCTCAAAATATGGATAATATCAGTGAAGAAGAAAGTAACCGCAATAATTTACAATGGATAAAGTGTTTTATTAAATATAGCGAAATATTTGAGACTTTGACTAACCGATTACCACACGATGTTTTTGAACATTTTTACTCCTGGGGTTTTCACGACTACCGTCTAATCAAGATGGAAATGAAACATGAAAGTCTTCTTAATTTAAGCGTACATTTCACAGTTTCAAGTGATGTTGAAAATATAGAAAACGAGAAGTTATGGGTATTGAGTTTTCAAAATGTCTCTTTTTATAATTACAACCACTATAATTTTGATAATCAGGAAAGTGTTTTTCACAGAGAAATAGATGATTGGTTATATCAAGAATTTCTGCCGATTGACCAATCAAAAATATCATTTGAAGTTCTATTTTCATCAGGTGGAAATGTCTTATTACACTTCCCAGACAAATCAGTAACAATTAAAAGGATAAAATAAACTCTAAAAAAAGAAATGTTGCCTTGGGGGCAGCATTTCTTATGGGATTTGAGTAATTACCATTCAACGGTACCACCATTGATTCTTTTGACACCACGTATTTTAGATACTTCTTCAACTAACTTAAATAAAGCACGATCCTTTTCCTTGGCTTCGATCATAATGTCAAAGTCCGTTCCAATCTCTTTTGCCAAGTTTAGAAAAGGTATGATAAATTCTAAGCTGACAAAATCAGCATGGTGCCTAAATTTAGACTCTGATTTAGGTGAGGAAATGTGTACTTTTGGAATTAAACCAAAGTGATCCCACGTCTTAAACACAGCTGGTAACAGCTCATCTAGTGGTTCTTCACTAAGGTTTGCCATATGATGATGATAATCAAACATAACTGGAATATTGTGTTCTTTACACACGTTCAATGTCTCAGTCGTTGTATAGGTTTTATCGTCATTTTCTAGTGTCATTCTATTCTTAATAGGTTTCGGTACAAGTTTTATGTTTTCATTAAAACGTTTGATGGCTTCTGATTTATCACCGTAAGCTCCCCCGACGTGAATATTTATTAACCCGCGTTTTTCCACTCCCATTGTTTTAAATATTTTATAATGATATTTCATGTCTTCCACCGCATTTAGTGTTACTTGTTCACGCTCACTTGTAAACAAGGTATATTGGTTAGGGTGAAGACTCACTCTTAAATTATAGTGGTTTACAGTCTCGCCAAGATCTTTGAAATCTTCCTCTAAATCCTTCGCATAGTTCCACTTTACCTCTGGATGAGTGGCAAGTGGAACGATGGAAGAGGACATGCGATAGAGGTCTATTTCATGTGCGATATTATATAAAAGGGCACGCTTAGTATTTCGTATATTTTGTTTAGCCACTTCGATTAGTTTAGTTTTGCGCTCATCTTTTTTGAGCTTTTTCCAATTGGTGAAGGTGATGGTTTTAGAGGGGGAGCCATCCCAAAGGGAAAGGGCAGTTGATACATATCCAAATCGAATTCTCATGGTTATTCTCCCCTTTATTACATGTTTGGCCGCTTCATGATAAATGTGAAATAGTCCTAAATACTTATTATAAAAATCCAGAAACAAGTGTTGAAAAGGCTTCTTTTCCTCTTTGTAGGAAGGAACGGTTTGCGAGTAGCTCAGGTGTTACCTCCTCTGAGGTTTGTATATCTTGTAATAAGAGTGATCTTACTTTTCGAATAAAAGGCTGATTATAAATTAGGCAATTGATTTCGTGATTGAGATACAAGCTTCTTTTATCAAAATTAGCTGTTCCGATATCACAAACCTGTTCATCGATGACGATTACCTTAGCATGGAAAAATCCTGAATTGTATCGATATACTTTACATCCTGCGTCTAGTAAAGGTTTGAAATATGGAAAGGCTGCTTCTTTTACTAGGGGATGGTCACCGATTATGGGCACGATTACTTTAACATCTATACCCTTTTTTGCAGCATGTATAAGCTCTTCAAACAGTGGAGCACTTGGAATAAAATAAGGAGTCCCAATGATAATTTCTTTTTTAGCATTTTTTATCAGCTCGATAAAGACCTTTTCTAAAAAGACTGCGTTTGTAGGGACTACCTTATGGGTTATTTCACCTTGATGAGGAGTTGGGTAATAGGTTGAGTTAGAAGGAATTGTATATTTAGTTGCATCTTCCCAATCATAGATAAATTGCTTTTGAAGATCTTGAACTCCTTCGCCTTCAATTCTTAAATGGTAATCCCGCCAATCCCCTAATTTCGGATTCAGTCCGATGTATTCTTTCCCGATATTGAAGCCACCAAGATAACCGATTCGCCCATCGATCACTGAAATTTTACGGTGATTCCTTTCATTAATGGAATAAAAAAGATATGGGAGCTTAGGTACATGACAAAATGAAAAAAGAACTCCATTTTCCTTTAGGTCCTTTTGCATCTTCTTCGTTATATCTTTACTTCCAATACGGTCAAGCAAAAGTCTAACTTCTACCCCATCTTGTGCCTTTTTCATTAAAAGTTGAAGAAATTCTTTGCTGATTTCATCATCTTTTACAATATAAAAGAGAACGTGAATATGATTTGTAGCGTGCTCAATATGATGAAATAAATCTTTATATAAACTTTGCCCCGTAATAAATAAAGAAATATCACTTTTTCTTAATGGGTATTCTTGCATATTTACTTTTTTTATATGTGAAATCCGTCCAAGTCGGTAATCAAAAGCCATCCATAAAAATATAATGAAGAGTACAAGTAGTACGAGTTCCATTACTATTCCTCCTAGTTAAACGAGTAATGAACATTGAATTTTAGTTTCACCTAAAGAAAAGAATTGATTCATTTACAAATAAAAGCATATTGACTGAATGCTCATTCATATTATAATAGAGATAGGAGTTTAGAAGTCTGAAAATTAATACTGTTTTTAGAACGACTATGATATTACAGAGAAAGGGGTCGTAATATGAGTGGATTATTATGGATTAATCTAATTGCGTTTTTGATTGTAACCGCTTACGCATTTCACTTATTTATTTACTTAATTCGGACACGCTTATCCTACATTAAGTTAGGAAGAAAAGTGGAGTTTGATGGTAAGTTCAAAGAAAGAATGGAAAAAATTTGGGTAAACGTTTTTGGGCAGAAGAAATTATTGAAGGATAAGAAAAGTGGAATTATTCACGTTATGTTCTTTTATGGATTTATTCTTGTTCAGTTCGGTGCTATTGATTTTATTTGGAAGGGAATCGCACCAGGTTCTCATTTACCATTAGGACCACTTTATCCAGCATTCACCTTCTTCCAGGAAATTGTTACATTTATGATTTTAGTAGCGGTAGTCTGGGCCTTTCATCGTCGTTATGTTGAAAAGCTTGTCCGTCTTAAGAGAGGGTTTAAATCAGGATTAGTACTTTTGTTCATTGGTGGACTAATGATTTCGGTTCTTCTAGGAAACGGAATGGGACTAATCTGGCATGATCATCCATTAACTTGGAGTGAGCCAATCGCATCAGGCTTTGCCTTTATTTTTGCCGGAATCGGTGAAACGGCTTCTATTGTCGTGTTTTACATTGCTTGGTGGATTCACTTACTATTCTTATTAACTTTCTTAGTTTATGTACCACAATCAAAGCATGCCCACTTAATTGCTGGTCCTGCAAACGTATTTTTTAACCGACTTTCCAAACCTGGGAAGCTAGAAAAGATTGATTTTGAAGATGAAACAAAGGAATCATTTGGGGTTGGGAAAATTGAAGAATTTACTCAGTCACAGTTAATTGATTTATATGCCTGTGTAGAGTGTGGACGCTGTACAAATATGTGTCCAGCAACTGGTACAGGAAAGATGCTATCTCCAATGGATTTAATTTTAAAATTACGTGATCATTTAACGAATACTGGTGCTGTTGTTACTTCAAAATCACCGTGGGTACCGGCTGTTGCTTTCTCTCATACTCAAGGAAATCAATTAGCTATGATGTCTTCAGGTAAAGGTGTAGAGGAATCAGCAGGAGCTCTTGAGCTTGCTTATAGTCCAAGCTTGATTGGAGAAGTTATTACGGAAGAAGAAATTTGGGCCTGTACGACCTGTCGTAACTGTGAGGATCAATGTCCAGTTATGAATGAGCACGTTGATAAGATTATTGACCTTCGTCGCTATTTAGTATTAACTGAAGGTAAGATGGATGCAGATGCTCAACGTGCGATGACAAACATCGAACGTCAAGGAAACCCTTGGGGCTTGAACCGTAAAGAGCGTGAGGATTGGAGAACAGCTCGTGAAGATGTTGTGATTCCAACTGTTAAAGAATTAAGCAAGCAAGGTGAAGAGTTTGAATATTTATTCTGGGTAGGGTCAATGGGATCTTACGATAACAGAAGCCAAAAGATTGCTTTATCTTTCGCTAAGCTTTTAAATGAAGCTGGTGTGAAATTTGCAATCCTTGGAAATAAAGAAAAGAACTCTGGAGATACACCGCGTCGCTTAGGAAACGAGTTTTTATTCCAAGAGCTTGCTACAAAGAATATTGAAGAGTTCCAAAAGAATGAGATTAAGAAGATTGTTACAATCGACCCTCATGCTTATAATATTTTCAAAAATGAGTATCCGGACTTTGGTCTTGAGGCTGAGGTATATCATCATACTGAGCTTTTAGCAGAGCTTGTAAAAGAGGGTCGCTTAAAGCCACAGTATGAAGTAAATGAAACGATTACGTTCCATGATTCTTGTTACTTAGGACGTTACAATGAAGTGTACGATCCACCACGTGAGATCTTAAAGGCAATTCCTGGCGTGAAGCTAGTAGAGATGGAACGTAACCGCGATACTGGTATGTGTTGTGGAGCTGGTGGAGGCTTAATGTGGATGGAAGAGGACTCAGGAACTCGTATTAACGTAACGCGTACTGAACAAGCGTTAGCTGTTAATCCATCTGTCATTAGTAGTGGTTGTCCATACTGCTTAACGATGATCAGTGATGGCACAAAAGCTAAAGAAGTAGAAGAAAGTGTTCAAACCTTAGATGTAGTTGAGATTTTAGAGAAATCAGTAGTAGGTGAACTGAAGGAACTTGCGTCTTAATTTTAGTCTAAGTCTAGTAAACTATGAATATAATGAAAGGTGTACGATTTTCCCGTACACCTTCTTTTTGAAAAAGTGTCGAGCGAGCGTTCAGTCGGTATAGATAAGGTTATTTTTATAGTGTTAGTGTAAGCGTTTACTTTAAGTGAGGGGGAGACGGTAAATGGGTAGAACGGTAATTTTAAGTGGTGTTCGTACACCTTTTGGTAAATTCGGAGGAGGGCTTAGCTCATTTTCTGCATCAGAGCTTGGTGGGTTTGCAATTAAGGAAGCATTAAATAGAGCAAAGGTTGATACTGAAGTGGTTCAAGAGGTGATCATGGGCTCGGTTTTACAAGGAGGGCAAGGGCAGCTACCTTCTAGGCAAGCATCTAGAAACGCTGGTTTACCTTGGAATGTTAAAACTGAAACGATTAATAAGGTATGTGCTTCTGGAATGCGTAGTGTGACATTAGCAGATCAGATGATTCGTCTTGGTGATGAAGAGGTAATAGTGGCAGGTGGAATGGAATCGATGAGCAATGCCCCATACATACTACCAAAAGCACGCTGGGGACTTCGAATGGGTGATGCTGCGGTAACGGATTTAATGGTACATGACGGGTTAACCTGCTCATTTGAGGGTGTTCATATGGGCGAGTATGGGAATGGGGTAGCAACTGAAATGGATCTAGCTCGAGAGGACCAGGATTCTTGGGCATTTCGTAGCCATCAATTAGCCATGCAAGCCATAGAGTCGGGAAGGTTAGCTGACGAAATCGTGCCAGTGACAGTACCGGTTCGTAAGGGAGATCCGATTGTGATAACGAACGATGAAGCTCCACGTAAGGAAACTTCGATCGAGGCATTAAGCAAGCTTAAACCAGTATTTGGGGCAGCTGGTAGTATCACAGCCGGAAATGCACCGGGAATCAATGATGGAGCAGCAGCTCTTGTTTTAATGAGTGAAGAAAGAGCCAATAAAGAAGGCAGAGAACCACTCGCAACCATTATTGGTCATACAGCCATTGCTGTGGAAGCAAAGGACTTCCCTAAAACACCAGGCCTTGTCATAAATGAACTATTAAAGAAAACAGGCAAAACATTAGAAGAAATCGACTTATTTGAGGTAAACGAAGCGTTTGCAGCTGTAGCATTAGCAAGTAAAGAAATAGCAGGACTTGATCCAGACAAAGTAAACGTAAACGGTGGAGCCGTAGCTCTAGGACATCCAATTGGTGCAAGCGGAGCAAGAATTATCATAACCCTCGCACACGAGCTAAAGCGTAGAGGTGGTGGAATCGGAATCGCATCAATCTGCAGCGGCGGAGGCCAAGGCGACGCTATCATGATTGAAGTAAAATAGAGGATGGGTCTTCATTGCTTTAAAGCATCGGGGGCCAGGCCCCCGGTACGTTATATGTTAAAGCGCGAAGTAAACATACATAAAGGAGGATGAGTGGAAGATGAATGTACAAAAAATCATGGTTATTGGAGCTGGACAAATGGGCTCAGGAATTGCTCAGGTTTGCGCAATGGCTGGTTATGATGTGATCTTACATGATCTTAAGGAAGAGTTTGTTGATAAGGGAATGGGTGTAATCCAGAAAAATTTATCTCGTCAAGTAGATAAGGGAAGGCTGACAGAGGCAGATGTAGAGGCGATCTTAAATAGGCTTTCCCGTTCTTCGGACCTTTCAAATGCTAAGGAAGTTGACCTAGTCATTGAAGCGGCCATCGAGAACATGGAGATCAAAACAAAGCTATTTGCTGAGTTAGATCAACTTGCTCCTAAGCATGCAATTTTAGCAACTAATACTTCATCATTGCCAATCACAGAGATTGCAGCTGCTACGACTCGTCCTGAGCAAGTTATCGGGATGCATTTTATGAACCCTGTGCCGGTGATGAAGCTTGTTGAGATCATTAGAGGGTTAGCAACAGCAGATGAAGTATATGAAACGATTGAAGCTATAACCAACAAGTTGGGTAAGGTTCCAGTTGAGGTTAACGATTTCCCAGGCTTTGTTTCAAACCGAATTCTGATGCCGATGATTAACGAGGCGATCTACACGGTATATGAAGGGGTAGCAACTCCTGAAGCTGTAGATGAGGTGATGAAGCTAGGAATGAACCACCCAATGGGGCCATTAACATTAGCTGATTTTATTGGATTAGATACTTGTTTATATATTATGGAGACTTTACATGAAGGATTTGGAGATGACAAATATAGACCATGTCCATTACTTCGTAAATACGTAAAAGCAGGCTGGTTAGGTAAAAAAACAGGTCGAGGTTTTTACACTTATTAGAAAAAAGAGACACTACTTTAACACTTTAATGGAGTGGGGGCCAGGCCCCCACATCATTACCGCGTTAGTGTCTTAAAGGGAGGCAGACAGCATGAATTTGAGGTTCACCGAAGAGCAAGAGATGATGAGAAAGATGGTTCGTGATTTTGCAGAGGGTGAGATTGCTCCTTTTGTTCCTAGAATGGAAGCTGGTGAGTTTCCACGTCCAATTATTAAGAAGATGGGCGAGCTTGGATTAATGGGTATTCCAGTACCGGAGCAATATGGCGGAGCTGAGATGGATTTTGTTTCGTATATTATTGCGATTCACGAGATTTCTAAGGTCAGTGCGACAATGGGTGTTATTTTATCAGTTCATACATCGGTTGGTACGAATCCAATCCTGTACTTTGGTACAGAAGAGCAGAAGCAGAGATTTGTTCCAAAGCTTGCTTCAGGTGAATACCTGGGTGCATTTGCTTTAACGGAGCCTAGTTCTGGATCAGATGCAGCAAGCTTAAAAACAAGAGCAATTAAAGAGGGAGACTTCTATATTCTTAATGGCTCAAAAATCTTCATCACTAATGGTGGAGAAGCTGACACATACATCGTCTTTGCAAGAACCAATCCTGAAATACTAGGTAGTAAAGGGGTTTCGGCATTTATTGTTGAGAAGGATACTCCTGGATTTGTGGTTGGAAAAGACGAACATAAAATGGGGCTATACGGATCTAAAACGGTTGAACTAATATTTGAAAATGCCAAGATTCCTAAAGAAAACCTTCTTGGAAAGGAAGGAGAGGGTTTCAAGGTTGCAATGGCGAATCTTGATGTTGGACGAATAGGAATAGCTGCACAAGCTCTAGGTATAGCAGAAGCAGCACTAGACTATTCAGTGGACTATGCTAAGGAACGAAAGCAGTTCGGGAAGCCAATCATCGATCAACAGGGAATTGGTTTTAAAATAGCAGAAATGGCTACAAACGTGGAAGCAGCAAAGCTCTTAATATACCGTGCTGCACAACTTCGCTTGGAAGGTAAGTCTTGTTCGAAGGAAGCATCGATGGCTAAGTTATTTGCAGCAAAAGTAGCTGTAGATAATTCAATCGAGGCAGTTCAAATTTTTGGGGGCTATGGCTATACAAAGGAATACCCGGTTGAACGGCTATTCCGTGATGCCAAGATCTGTGAAATATACGAAGGAACAAGTGAAATCCAACGTATTGTAATAAGCAAACATCTATAATTTAGTACTTTAACGTAATGGGGGCCAGGCCCCACATGCTTTAAAGTGGAAAAGAAAAGGGAGGAAATGGGGATGCAATTTAGACTTTCAGAAGAGCATGAGATGATTAGAAAGATGGTACGTGATTTTGCGAAAAATGAGGTGGCTCCTACTGCTGCTGAGCGTGATGAAGAGGAACGTTTTGATCGTGAGATTTTTGATAAGATGGCGGAGCTTGGTTTAACAGGTATTCCTTGGCCAGAGCAGTATGGTGGAATTGGTAGTGACTATTTAGCATACGTTATTGCGGTTGAGGAGTTATCTCGTGTGTGTGCTTCTACTGGTGTAACGTTATCTGCGCATACGTCTTTAGCTGGATGGCCTTTATTTAAGTTTGGTACAGAAGAGCAAAAGCAGAAATATTTACGTCCGATGGCTGAAGGAAAGTCAATTGGTGCTTACGGATTAACAGAGCCATATGCTGGATCAGATGCTGGTGGAATGAGAACCAATGCCCGCAAGGACGGGGATGACTATATTATCAATGGTTCAAAAATCTTTATTACAAACGGTGGAGTGGCTGATTTTTACGTAGTCTTTGCTCTTACTAATCCAGAGGAAGGTACTCGTGGTACAACTGCGTTTATCGTGGAAAAGGACTTCCCAGGATTTTCAGTTGGGAAAAAGGAAGCTAAGCTAGGTATTCGTTCTTCACCAACAACCGAAATTATTTTTGAAGATTGCCGAGTTCCAGCTGAAAATGTTCTTGGTGAAGTGGGCAAAGGCTTTAAAGTTGCGATGATGACACTTGATGGTGGTCGTAACGGAATTGCTGCTCAAGCAGTAGGAATTGCACAAGGTGCGCTAGACGCAGCTGTTGAATATGCAAAAGAGCGTAAGCAATTTGGAAAGCCAATTATCGAGCAGCAAGGAATTGCGTTTAAGCTTGCAGATATGGCAACAAGCATTGAGGCTGCTAGACTATTAACCTACCAAGCTGCTTGGTTAGAATCTGAGGGTCTTCCTTATGGAAAAGAGTCAGCAATGTCTAAGCTTTTAGCTGGAGATGCAGCGATGAAGGTAACAACCGAAGCAGTTCAGGTATTTGGTGGTTATGGTTATACAAAGGACTATCCAGTAGAACGTTTTATGCGTGATGCAAAAATCACTCAAATTTACGAAGGAACACAAGAAATCCAACGCTTAGTCATTTCAAGAATGCTAGCAAAATAGTGAAGGACTCAAGTAGAGGCGGTGCGTTGAAAATGACGAATCAGAACGTTCATGCATCTGTTAAAGATGAACGTTTAATTGAAATCAGAAGAGATCAGATGATTACAGGTGCTGTTTCATTGTTTAAAGAAAAGGGATTCCACCGCACAACTACAAGAGAAATAGCCAAGGCAGCGGGCTTTAGCATTGGAACACTCTATGAATATATACGACAAAAAGAGGATGTCCTTTATTTAGTATGTGACCGGATTTATGATCAAGTACGCGAGCGTCTTAACGAGGATATTGATCCTAATCAAGGAAGTATCGAAAACCTCAAAAAGGCTATATCCAACTACTTTATTGTGATGGATGAAATGCAGGACGAAGTACTTGTTATGTATCAGGAGGCAAAGTCACTTACGAAGGACGCCCTTCCTTATGTCTTAAAAAAAGAACTAGAAATGGTTGAAATGTTCGAATCTATTCTTTCAAGCTGTGTAGAAAATGGAGAAATCGTTCTGTCAGATCATGAGAGAAAATTGATTTCTCACAATATCTTTGTTCAGGGACAAATGTGGGGATTTAGAAGATGGGTCCTTCAGAGCTTATATACATTGGAAGAATACACAAATCTACAGATCCAGAACCTGTTACAAGGAATTCATTCAAAATAGCAAGAGGAGGTTTTCAAATGGTCGAAATTTATAAACCTAAACACCATATTCGTTTTGTTACGGCATCAAGTCTTTTTGATGGTCATGATGCGTCCATAAATATTATGCGAAGAATTATTCAGGCTACTGGTGGAGAAGTCATCCATCTTGGTCATAATCGCTCAGTAGAAGAAGTGGTATCAGCTGCAATTCAAGAAGATGTACAAGGAATTGCCATCTCATCCTACCAAGGGGGACACGTTGAATATTTTAAATATATGTACGACCTTCTTAAGGAGCGAAACGCCTCTCATATTCGAATTTATGGCGGTGGTGGCGGAGTAATTGTGCCAAGAGAAATTAAGGAACTCCATGAATATGGAATTGCCCGAATCTTTTCACCAGAGGACGGGAGAAAGCATGGTCTTCAAGGAATGATCAACAACATGCTTGAAGAATGTGATTTCCCAACGGTAACCTCTCTAGAAAATGAGCTAGAAGGTTTACAGACAGGTAATATCCAAGCGATTACGAGATTAATTACCTTAGCAGAAGGTCAGGTTAATGCGGAAAATAAAGTAACCGAAATCCAACAGGTCTTAGAAAAAGTGAAAGAGATTGGAAAAAACGTACCTGTACTAGGAATTACCGGAACGGGTGGAGCAGGAAAAAGCTCACTTACTGATGAACTTGTTCGTCGCTTTTTAAATGAAATAGCTGATATTAAAATAGCTGTATTATCTGTTGATCCTACAAAGCAAAAAACAGGCGGAGCTCTTCTTGGGGACCGTATTCGTATGAATGCAATCTTCAATCCTCGTGTATTTATGAGAAGTCTAGCAACACGTGGGTCAAAAACAGAGCTTTCTTTAGCTATTAAAGATGCTATTTCCGTTGTGAAGGCTGCAGATTTTGATCTAATTATCGTTGAGACAAGTGGAATTGGTCAGGGTGATGCGGAGATCGCAGAAATTTGTGATGTCTCCATGTATGTAATGACAAGTGAGTTTGGTGCACCGTCTCAATTAGAGAAAATCGACATGATTGATTATGCAGATTTAATTGTCATCAACAAGTTTGAGCGTAAAGGTTCAGAGGATGCGAAAAATCAGGTGCAAAAGCAATACCAACGAAGTCATATGCTATTTGAAACAGATTTATCTCATATGCCGGTATATGGAACGATTGCTAGTCAATTTAATGACAAAGGGACGAACTCTCTTTTTGCCGCACTAGTAGAAGTAATTAATACAAAGTGTGAAAAGGCTTGGGAGACTAATTTTGTTAAAGATAATGTAGTAGAAAAGCAAAATGTCATTATTCCGAACAACCGTCGCTATTACTTACGAGAGATTTCTGATACGATTCGTAACTACCATAAAAAGTCAGAAGAACAGGTTGAAGCTGCTCGTAAGTTGTTTCAAATTGATGGGGCAGTTGAAGCGCTCGGTCAGCAAGAAGAGCATATAAAGGCTTTGAAGGAGGTAAGAGAGAAGTTTGAATATAAGCTTTCACCAGAATCTAAGAAGCTATTAGAAGCTTGGCCGAAAGTAAAGGAAAACTACTCGGGAACTGAGTTTATTACGAAGGTTCGTGATAAGGAATTTGTCACAAAACTTACGACAAAAAGCCTATCAGGTCTTGATATTCCTAAGGTTGCCTTGCCAAAGTTTGCAGATTACGGAGAAATTCTTCGCTGGATATACAAAGAAAATGTACCAGGTGCTTTCCCTTATACAGCCGGGGTATTTCCTTTTAAACGCGAAGGAGAAGATCCAAAACGTCAGTTTGCGGGCGAAGGTACACCAGAAAGAACGAATCGTCGCTTCCACTACTTATCTAAGGACGATACAGCAAAGCGTTTAAGTACAGCCTTTGACTCTGTTACCTTATATGGTGAGGATCCAGATTACCGCCCTGATATTTATGGAAAAGTTGGGGAAAGTGGAGTAAACATTTGTACATTAGAGGACATGAAAAAGCTGTATGACGGCTTTGACCTATGTGCACCTTCCACTTCAGTTTCGATGACCATTAATGGTCCTGCACCGATTATCTTAGCGATGTTCTTTAACACAGCGATTCACCAACAAATTGAAAAGCGTGAAAAAGAGCTTGGTCGAATTTTAACGGTGGAAGAGTATATTGAAGTAAAAGAATGGACGTTAAAAACTGTTCGTGGAACGGTTCAAGCTGACATTTTGAAAGAGGATCAAGGTCAAAATACTTGTATCTTCTCAACAGAATTTGCATTAAGAATGATGGGCGATATTCAGCAATACTTTACAGATCATGCTGTTAGAAACTATTACTCTGTTTCTATATCCGGTTATCATATTGCAGAAGCGGGTGCTAACCCTATCTCGCAGCTTGCATTCACTTTATCAAATGGATTTACCTATGTAGAGTATTACTTAAGTCGCGGCATGAATATTGACGACTTTGCACCAAATCTCTCTTTCTTCTTCTCAAATGGGTTAGATCCAGAGTATACAGTAATTGGAAGAGTGGCTCGAAGAATTTGGGCTGTTGTGATGAGAGAAAAGTATGGAGCTAACGAAAGAAGTCAAAAGCTAAAATATCATGTTCAAACGAGCGGTCGTTCTCTACATGCTCAGGAAATAGACTTTAATGATATTCGAACAACCTTACAAGCTTTAATGGCAATTCATGATAACTGTAATTCATTGCATACGAATGCCTATGATGAAGCAATTACAACGCCAACAGAAGAATCTGTTCGCCGAGCAATGGCCATTCAGATGATTATCACAAAGGAACATGGTCTAACGAAAAATGAAAATCCATTACAAGGATCGTTTATTATTGAAGAACTAACAGATTTAGTAGAAGAAGCAGTTCTACAGGAATTTGATAGAATCAATGATCGTGGTGGAGTACTGGGTGCTATGGAGACTCAATATCAGCGTGGAAAGATTCAAGAAGAGTCCATGTATTATGAAATGAAGAAGCACTCTGGGGAACTACCGATTATCGGAGTTAATACGTACTTAAATCCAAATCCGCCATCAGATGAGGATTTAGATAATATTGAGCTTGCCCGTGCTTCTCAAGAAGAAAAAGAGCAACAAATTCAAAATCTAAGAAGCTTCCAAGACCAACATCAAGAGAAGCTTGATGAAGCATTAAACAAACTTAAAGAAGTGGCTGTGTCTGGAGGAAACATTTTTGAAGAACTGTTAGAAACAGTAAAAGTTGCAAGTCTAGGGCAAATTACTAGAGCTTTGTATGAAGTAGGCGGACAATATAGAAGAAATATGTAACTGTTTATAAGAGGAGGATTTCACTCCTCTTTCTTTTTGTGTTACCTCACGGATTCCTAATTTTTGGACCAGCAAAAGAGGAATTCGACATCATTCGAGGAGACCTATAGGTATGCGCGAAAAAAAACGTTACGCAAATATAGCATAATTGGTATATTTTTGTTTATAATGAAAAGTATGTTTGCTATAGGATTTTATTCTACATAATAGATTTTTAGGGGATGTAGGTTATTTAGAAAGGGAGTGCTGTTCTTGAGTTTAGCAAATTACTCACAGGAGCAAATTAAGCAGTTATCAATGATTGAACTAGCTTATGAAATCATGGTAGCCAAAAAGCAGGCTATTGCATTTAAAGATTTAGTATCAGAAATCGCAAAGCTTCTAGAGCTAACAGATGAAGAAGTAAGAAAACGTATGTCGCAATTTTATACCGACTTAAATATAGATGGACGCTTTATTGCAGTTGGTGAGAATCGCTGGGGCATGAGAAGCTGGTATCCTTATGACCAGATTGAAGAAGAGGTTGTTCCAGTTGCCAAGCCTAAGAAGAAACGTAAGGCTGCTGCGGAAGATGAAGATGAGATTGAACTAGATGACTTCGACGAAATAGATGAAGAAGATTATGATGAGCTTGATGACCTCGATGAAATTGAAGACGAGGAAGAAGATGATCTTTTAGACGATGATGACGATGACGACGATGATGATGACGATCTAGATGATGATCTGCTAGATGAAGATGATGATTATGATCTTGACGAGGATCTTGATGAAGACGAAGAACTAGAAGAAGATGAAGACTTAGATGTGCTAGATGATGAGGACGAGGAAGATAAATAATCTCCTCTTGACTTTTGTTAAGCCTGTCTATAAAATCATATTTGGGCTCTAGAAAAGCAAACGTTTTTACAACGTTTAATACTAAAGCAAAAATTGCTCCCTTTCCAAAAGGTGTAGCAATTTTTGCTTTTTTTATTGTAAAAATACAAAAACAAGGCACTTTATAAGAAGAGAGTTGTTTACATAGTGATACGACTGATTATAAGTGCGAACAGGTAGATAGGGGGATCAACATGACAAAGTATATTTTTGTAACAGGTGGCGTTGTGTCATCATTAGGTAAAGGAATTACAGCCGCTTCCTTAGGACGATTATTAAAAAATCGTGGATTAAATGTAACGATTCAAAAGTTTGATCCATATATAAATGTCGATCCTGGAACGATGAGTCCGTATCAGCATGGAGAGGTTTTTGTAACAGATGATGGTGCAGAAACTGACCTTGACTTAGGACATTATGAAAGATTTATTGATATTAACTTAAGTAAGTATTCCAATGTGACAACAGGGAAAATTTACTCAACAGTTTTAAGAAAAGAGCGTCGTGGTGATTACTTAGGTGGAACGGTTCAGGTTATCCCTCACATTACCAATGAAATAAAAGAAAGAGTATTTCGTGCCGGCCGTGAAACAAATGCTGATGTAGTAATCACTGAAATTGGTGGAACTGTAGGAGACATAGAATCTCTACCTTTCCTAGAAGCAATTCGCCAAATCAAAAGTGATATTGGCCGTGATAATGTCATGTACATTCACTGTACACTGGTTCCTTATATTAAGGCAGCGGGTGAGTTGAAAACAAAACCGACTCAGCACAGTGTTAAGGAATTACGTAGTTTAGGTATTCAGCCAACTGTGATCGTGGTTCGTGCGGAAATGCCAATTTCCCAGGATATGAAGGATAAGATTGCACTATTCTGTGATATTGACCCGAAAGCTGTTATTGAAGCAATTGATGCAGATACTCTTTACTCAGTTCCACTTGCTTTACAAGCTCAAGGGCTTGACCAAATTACATGTGATCATTTAAAGCTTACGTGTAAGGAGCCAGACATGACTGAGTGGGAAGAGCTTGTTAATAAAGTAACTCACCTATCAAAGAAAACTAGAATTGGCTTAGTTGGAAAATATGTTGAACTTCAGGATGCATACATCTCTGTAGTCGAAGCACTACGTCATGCTGGTTATACGTTTGATAGCGACATCGAAGTTAAATGGATCAATGCAGAGGAAGTTAACAGCCAAAATGTGAATGAACTCCTTCATGATGTCGATGGAATTCTAGTTCCAGGTGGCTTTGGAGATCGTGGTATTGAAGGAAAGATTTCAGCCATTCAATATGCTCGTGAAAACAAGGTGCCATTCCTAGGAATTTGTTTAGGAATGCAGCTAGCTTCAATTGAGTATGCGCGAAATGTACTCGGTTTAAGAGGCGCGCACTCAGCAGAAATTGATCCAAATACTCCATACCCAATTATTGATTTACTGCCAGAACAAAAGGATGTTGAGGATTTAGGAGGTACACTTCGTTTAGGTTTACAGCCTTGTAAGTTAAATGAGGAAACTCATGCCTTTACTGCATATCAAGATGAAGTGATCTATGAACGCCATCGTCATCGTTATGAGTTCAATAATCAGTACCGTCAACAAATGGAAGAGGCAGGCTTTGTGTTCTCGGGGACAAGCCCTGATGGACGTTTAGTTGAAATTATTGAAATCAAGGATCACCCTTGGTTCGTGGCATCTCAATTCCACCCAGAATTTATTTCACGTCCGACAAGACCACAGCCTTTATTCAGAGATTTCGTACAGGCATCTTTACAACGTCAAGAAGGATAAATTAAAAACCCTCTTCAATTTGAAGAGGGTTTTGCTGTTTAAATAAGAAAAAATCTTCTACTTATTCCTCATCCGCATACTCAGCTAATATTTCTTTTATCGTAAACATCAACCCATAATACGCATACAGAGCAACCATTGTGGTTGGCAACCCGTATCTATTTCCATCATCATCGGGAATTAATCCTTTTGTTAAATAAGTATTAATATGAACATCAGCAATGTTTTGAAGCTCTGCATCCTCTTTGTCGACGATACTAGAAACAACGACTGTGGGAATATTTTGATCTCTTAGTGCTTTTACGGTTTCCAACGCCTTAGGGTCGTTAGAGTAGGGGGAAAAAATCAGTACTCGATCAAAAGGCTGGATAGTAGCTGTAATTCCATTTTCAATATATGGTAGAAAACCTGCCACTTTTTCAGGACCATTCATAGCGGTAAGCTCGACTGCTTGTAATTCATCAATTCCATATAGATAGATAGAACCGTCTCCCACTAGTGCTTGTGAAAGTAAGCGAGCACCTTCCTCTAATTGTAAATCCTCTTTTTCTTCTATCTTTTTAAAAATACCTTGAAGTTGTGTTGAAAATATTTTTAACATGAGATCACCTTTACTTTTATATTTCCTCTATTATACCGAACTATATCAAAAACATAGATTCTGATAAAGTTTAGAGACTTTTGTTGGATATGCTGCGTTATTACTCATAATGTAAACTGAGTGAAGATGCGAGTGGTCTAAAACAGAGAATCTTTTGGTGAAAAGAGATGAAAAGTACGAAATAAGTAGGAATTTGTCGGAAACTTATTTCGACATAAAAGAGGATTTTTTTGCAATAAAAGAGAATTACTCTCAATAAGATTAGAATTAACTTAAATAGCACAAACATGCTACAAAGGCTTTTTCACATTGGGTAATCAGGTGTAATATAGATTAATACTAACTAGGAGTGAAGACAATGAAAGAGAAAATACTAATCGTGGATGATCAATTTGGTATTCGCATACTGTTAAATGAGGTTTTTCAAAAAGAAGGTTATGATACATTTCAAGCGGCAAATGGCTATCAAGCTCTTGAAATAGTGGATAAACATTCACCAGATTTAGTTTTATTAGATATGAAAATTCCAGGTATGGATGGAATTGAAATATTAAAGAGAATGAAAGCAGTAGATCAAGATATCCGAGTAATTATTATGACTGCATATGGTGAGCTTGATATGATTCAAGAAGCAAAAGACCTTGGAGCAATCACTCATTTTGCAAAGCCATTTGATATTGATGAAATCAGAGAAGCTGTTAAAAAGCATTTACCAATTCGTTCTTAAAAAGTCTTCTTCAGTTATTCAGCGTTGCTGTTTTTGGCGATAGTTGGTATGCTATTTACTAAATGCTTCTAATAATGGCTATTTTACATATTTACTTTGCAGTTTGGAGAAAATAGTAAGGTAAATATTTTAGAAGGTTTAGGTAGTAGGATACATAAGGAGGACAAAAATTATGCCTTTAGTTTCAATGACTGAAATGCTTCAAAAGGGTAAAGCAGAAGGTTATGCGGTTGGTCAATTTAACCTAAATAATTTAGAATTCACTCAGGCTATTCTTCAAGCTGCACAAGAAGAAAACTCACCTGTGATTTTAGGTGTGTCTGAAGGTGCTGCAAAATATATGGGTGGATTTAAGACAATCGTTGAGCTTGTTAAAAATTTAATGGAAGAATACAAGGTAACTGTTCCTGTTGCGATTCATCTTGATCATGGTTCAAGCTATGAGTCTTGCGCGAAAGCCATTCATGCAGGATTTACTTCTGTTATGATCGATGCTTCTCATCATCCATTTGAGGAAAATATTGAAACAACAGCTAAAGTAGTAGAACTTGCTCACTTCCATGGTGTATCTGTTGAGGCAGAGCTTGGAGTAGTAGGTGGACAAGAAGATGACGTAATCGCAGATGGCGTTATTTACGCAGATCCAAAAGAGTGTGAAGAGCTTGTTAAACGTACAGGAATTGATTGCCTAGCACCTGCTTTAGGATCGGTTCATGGCCCTTATAAGGGTGAGCCTAACCTTGGCTTCAAGGAAATGGAAGAGATCGGGCTAGCAACTGGAGTACCACTTGTATTACACGGTGGGACAGGTATCCCTACAAAGGATATTCAAAGAGCGATTTCTTACGGAACAGCTAAAATTAATGTAAATACAGAAAACCAAATCTCATCAGCGAATAAGGTTCGTGAGGTACTTGCTGCTAATACAGAAATGTATGACCCACGTAAGTATTTAGGACCAGCTCGCGATGCAATTAAAGATACAGTTAGAGGAAAGATGAAAGAATTCGGATCTTCTAATCGTGCATAAAAAGAAAACCGCCGCCTTAAGGCGGTTTCTTTCTATCCTTTAGTCTTTTTTAACATGCTTTTCGTTAATAAAAAGGGGGAATTATAAATGAAATTTTTCATTGATACTGCTAATATTGAAGAAATCAAAGAAGCAAACCAATTGGGGATTCTATCTGGTGTAACGACAAATCCATCACTTGTTGCAAAGGAAAAGGGAGTCTCTTTTGAAGATCGCCTACGTGAAATCACAGCAGAAGTGTCAGGCTCAGTTAGTGCGGAAGTCATTAGTTTAGATGTAGAGGGTATGCTGAAGGAAGGAAGAGAATTGGCAAAGATTGCACCAAACATTACGATTAAGGTGCCAATGACTCCTGACGGTTTAAAAGCTGTTAAAGTGTTCAGTGAAGAAGGAATTAAAACAAATGTAACGTTAATTTTCTCAGCTAACCAAGCATTATTAGCAGCTAGAGCTGGGGCTACATATGTATCACCGTTTTTAGGGAGATTAGACGATATCGGACATGACGGATTAGAACTAGTCAGCAAAATTGCTGAGATTTTCCTAGTACATGATATTCCTACTGAAATTATTGCCGCTTCAATTCGTCATCCTCAGCATATTACAGAAGCAGCCGTTCGTGGTGCACATATCGCAACCGTACCTTTAAAAGTAATCCTGCAACTATTCAATCACCCATTAACCGACAAGGGAATCGAACAATTCCTAGCAGATTGGGATAAGAGATAAAGTTTGTTTTAAAAGCGACTGTTCTTAAAGGGTACGTCTTTTAAACATCACTGTTAAATGACTGTATTAATTTTTTAAGCAGTGTTGATTGTAGTGTAGGGATGCGAGACTCCTGCGGGAAAAGCGGTTTAGGGGAGACCCCGCAGGAGCTTGAGCGACGAGGAGGCTCCCCAACCGCCCGCGGAAAGCGAGTGTCCTGTAACGAAAATCAACAAAATAGTTAAATAAAATAGCTAAATAACTCAGCCTATAGAAAAAGCCAAAAGAGCACTAGATTCCAATATCTACTGCTCTTTTTCTATTTTAAGAAACAAATCTCTTAAATCTCTAATACTTTGTCTACCCCCTTATATACAGGAAAAATTAATTAGTATTCACTTTTTATAAGGCGTGTTATGATGAAGATTGAAATTTAAAATATAACTGTAAAAGTAAGCCAAAATAGATATTTTGTCGCAATTTTACCTTTTCATTACATATTTTCTTCATAATCGTGTAAACTAAGGGATAAAATAACGTTAAGTGTATGTCCTTCGCGAGCGACCATAAACTGGAAGGGAGATTTACATGGAAAAACTTAAAATAGAAGGTGGAAACAAGTTAAATGGAACAGTTCGGGTTAGCGGAGCTAAAAATAGTGCAGTAGCCTTAATTCCTGCAACGATTTTAGCCGAGTCTCCTGTCATTATTGATGGATTACCAAATATTTCAGATGTGCAAACATTATCGGATTTATTAGAAGAAATCGGCGGTACTGTTTCCTTAAATGATAGTGAAATTATCGTGGATCCTTCAAAAATGATATCAATGCCACTACCTAACGGAAAAGTTAAAAAATTAAGAGCTTCTTATTATTTAATGGGGGCTATGCTTGGACGATTTAAGAAAGCAGTGGTCGGACTTCCAGGTGGATGCCACCTAGGACCAAGACCGATTGATCAACATATAAAGGGCTTTGAGGCATTAGGAGCAAAAGTGACTAATGAGCAAGGTGCTATTTATTTGCGTGCTGATGAGCTAATTGGTGCTAGAATTTATCTAGATGTAGTTAGTGTAGGAGCTACCATTAATATCATGCTAGCTGCGGTTAGAGCTAAAGGGCGTACGATCATTGAAAATGCAGCGAAAGAACCGGAAATCATTGACGTAGCAACTCTTTTAACGAGCATGGGAGCAAAGATTAAAGGTGCTGGAACAGATGTCATCCGTATTGATGGAGTCGACTCTCTTCATGGTTGTCGTCATAGTATTATCCCCGATCGTATAGAGGCAGGTACATACCTAATTCTTGGTGCGGCAATGGGAGAAGAAGTTATAATTGATAATGTCATTCCTTTACACTTAGAATCTCTGATTGCAAAGTTACGTGAAATGGGTGTAGTCATTGAAACGAAAGATGACAAGATTTTAGTAAGAGGTCATCATAATTTAAAAACAGTTGATATTAAAACATTAGTATATCCTGGTTTCCCAACAGACCTGCAACAGCCATTTACCTCACTTTTAACAAAAGCAGAAGGTTCAGGTGTTGTTACCGATACCATCTACGGTGCTAGGTTTAAGCATATTGATGAGCTTAGAAGAATGAATGCTGCCATCAAGGTTGAAGGTAGATCTGCCATCGTTAATGGCCCTTCTCAACTTCAAGGGGCAAAGGTTCGTGCAAGTGATTTACGAGCAGGGGCTGCTCTTGTCGTAGCAGGCTTAATGGCTGAAGGAATCACAGAGGTTTCAGGTCTAGAGCATATTGATCGTGGCTATGAAAACCTTGTGGAAAAGCTGAATGGCTTAGGTGCTGTCATCTGGAGAGAAAGCATGACAGAGCAAGAAATTGAACAACTACAAAATTCTTAATAAAAGTATTTAATAAATATGTTATACTATTTGTGAGTAATTACAAATTGGTATAACATATTTTTTTATTATAACCTTCAATGAAGCAAATAAGGGGAGATACTAGGATGGAACGTAGTTTATCAATGGAGCTTGTACGTGTGACAGAAGCAGCGGCACTTGCATCAGCAAGATGGATGGGAAGAGGTCTGAAGAATGAGGCGGATGATGCTGCTACCTCAGCAATGCGTGATGTTTTTGATACAGTGCCAATGAAAGGGACCGTTGTAATTGGCGAAGGTGAAATGGACGAAGCACCTATGCTGTATATCGGGGAAAAATTAGGGACTGGCTATGGTCCAAGAGTAGACGTTGCGGTTGACCCTTTAGAAGGAACAAGTATTGTTGCAACCGGAGGCTGGAATGCACTGGCTGTTCTTGCTATTGCAGATCATGGTAATCTATTGCATGCTCCAGATATGTATATGGATAAGATCGCTGTAGGTCCAGAGGCAGTTGGGAAAATAAATATTGATGCGTCTGTATATGATAATTTACTAGCAGTTGCAAAAGCTAAAAATAAAGATATCGAGGATGTTGTAGCAACTGTTCTCAATAGACCAAGACATGAAAAATTGATACAAGAAATAAGAGATGCAGGTGCGCGAATCAAGCTGATTAATGATGGTGATGTTGCGGGTGCAATCAATACAGCTTTTGATCATACAGGCGTGGATATACTATTCGGTTCAGGAGGAGCACCTGAAGGAGTAATTGCTGCAGTTGCCCTAAAATGCCTAGGTGGAGAAATCCAAGGAAAGCTTCTTCCCCAAACAGAAGAAGAACTAATTCGTTGTCGTAAAATGGGAATTGAAGATGTAAATCGAATTCTTTATATGACAGACCTAGTAAAAGGTGATGATGCCATCTTTGCTGCAACAGGTGTAACTGATGGAGAACTTCTGCGCGGTGTACAATTTAAAGGAACCGTAGGAACAACACAATCCCTCGTTATGCGTGCTAAATCAGGAACAGTAAGATTCGTTGATGGCAGACACAGTCTAAACAAAAAACCAAACCTAGTAATTAAACCATAGTGGGACAAAGGGACAGGTACAGTGTCCAAGTGTAAGTAATTTTAAATTTTACTTAAAATAAGAGAGCGGAGCAGTGACAAAATGTTACCTGCTCCTTCTTAATTTGACAAAATACGATAGCAAAAATAGGACAAGCTCATAATCTGTCAAAATGTTTTATCAGTGGCAGGTGTTGATTAAATCTATAACTTAAGGGTAAAATAAGAATTGCTACGTATTTCATTCGCTTACAAACTTCTTCACAAATTAACTTCGAAGAAATCTTCTTATTTCTTTTCCTTTCCATCATTTCTACCCTTTAAAATACAGGTGAATATGTTTGAAAAGATGGATAATAAGCGCTTGCATGTCACGTACAACAATAATTATGGTAAAAGAGTGGTGTTCAAATGAGTAATAGTCTTACTCTTTCTAGTTTAGAAGAAATGAAATTAAAGGATTTATATGAACAGGCACGTAATTTTAAAGTGTCCTATTATAGCAAGCTTACGAAGAAAGAACTTATTTTTGCTATTCTAAAGGCCCAAGCCGAAAAAGATGGCTTCATGTTTATGGAAGGTGTGCTAGAAATTATTCAGTCTGAAGGCTTTGGCTTCTTAAGACCGATTAATTATTCTCCTAGCTCAGAGGATATTTACATTTCTGCCTCACAAATTAGACGATTTGATTTACGTAACGGTGATAAGGTTTCTGGTAAAGTTAGACCTCCAAAGGAAAACGAGCGCTATTATGGTCTTTTACACGTTGAGGCTGTTAACGGTGATAATCCGGAAACTGCTAAGGAACGCGTTCACTTCCCTGCGCTTACGCCACTTTATCCAGATCGTCAAATTGTTCTTGAGACAAGCCCAACACACATCTCAACAAGGATTATGGATCTCATCTCGCCAGTCGGATTTGGTCAGCGTGGACTGATTGTTGCCCCTCCAAAGGCAGGAAAGACGATGCTATTAAAGGAAATCGCAAATAGTATCACCACGAATCATCCAGAAGCAGAGCTTATTGTTCTACTTGTTGATGAAAGACCAGAGGAAGTAACAGATATTGAACGTTCTGTTGCAGGTGACGTAGTAAGTTCGACTTTTGATGAGGTACCTGAAAATCATATTAAGGTTGCAGAGCTAGTACTTGAGCGTGCGATGAGACTAGTTGAGCATAAAAAAGACGTAATCATCTTAATGGATAGTATCACTCGTTTGGCGAGAGCTTATAATTTGGTTATTCCGCCAAGTGGTAGAACGCTATCTGGAGGTATTGACCCAGCGGCTTTCCATCGTCCAAAGCGATTCTTTGGTGCGGCTCGTAATATTGAAGAGGGTGGTAGCTTAACCATTTTAGCCACTGCTTTAGTTGAAACGGGATCACGTATGGATGATGTCATATATGAGGAATTTAAGGGTACAGGTAATATGGAATTACATCTTGATCGTTCACTTGCAGAAAAGAGAATCTTCCCTGCGATCGACATTCGTCGTTCTGGAACGAGAAAGGAAGAGCTTCTTATTACGAAAGATCATCTAGACAAGCTTTGGACGATCAGAAGAGGAATGACAGATTCTCCAGACTTTGTTGAACGCTTCTTACGTCGTTTGAAGAAAACAAAGACAAATGATGAATTCTTTCAATTAATGGAAGAGGACAAAAAAGGGACAACGGCTAGTAGGTCATAATTTGCCAATAGAACCTTTTGGATAGACGGTTGCAAAACGGACACTGTCCTGATATAATTTCATCATGTGTGATTTTAGCAGTGAGATTTAAACAGCATCTTGCTATGATCTCACTTACGATATGTGTACAAACTTACTCTGATTCAAAAATGGTTTCAGGGCAGAAGGAGATGAAAAAAACATGAAAACAGGAATTCACCCAAACTATAAAAAAGTTATGGTTAAGTGTGCTTGCGGAAACGAATTCGAAACTGGATCTGTATTAAATGAGGTTAAGGTTGAGGTTTGTTCTGAGTGCCACCCATTCTATACTGGACGTCAAAAGTTCGCTAGTGCAGATGGTCGTGTAGATAGATTCAACAAGAAGTATGGTTTAAAGTAAGTTTTACCATATGAAAAGGTACATTACCTTTTAAAAGGCAGGCAAGTGTTCATTCCTTGTCTGCCTTTTTACTTGATAATAAATCACTTTAATACTTAATAAAGAAAAATTGGAAATGATATTTAGTCATTCTCTATTCAATGAAACAGGTATAATAAGTAATACAGTCATTCATTATGAAACAAACGTGAAGACGAGAAAGGGAGAGTCCGTCTTATGTATGAAATGAGAAAAAGCGGTTGGATTGAGGTCATCTGTGGAAGTATGTTTTCGGGAAAATCAGAGGAGCTCATTCGACGTGTGAAGCGTACACAATATGCAAAGCAACATGTTCTGGTATTTAAGCCAGCTATTGATAATAGATACAGCGAAGAAAATGTAGTTTCACATAATGGTACTGCAGTACAAGCACGCCCTGTATCTTCTTCTCGTGAAATTTTAAATCAGACAACAGCTGATGTAGATGTTGTGGCAATTGATGAAGTGCAATTTTTTGATGAGCATATTGGTGAAGTAGCGCAGCAGTTAGCGTATCAAGGTCATCGTGTAATTGTAGCAGGTCTTGATCAAGACTTTAGGGGTGAACCGTTTGGACCGGTTCCTGATTTAATGGCTGTTGCCGAACATGTCACAAAGCTGCATGCAGTTTGTTCAGGTTGTGGATCACCTGCGAGTAGAACACAACGTCTGATAAATAATGAACCAGCATCTTATGATGATCCGATTATCTTAGTAGGAGCTTCAGAATCCTATGAACCACGCTGTAGACACTGCCATGAGGTAAGAAATAAACCAGCGATTATACAAACAACCATGAATTCGTAATATTTTCCATGCAAAGCAGCTTCAACTCAGGGCAATCCTAATGGTAGGAGGGATTAACATGAGAATGAAGCTGCTTTTATTATGTACTGCAATTCTAATTATTTCGGGCTGTAGTCAGGTCCAAACTACCGAAGATCAAAATGGCTTGCAACTTATGGGTGCTGACGGAGGGAACGATGGCTTTTATGATCGAGATCTTCGTGACGAAAGTGTATTCCCACCAAATCAAAGCTCAACCAATTATATTGATGTGAATGAAACACGTCCAACTCTTGGAACGGATGTTGATAAAATCAGAGGTGTGGTCGAAACATTCGATGACGTTACACCGGGTTCTGTATTTCTTAATGGTAATAAAGCCTATGTGACGGTTCATTCAAATAAAAAGTATTCTGAAGAAGAGCGTGATGAGCTACGACATAAGTTACTTCATGATATTACGAAGGCTGTACCACGCTTTCATATCCATGTCCGTGTACATGACGGTGACGGTGAGAGGTAATTAGCTTTGATTAGTTGTTATCAGCCCAAAAAGCTTTGCTAATTTGGGTACTAATTTCACATTCCAAAAACGAGTGAACAACATGTTCCTCGTTTTTTACATATGCATAATATATTGAAGAGCAGGGTTTGCTTTGACTACCTAATTTCTCTATACTATAATTAGAATGTTATGGCTAAAAAATGAGGTGAATGATTGTGTTAGATCGATTACAATCTGTAGAGGATCGTTATGAGCGCTTAAATGAATTATTAAGTGATCCGGATATCGTAAATGATCCAAAGAAACTACGTGACTATTCAAAAGAACAATCTGATATACAAGATACAGTGATGGCATACCGCGAGTACAAAAGTGTACACGAGCAATTACAAGATGCGAAGGCAATGCTTGAGGAAAAGCTTGATGCTGATATGCGTGAGATGGTAAAAATGGAAATAAGTGAATTACAAGAACAAGAAGACGAGCTATCCGAACGTTTGCGTGTCCTTCTTTTACCTAAAGATCCAAATGACGATAAAAACGTTATTATTGAAATTCGTGGGGCTGCAGGTGGAGATGAAGCAGCACTTTTTGCTGGTGACTTATACCGTATGTATTCACGCTTTGCTGAAGCACAAGGCTGGAAGTCGGAAGTAATTGAAGCATCATCTACAGGTGTAGGTGGTTATAAGGAAATTATCTTCATGATTAATGGTAAAGGCGCTTATTCAAAAATGAAATTTGAAAACGGCGCACACCGTGTTCAGCGTGTACCTGAAACTGAGTCTGGTGGACGTATTCATACGTCAACAGCAACCGTTGCTTGTTTACCAGAAGCAGAAGAAGTAGAAGTAGATATTCATGAAAAAGATATTCGCGTGGATACGTATGCTTCAAGTGGAGCTGGAGGTCAATCGGTTAATACAACGATGTCAGCTGTTCGTTTAACACATATCCCGACTAACACGGTTGTAACGTGTCAGGATGAGAAATCTCAAATCAAAAATAAAGAAAAAGCAATGAAGGTATTACGTGCTCGTGTTTTCGATAAAATTAACCAAGAAATTCAAGCAGAATATGATGCAAATCGTAAATCTGCTGTTGGTACTGGTGACCGTTCAGAGCGTATTAGAACATACAACTTCCCGCAAAACCGTATCACTGATCACCGTATTGGATTAACGCTTCAGAAGCTTGATCAAGTTCTGCAAGGAAAGCTTGATGAAGTAATTAATGCTCTCATTATGGAAGATCAAGCATCACGTATGGAGCAGGCAGAATAAATGTTTACAAAAGTGTATGAAGCCCTAAATTGGGCTTCTTCTTTTTTAGAGGAAGCTGGCAGGGAAGCCAAAGCGGGAGAGCTTCTTTTACTGCATATTTTACAGCAAAACCGAACTCAGCTTTTTATGAATATGAGAGAAGAGCTATCAGAACAACAGAAGTCAGCATTTATAGAAGCAGTTGAGTTACATAAACAGGGTATTCCGATTCAGCATATTATCGGCTATGAGGAATTCTACGGTCGTCGCTTTGAAGTGAACCCGGAAGTGTTAATTCCACGGCCTGAAACAGAAGAACTTGTTATTGGGGTCATAGAAAGAATGAATATGCATTTTCCGAACCAAGGACCACTAGAATTAGTAGATGTAGGGACTGGTAGTGGAGCCATTGCTATAACTTTATCGCTTGAAGCGTCACGTCTAAACATATGGGCGACTGATATTGCGAACAGCTCTTTACAGGTAGCTATACGAAATGCTGAAAAATTGGAAGCAAGGGTTACGTTTATTCAAGGTGACCTGCTTGTGCCGCTTATACAAGCGGGGAAAAAGGTTGATATCGTTGTTTCTAATCCTCCTTATATTCCGAATGATGAAGAATTATCAGTAGTCGTTAAAGATCATGAACCACATCGGGCTCTTTTTGGAGGGAACGATGGATTGGATTTTTATCGAAGATTTATGGAAGAGCTTCCTGCCGTACTAAAAGATAGGGCAATGGTTGCCTTCGAGGTTGGTGCTGGTCAAGGTGAAGCGGTTGCTACAATGCTAAGAAACACGTTTCCTCATGCTTCAGTTGAAGTGAAGGATGATATAAATGGGAAAGATCGAATGGTCTATGCGTTAATATAGGGTTAAATAGTGAAAAAATAAGGTTTTGTGCAATTCACCTTGGCTTTTATGCAATTATGAAAAGTTTGGGTGCAATTAATCATAAGATTTATGCAATTATCCCATAGATTTGTGCAATTCTCTCTTCCAGGAGGAAATGCACCTGCATTTTAAGGTGATTTTAAGACTTATATAACAATTATGGATAAAAAGAGAGGTGGAATTCCTCTCTTTTTTATCTTTTGTCCCACAATTGCTTTAGTGGAAGGCGTTTGGCATTTTATAAGCTGGAAAAAACAACGCGTATATAAACAAATTTAAAAGTTTACTAGATTTTTTTAATTTACTAGTTTAAGATTCTATTTTTTTGACTACACTGTCTTAGTGAAGGGACGGTGCAGAGAAAAATGAAACTAAAAAAATTAACGAAGCTGGCTATTATATATATTCTATTATTATTTATTGGGGCTACACTATCATTATCAATGAAGCCTGTAATGGCAGATACAGAGGAACCGGCAGTCATTCCTGATGAGGCAATTCGACTTAGGATTCTAGCAAATAGTAATTCAAGTGAAGATCAGGCATTAAAGGTAAAGGTGCGAGATGAGGTTAATAAAGAGATCACAAAGTGGGTAGAAGAGCTAACGTCGATCCAAGATGCTAGAGATTTAATTCAGAATCGCCTGGGTGACATTGAAGTGATTGTAGAGAGAGTTCTAGAAGAAGAAAATAGTGATCAAGCTTTTACAGTAGGGTATGGAAAGCAAGTGAAATTCCCAACAAAGGTATATGGCTCTTACTTATATCCTGCTGGTGAATATGAAGCGATTTTAATTACTTTAGGTGAAGCACAAGGTAACAATTGGTGGTGTGTTCTATTTCCTCCTCTATGCTTCTTGGATTTTGGAAATGGTGAAGCGGTAGATGCTTCAAAAGATGAAGCAAAACAAGCTGTAACAGCTGAAGTGGTAGAAGAAGAATCAGAAGTGGAAGTGAAGTTCTTTGTTGTAGAATGGTTGTCTAAAATTTTTGGTTAAAACAAATCTAGTAAACTGTTCTATTTTACTTTTCTCTTTCATAGGTTATAGCAAAGGACAAATGAACAGGGGGAATATAAGTTGACAACTACTATTATTCGTACTGCAGAACCAAAGGATTTAGGAGAAATGATGTCATTCCTTGGACAAGCTCAGGTGAGCACAAAGGGACTAGCGGAACAAATTGATCACTTTATCGTAATGGAGGATTTGGACAATAATCTATTAGGAACTCTAGGGATTCAGAGAGTAGAACAGGATGGCCTACTACGTTCTCTCGTTATTTCGCCCAAAGCAGAACAAACTACGATTCTTGATATGTTTCAACAAATCTTAAAGCTTGCCAAGGAAAAGGAATTAAAGCGTCTATATTTGGCTACTAATAAAATTGTCTCAATTGAATTTTTTACACTACTTGGCTTCCGTCAAAAAGATCTTGTGGATATTCCAAGTTATATACTTGAAACAGAGCACTTAGAAGAATCACTTCAACTGGATGAAACCGTAGTAATGGAGTTCGTAATTTGAGTTATCCACATAGTTATACACAAAAGAGGTGAGTTACCCACAGTTTTGTGGAAAACTCACCTCTTTTTGTGTATAAACAGCTTTAAAATAAGTGAGTTTTAGGCAATAGTTTATAATCTTTCTAATTTGTGCTTTAATAGTGTAATAAATTGTGTTCACTTGAGGTGTTTAAACATGGAAACAAAGAAATGGGTTGTGGATATGGTAGATAACTTATCCACAAGTTGTCCACAAATAAAGGAAGCTGCCCAGTTACTAAGGGAAAATGAAGTGGTGGCTTTTCCTACTGAGACCGTTTACGGACTTGGAGGCAATGCCACTTCTACTGAAGCAGTTGATAAAATTTTTAAAGCAAAGGGACGGCCCAGCGACAACCCGTTGATCGTACATATTGCAGATGAAGAGCAGCTTAAAGATCTAGTAACAGATATAACTGAAACGGCCAAAAAGCTAATCGACTTATATTGGCCGGGTCCATTAACACTTATCCTACCTGCTAAGGTAGGTGCTGTTTCGGAAAGTGTCACTGCGGGTTTATCCACAGTTGCGGTAAGGATGCCAGATCATCCGGTTGCACTTGCTCTTCTAAAGGAAACAGGACTTCCACTTGCTGCACCCAGTGCCAATCTATCTGGAAAGCCAAGTCCTACCTCAGCGAATCACGTCTGGAATGATTTGTGTGGAAGAATCGCTGGCCTTGTGGATGGTGGGGTGACCGGAGTGGGGGTAGAATCTACTGTTGTGGACTGTACAGAGGAAATTCCTATTGTTTTAAGACCGGGTGGTATAACGAAGGAACAAATTGTACAGGCTGTCGGAAAGGTGGGGATGGACCCTGCCCTTCAAAAACAGGATGAGACTCCTAAATCTCCTGGTATGAAGTACACTCACTATGCTCCTAACGCTCCTTTGTTTATTGTGAAGGGAAGTACATCGTTTCTACAGACTCTAGTAGATGTAGAAATGAAAGAAGGGAAAAGAGTGGGTATATTAGCAACAGATGAGACTGTAAACAACTACCGAGCAAACGTTAAGTTATCGTGTGGTTCCAGAACAAACTTATCCACAGTTGCGAATCGTTTATACGAAGCTTTGAGAGGTTTTGATGAGGCTGAGCTAGATCTCATTTATAGTGAATCATTTTCGACAGTTGGAATTGGTGAAGCGATCATGAATCGACTTGAAAAAGCAGCAGGGCATCAAATCATTGTCGAAAAATAAATTTCCTTCTATTTTCTCTTGGACTTGCATAAGTTGAATTAGCAAGTCCAAGGGGGTTAGAAACAGATATGTTTGCAATATCAGGAGAAGTTCTTACTTTATTTATCATGGCATTTGCGCTAGGAATGGACGCCTTTTCTGTTGGGCTTGGAATGGGATTAATTCCTCTTCGATTAAAACAGATCCTTTACATAGGAATTACAATTGGTATATTTCATGTTTGGATGCCATTAGTTGGTATCACTATTGGAGGATTTTTATCTGATCAATTCGGTAACATCGCGTCCATAGTTGGGGGAGTTCTTTTACTATTACTAGGGCTTCAAATGATTGTTTCTTCTTTCAAAGACGATGATGAACCGATGATTACTCCTAAAGGTTTTGGCTTAATAATATTTGCATTAAGTGTAAGTCTAGATAGTTTTTCTGTTGGATTAAGTCTAGGTATTTATAAAGTTCATGTAATTTTAGCGATCCTAATGTTCGGTGTGGTAAGTATGATTTTGACATGGGCTGGTTTACTATTAGGCAGAAGAGTCCAGGAGTGGATGGGTTCATATGGTGAAGCGTTAGGCGGGAGTATTTTATTTGCATTTGGAATTAAACTACTATTACCTTTGTAGTAATAGGCTTGTTAGGAAGGGGTTTTTTTATGAACCTGTTATTTGTTTGTACGGGTAATACATGTAGAAGTCCGATGGCTGAAGCGATCGCGAAGCATCTATCAAACGATATTCATATAAAATCAGCTGGTGTCTATGCAGTTGAAGGAAGTGCGGCCTCAATTCATACAGTTGAGGCTCTTTCTGAGCAAGGGGTTCCGATTAATCATTCATCACAAGGATTAACAAAGAATCTCGTTGATTGGGCTACCTATATTTTTACAATGACACAATCTCATAAAGATATGATTGTCAGGCAATATCCAGAGTCTTTACCGAAGATTTATACGATAAAGGAGTTTGCTCAGAATTCCCAAAGTGACGTAATGGATCCATATGGTGGGCCAATAGAGGTGTATCGACAAACGTTTAATGAGCTAAATGAAGTTGTACAAGCTCTATTAAAGGAATTAGAGAAGAATCGTTAATATCAATCTTCTCTCTTGCTTATACTAAGGGCTATACTGCAAATTGAATTATGAGGTAAAAGGTTTTAGTATAGAAGAGGAAGTATCAAAAAGTCGGTGTACTTCTTTTTGAACGGGTTCTATAGTAGAAGATTCGTAGATGAGGTGTAGAGAATGAAAGTGGCAATTGCTTCAGATCATGGTGGAATAAATATTCGCGAGGAAATAAAGAGCCTGCTAAAGGAGTTGGGCATTGAGTTTGTGGATTTAGGCTGTGAATGTAGCACTTCTGTTGACTATCCAGACTATGCTTTACCAGTTGCTGAAATGGTAGCTAATGGAGAGGTTGACAGAGGGATACTTGTTTGTGGAACTGGAATTGGGATGAGTATTGCAGCGAATAAGGTAAAGGGAATTCGTTGTGCTTTAGTACATGATATGTTTAGTGCAAAAGCAACGCGAGAGCATAATGATAGTAACATTTTAGCGATGGGTGAGAGAGTCATTGGTCCTGGACTTGCTCGTGAAATTGCAAAAATATGGCTTACCACAGAATATGAAGGTGGTAGACATGCTAACCGGGTTGGGAAAATTTCAAGCTATGAAGAAACGAAATAGGGTGTACAAGCGATGAAACCAGAACTTCAACAGTTAACTCAGCAGCTTCAACAAATTATTACAGATTTTAAAAATCAAACGAATCTAATTAAAGACAAAATCATCGTTGTTGGTTGTAGTACTAGTGAGGTAATCGGGGAAAGAATCGGAACGGCAGGCACAGAGGAAGTAGCAGGACTAATATTCGAAGAGTTATTGTCTCTTTCTAAGGCAACAAATACTCATCTTGCCTTTCAAGCATGTGAGCATCTTAATCGGGCAATCATCGTGGAAAGAATAACAGCTACCCAATTTTCTCTTGAAGAGGTATCAGTTATTCCAGTTAGAAGAGCGGGTGGTGCTATGGCCACTTATGCCTATCAACATTTTACTGATCCCGTTGTCGTTGAATTCATCAAGGCAGATGCTGGAATCGACATTGGTGATACATTCATAGGCATGCATCTAAAACATGTAGCTGTTCCCATTCGAGCGACAATTAAGCAGCTAGGTCATGCCCATGTGACAATGGCCAGTACAAGGCCAAAGTTAATAGGTGGACAACGAGCGGTTTATACACAAGAGGATAGCAATCTCTCCTGTTAAATCTGGAGCAGATTGTTTTTTTTATTGTTAAAAATATACAATCTCCTGATATAATATAGGCAGTGTGAATAAGGTTTTAGAAGTGTCAGATCCCTTTTATAAGAATTGGTAAGGGATGAGTTTTATTTACAAGTCACTTCTTGTTTACTTGGATAGTGGATAGCTATGGCTCTTTAGTAAGGTATGTCGCTTAAAATAATTTAAAAACCTAGAGTTGATTGGAACGGAAGGCGCTTGACTCCTGCGGGACATAGAGGGAATCGTGAGACCCCGGAGGCGAAGCTGAGGAGGCTCACGTCCCTCCCCGCGGAAAGCAAGTGCCTGTAGTGGAGATCAACGGGCCACATGTAATTTGTGTTTAGGTTTAAATAGCAACACGTATACAAAACAGCCAAAACAAAAAAGTGAGGTAAAAAAATGAAAAAAAAGCTACCGTTTTTTAGAAAGTTTAAATACGCAATCGTAAAACCGAGTGCCTACCCAGAAATGGTACAGGAAGGTGTAAAGCGAGCAATTCTTTATTTACTATTACTAGCTTTAACTCTCGGAGTAATTAGTGCAACTTACCATACAGTAACTTCTGCAATCTCTTACAATGCCTTTATAAGTAACTTGAAAAAAGATGTACCTGATTTCGCACTGGAAAATGGCGAATTAACAGTCGAAGGTGACGAGCCCATTATCTATGAAGAAAATACTGTTGGTGAAACCTTCATCATCGATGACACAGGGACTTATACTAGAGAAAGTGTTGATACCCTTCTAACTGAATACTCGACAGTAGTATTAGTTACAAAAGAATACATAATTACAGCTGATGGTGCAGAAATAACAGAATATCGCTTTTCAGATTTTGGCGACTTTTATGTGGATAAAGAAATGCTTCTTTCATTTCTTCCTTACCTAACATGGTTATTGGTTCTTGTAGGAATTGGAATAGTCTTCTGGTTCTTTGTAAGTAAGCTAATCATGGGCTTCCTCTATGCATTATTCGGTATGATTGTCGCTAGTATCTTGAAGAAAAAAATGTCTTATGGAAAGTTATATAGCCTAGGTTTATATGCCATTACTGTTCCAAGTATCCTTGCAATTATTTTATCAATGATTGGTTTTAGTTTACCGTGGGTTATGTATGTGGCGATTGTAATTGTTTATTATGTTTTAGCCCTTCGCTCCTTGTCGGTAGTGGAAAGTAATCAAGCCGAGGACCTGATAGAAGAGTAGGAAACTTTTAACAGTAAAACCGAACATTTATTATACTGTGATAATTTATAATTCGTCTTTTATCGTTATGGGAAAGATGTTAAAATGGTAGGGGTAAGCGTTACATAAAAAAGGGGGACTGGACCGTGAGTACGTTAAGTAATCAAGATCAACTAGTTTTTGAAGCAATTGAAGCTGAACGGAAAAGACAGCAAGACAAGATTGAGTTAATCGCATCTGAAAACTTCGTTAGTCAAGCAGTAATGGAAGCACAAGGTTCCGTTATGACGAATAAATATGCAGAAGGTTATCCGGGTCGTCGCTACTATGGTGGCTGTGAGCACGTTGATGTTGTCGAAAACTTAGCTCGTGACAGAGCAAAAGAACTATTCGGTGCTGAACATGCCAATGTCCAACCTCACTCTGGTGCGCAAGCTAATATGGCTGTTTATTTTACAATCCTCCAAACAGGAGATACAGTATTAGGGATGAACCTATCACATGGTGGCCATTTAACACATGGTAGTCATGTTAACTTTAGTGGAATTCAATATAACTTTGTTGAATACGGTGTTGATGAAGTAACGCACCGAATCAATTATGAGGATGTTTTAGAAAAGGCACGAGAAACGAAACCTAAATTAATTGTAGCTGGGGCAAGTGCTTATCCTAGAGAGATTGACTTCCAAAAATTCAGAGAAATTGCTGATGAAGTCGGTGCATACTTAATGGTGGATATGGCTCATATCGCTGGGCTAGTGGCAGCGGGTCTTCATCCAAATCCTGTTCCATATGCTGACTTTGTTACAACAACTACTCACAAAACATTACGCGGACCGCGTGGTGGAATGATTTTATGTAGAGAAGAGTTTGCAAAGCAAATCGATAAATCTGTGTTCCCTGGTATTCAAGGTGGTCCATTAATGCATGTAATTGCAGCAAAGGCAGTGGCCTTTGGCGAAGCGCTTCAAGATGATTTTAAAGTGTATGCAAAAAATGTGATCGATAACGCATCTCGTTTAGCTGCTTCATTGAAAAAAGAAGGACTAACGATTGTGTCAGATGGTACAGACAATCACTTATTATTAGTTGATGTTCGTTCTCTTGGAATCACAGGTAAACTAGCTGAAAAAGTTTTAGATGAAGTGGGAGTAACCGTTAATAAAAATACGATTCCTTTTGATCCGGCTAGCCCTTTTGTGACAAGTGGCGTTCGTATTGGAACGGCAGCAGTAACATCTAGAGGATTCGGTCTAGAAGAAATGGACGAAATTGCAGCAATTATTGCTCTAACACTTCGTAGCCCAGAAGATGAATCAGTCTTAGCTGAGGCGTCAAAACGTGTATTAGCATTAACAGAAAGATTTCCACTGTATACAAACGCGTAAATTTCGCATCCGGGTGATAGATCATAAACTGATCTATCACTTTTTTTATTTTATATGAAATTATAAACGTTGTTCATTTGTGAATAAATAAGGGTAGTGTATAGTAATCCAGCTCTAGCGCCCAGCCCCTCGAAGGAACATTTGCTTGTCGGGGCTAAACGGGGCGCTTGCGCCTTTTGTTCTGGGTATTTTTAATTCAAAATAAAATTTGTATAAGAGTAGATAATAAGAATAGGAAGCTTGCCCTTAGGTAGGTTTTTCTGTAAAATCAATGAAGGTTGTAACAAAAAGGATAAAGTATCCAAGGGAGCTGACATATTTGAGTAAAGTCTATGTATTTGATCATCCGTTAATTCAACATAAACTATCATACATAAGAGATAAACGTACAGGTACAAAGGAATTCCGTGAGCTAGTCGATGAAGTTGCAAGTTTAATGGCTTTTGAAATTACACGTGATTTACCTTTAGAAGAGGTTGAAATCGAGACACCTGTCGCGATTGCGAAATCGAAAATGCTTGCTGGTAAAAAGCTAGGATTAATACCAATTCTACGTGCGGGCCTTGGAATGGTAGATGGGATTTTAAAGTTAATTCCTGCTGCAAAGGTAGGACATGTTGGACTATATCGGGATCCGGAGACACTTCAACCAGTTGAATATTATGTGAAGTTACCTAGCGATGTGGAAGAGAGAGATTTTATTGTGTTAGATCCTATGCTAGCAACTGGCGGATCTGCTGCTGAAGCAATTAACTCATTGAAAAAGCGTGGAGCTAAAAATATTAAGCTAATGTGTATTATTGCTGCACCTGAAGGAGTGGCGCTTGTTCAAGAAGCACACCCAGACGTTGATATCTTCGTCGCTGCAATGGATGAAATGCTTAACGATCATGGTTACATTGTTCCTGGATTAGGTGATGCAGGTGACCGTTTATTTGGAACGAAATAAAAGTGGTTTTATAGTGTAGTAAAGGAGTGGGGGACAGGCCCCCACTCCTTTATTGCGTTTATGCAAGAGAGAAGAATGGAACTTTGGCATGTTGCACACCCTACGTTAAAGAGGTGGGATATATGCTTAGAAAATGTAAGGTATGGTTATTAATTTCTTTACTTGTCTTTTTACTAGTACCGACTTTAACTGGAGCAAGCTCTGTCTTTACTTTTCCGGAGCGTCCCCCGGTACCGGAGGATCTCGGCGAGGAAATAGAGTCGGTTATTGTGGTAGCGGAGTCTTTTAAAAAAGAAGAGTTGATGAAAAAGATTAAGAAATTTTCTTCTATAAAGATAACTTCTATTTTTGATACAGCTTTTAACGGGGTTTCACTGACAGGGAAGAGGGAAGAAGTTCAGAGAATAGCAGAATTAGCAGAAGTGGAGAGCGTATATCCTAATCATACGTATCAGGCCACAATTGAAAAAAGTGTACCTTATATAGGTGCCGAGGATATTAGGAGCTACCTAGATGTTGAAAATCACCGATTAACAGGAGAAGGAATTAAAGTTGGAGTGATTGATACCGGAGTAGATTACTCGCATCCGGATTTATATCGCAATTTTAAAGGTGGCTTTGATTTAGTTGATCATGATAAAGATCCAATGGAAACAAAGGCATCCCAGGGGATGCCAACCATGCATGGAACGCATGTAGCTGGCATTATTGCTGCAGATGGAAAGATTCAAGGTGTTGCACCAAAGGCTCAGATTATTGCCTATCGTGCACTAGGTCCTGGTGGAATGGGTACATCTGAACAAGTAATTGCAGCTATTGAAAAGGCAATTAAGGATAAGGTAGATGTCATCAACCTGTCACTTGGTAACAATGTAAATGGACCTGATTGGCCGACTAGCTTAGCCTTAAATAAGGCGGTTGAACATGGTATAGTTGCCGTCACCTCAAGTGGAAACTCTGGTCCGGAGATGTGGACGGTTGGTTCACCGGGAACCTCTTCTAAGGCAATCTCTGTAGGTGCCTCTACTCCGCCAATAAAAGTTCCTTATCTATCTTTTAGCACTAGAGGTAAAGAGATAGAATTAACACCTATGCAAGGAGGACAGCCTTGGGATTATAAAAGAGAGGTTAAACTCGTCGATAGTGGGAAAGGTTATCCCGAAGAAATTCCTGAAAACGTAAAAGGTAATATAGCGCTTATGGAACGAGGGACAATTCCTTTCACAGAGAAGGTCTTTAATGCTCTCGAAAATGGAGCAGTGGGTGTCGTTATATATAATAATGTAAATGGAAGTTTTGCAGGTGGATTGGAAGTGGAGTTTGCGATTCCTGTTGTGTCTATTTCAAAAGAAGACGGAGAATATATCAAAAAAAATCTAAAGGTAAATCCATATATTCATACGGAGTTCAAAAAAATAGAAGATAGTATGGCGGATTTCAGTTCGAGAGGTCCTGTTACGTATACGTGGGATGTAAAGCCGGATGTTGTAGCACCTGGTGTGGCCATTAACAGTACAGTGCCGAATGGATATGTTTCCTTACAAGGAACAAGTATGGCCGCACCTCATGTTGCTGGGGCAGCCGCTCTAATTAAACAGGCACATCCGAATTGGAGTCCTGAACAAATTAAGGCTTCTCTAATGAACACGGCAAAACGGTTAAATCAAGGAAAAGATTTATATGAGCCAATTGTGCAAGGAGCAGGCAGAATTCAAATTGATCAGGCTGTAAAAGCTGACACATTAGTATACCCAGGTTCCTTTTCATTTGGAATGTTTCATAATGAAGACCCTCGTACAGAGAAAACCATCACGCTTACGATTGATAACCAAAGTTCGGAGGAAAAAGAGTATAGCTTTGAACAGCCATTTGCTGAAAATGGCCTGCAATGGCATTTGCCCAAAAGCTTTAAAGTAGGCCCAAAGGAAAAACAGAAAGTAAGCATTTCATTAGACTTAACTCCTTCGATTTTAAAGGAAGGAATCTACTCTAAGTGGCTTACCATCTATGAACAGGGTAAGCCCATTCATCTTCCTTACCTATTTGTCATTGAAGAACCTGATTATCCTCGGATTATGGGCTTTCAATTTGGACCAGGAGACACACCGGACACCTATCGGTACGAAGCCTATTTACCGGGTGGGGCAGAAGAACTTGGCATCATTTTGTATGATCCTGATACCTTACGATTCATAAAATATTTAGATTACACAAAGAATATAGCGCGAGGTCTTATTAAGAAGCAGCTAACAAAGGAAGAGATTGGGGTAATTGGAACATTTAAAGGGTTAGTTTTTGTAAAGTATAAAGGTAAAGAAGATACGATTGAAACAATTATTAATATTGACTCAACATTCGTAGGAAACAAGTAATAAACGGACAATCGCAGCAAAGGAATAAATGTGAACATTTTGCAAACACAAAAATTGGTGAATTAACTTTTTGGTAGGAACACGTTGACATTGACAATACCCTATTGTATGCTTACAAAGGGTATGATGATAAGGGTTACAAACCGATAGAATCAATGTTTCTCGAAGCTTTTCTATCGATGGAAAAATTCACTTTTGTAGTCGGAGGAGCGCCAATATATGAGCAGGAATAATCGGCATCCTATGCATGCGATGGCATTGTACGGAGCCATCCTTTCTCAACTGGTAGGTTCGATTTTAATAGGGATTTTCCTAGGAAGATGGCTAGATCAAACAATTGGTTCATTCCCTCTTTTCCTAATCATTGGACTTCTACTAGGATTGGCAACAGGCATTTACTCAATGCTGCGATTAGTCCGTCACTTTTTTTCAGGGGAATGAGTACATGTCCGATATTAAAGACATCTTCATACGGCATAGGAAATACATATTTTTCTTGCTGGCAATCTATGTGCTTGCGTGGGGTTTTACACCCTATCAACCGTTTTTCCTAGGGTTAATATTTGGTACTTCCTTAAGTCTATATAATCTATGGCTTATGGTACGAAAGATTGATCGATTTGGACAAGCGATTGCTGAAGGCAAACGTGTCTCGTCAATCGGAACATTTACAAGATTGGCCTCAGGAGCCCTAGTTGTTTTGATTTCACTCCGCTATCCAGAGCATATCCATATAGCCGGAGCAATTTTGGGATTAATGACAAGTTACATTGTTATTATGATAGATATTATAATCCAATTCTTTTTAAATGGCAGGGAAAAGAGGTGAACACACATTGGGTCATTCAACTCCTACTGTAGAATTTTTAGGACTAGTATTTAGTTGGTCCAACATTATGATGACCAGTATTACTGCTGCTATTGTGTTTATCATCGCTATTATGGCTACTCGAACATTAACTTTATACCCAACCGGAGTTCAAAACTTCATAGAATGGGTTATGGATTTTGTTAAGAATATCATTAATAGTACGATGGATTGGCACACAGGTGGAAGATTCCTAACCTTAGGGATGACAATTCTCATGTATGTATTCGTAGCAAACATGATAGGACTACCATTTGCAATTATTGATAAAACATCACATGAGTTATGGTGGAAATCACCAACAGCAGATCCGATCATTACACTTACTTTAGCAGTGATGGTTGTAGCTTTATCTCATTTCTATGGAATAAAGCTAAAAGGAGCGAAGGAATATGGTAAAGATTATTTTAGACCGATGCCATTTTTATTCCCTCTTAAGATTATTGAAGAATTCTCAAATACGTTAACGTTAGGTCTGCGTCTTTATGGGAATATCTTTGCTGGGGAAATATTACTAGGGCTACTTGCTGGTATGGCTGTAGCAGGATATGAAACTGGTATTTTCTCAGGGATTTTAGGTTCAGTTGCTGCCTTTATCCCAATGATGATATGGCAAGCGTTTAGTATCTTTATTGGAGCAATCCAAGCATTTATCTTCACTATGTTAACGATGGTCTATATGGCACACAAAGTGAGTCATGACCATTAAAATAAATTATTTTAAATAATACAATGTTTATATTATTAAGGAGGAATTATTAATGGGTGCATTAGCAGCAGCAATTGCTATTGGTTTAGCAGCATTAGGTGCAGGTTTTGGTAACGGGATGATCGTAAGTAAGACAGTTGAAGGGATTGCTCGTCAACCTGAGTTACGTGCTCCACTTCAAACTACAATGTTCATCGGGGTAGCTTTAGTTGAGGCGATTCCAATCATCGCAGTAGTAGTAGCGTTCATGGTAATGGGACAATAATAATCATTTGAACATATAAAAAGTTCAATAGTGGCGAAGTCGTCTCTACTAGAGAATCTTCGCCATTCCTTTATGTAAAATAGTAAAGATTCAGTCTTTAAATAATAAACAAGTTGAAAACATCGAACTCTTCGAAAGGAGTGAACAATGTGCCGTTCAATTTCGATATATTCATTTTAGCTGCTGAAGCAGGCCCGTTTAAGTTGAATACGGGAGATATTATATTCCAGCTTTTAGTTTTCTTAGTATTATTAGCTCTTTTACGTAAATTTGCTTTTGGTCCATTAATGGGCATCATGAAGGAACGTGAAAGTAGAATTGCTAACGAAATTCAATCAGCTGAACAAAATAATGCAGACGCTAAAAAACTAGTTGAAGAACAACGAGAAATGTTAAAACAATCTCGTCAAGAAGCACAAGAATTGATTGAAAATGCTAAGAAGCTTGGTGAAGAGCAAAAGAATAGTATTGTTCTAGAAGCTCGTAACGAAGCTACTCGAATTAAAGATTCAGCAGTAAAAGAAATTGCCCAAGAAAAAGATCAAGCGATTGCTGCATTACGTGAGCAAGTTGCTTCATTATCTGTTCTAATTGCTTCTAAAGTTATTGAAAAAGAACTTAACGAGCAAGACCAACAAAAACTAATTAACGACTACATTCAAGACATTGGAGAAGCACGATGAGTAATGGCAGAGTAGCAAAACGCTATGCAACCGCTCTTTTTCAAGTAGCAAATGAACAGGGTATATTAGAACAAGTTGAAAATGAACTGAACACAGTTAAATCTGTATTCGAAGGCAATAAAGAACTAGCATCTGTCTTAAATCACCCAAAGGTAACTAGGGTGACTAAGAAAGCATTAATTAAAGAAAGCTTTAAAGATGTATCAGCTCCTGTACTAAATGTTTTGCTTATTCTAGTAGATCGTGACCGTCAAGCTGTGATTCCAGAAGTAGCTGAATTCTTCATTGAAGAAGCGAACAATGCAAGAGGAATTGCGGATGCAAAAGTTTATACAGTAAGAGCGTTAACTGAAGATGAAAAGTCTACGTTATCGCAAGCTTTTGCTAAAAAGTTTGGCAAAACTTCACTTAGAATTCAAAACATTGTTGATCCAAAAGTATTAGGCGGAGTGAAGCTTCGCGTTGGTAACCGTATATATGATGGAAGTGTTAGCAGTAAATTAGCTCGTGTAGAACGAGAGTTATTGAACAAGAGATAGGGGTGAAATTCATGAGCATCAAAGCAGAAGAAATCAGTGCGCTGATAAAAAAGCAAATTGAAAACTATCAGTCTGAAATTGAAGTAAATGATGTTGGTACTGTTATCCAAGTTGGGGATGGTATCGCTCGTGCTCATGGCCTCGACAATGTCATGGCTGGAGAACTTGTAGAATTTTCAAACGGTGTCATGGGTATGGCACAAAACCTAGAAGATAACAACGTAGGTATCGTTATTTTAGGACCTTACAAGGAAATCCGTGAAGGTGACGAAGTACGTCGTACAGGCCGTATCATGGAAGTACCAGTAGGTGAAGCTTTAATTGGTCGTGTAGTTAATTCACTTGGTCAACCAGTAGATGGTTTAGGTCCAATTGAAACTTCTAAAACTCGTCCAATTGAAAGTCCAGCTCCTGGTGTTATGGATCGTAAATCAGTTCATGAACCACTTCAAACAGGAATCAAGGCGATCGATGCCCTAATCCCAGTTGGACGTGGACAACGTGAATTAGTAATCGGTGACCGTCAAACAGGTAAAACTGCTGTTGCGATCGATACGATTCTAAACCAAAGAGACCAAAACATGATTTGTATATATGTTGCAATTGGTCAAAAAGAATCAACAGTTCGTGGAGTTGTTGAAACTCTTCGTAAAAATGGTGCATTAGATTACTCAATCGTTGTAACTGCATCTGCATCACAACCAGCTCCATTATTATACCTAGCTCCACTTGCTGGTGTAACAATGGCTGAAGAATTCATGCACAGTGGTAAGCATGTTTTAATCGTATATGATGATCTATCTAAGCAAGCGGCTGCATACCGTGAGCTATCATTACTATTAAAGCGTCCTCCAGGTCGTGAAGCATATCCAGGGGATGTATTCTACTTGCATTCACGTCTTTTAGAGCGTGCAGCTAAGCTTTCTGACGCTAAAGGCGCAGGTTCAATTACAGCTCTACCGTTTGTTGAAACACAAGCTGGAGATATCTCTGCTTATATCCCAACAAACGTTATCTCTATCACAGATGGACAAATCTTCTTACAATCAGACTTATTCTTCTCAGGAGTACGTCCTGCGATCAACGCTGGTTTATCCGTATCTCGTGTAGGGGGATCTGCACAGATTAAGGCAATGAAGAAGGTTTCTGGTACACTACGTCTAGACCTTGCTGCATACCGTGAACTAGAAGCATTCGCTCAGTTCGGTTCTGATCTTGATAAAGCTACTCAAGCAAAACTAAACCGTGGTGCTCGTACAGTTGAAGTATTAAAGCAAGGCTTAAATAAGCCACTAAAAGTAGAAAAGCAAGTTGCTATTCTTTATGCGTTAACACGTGGATTCTTAGACAGTATCCCTGTTGGTGACATCACTCGCTTTGAAGAAGAATATTTAACATGGTTAGAACACAACCATAAAGATCTTCTTAACCACATCGTAACAACTAAAGATCTACCAAGCGATGAGGACTTTGCTAAGGCGATTAACGACTTTAAGAAAACATTTGTTGTTTCTGAGTAATAGATCATGCTAAGCAGCATAAATTGCTGCTTGGCCACTTTACTGTACGGTGTAACGACATTGTACAAATAATGCTTTAGGTATTAAAAAAAAGGTGGTGAAAACCTTTGGCATCCTTACGTGACATAAAGTCGAGAATAAATTCAACTAAGAAGACAAGTCAGATTACAAAAGCCATGCAGATGGTATCAGCCTCAAAGTTAAACCGAGCTGAAAACAGTGCAAAAGCATTTGTTCCTTATATGGAAAAGATTCAAGAGGTTGTTGCAAGTGTATCTACGGGCACAACTGATATCACTCACCCGATGCTACAAACAAGACCAGTTAAGAGAACGGGGTATATCGTTATCACTTCTGATCGTGGTTTAGCAGGAGCATATAACAGTAATATCATTCGTGCAGCTTATCAGATGATGCAAAAACGTCATAAGTCTAATGATGAATTCGCTGTTATTGCAATCGGGAAGATTGGTCTAAACTTTTTTAAGAAGCGTGGAGTAACAGTAGCGTCTGAAATCACTGGTTTAGGTGATCAACCTTCATTTGCAGATATTAAAGATATTGCAAATAAAGCAGTTGGAATGTTTGCTGATGAAACATTTGATGAGATCTACTTATACTATAACCATTTTGTAAGTGCCATTGAACATCAGGTTACCGAGAAGAAACTTCTTCCTTTAACAGATATAGCGACAACTTCAAATAAGCTAACTTCTTATGAATTTGAACCTTCCCAAGTGGATATTCTAGAAGTTTTACTTCCGCAATATGCAGAAAGCTTAATTTATGGTTCGCTATTAGATGGAAAAGCAAGTGAGCATGCGGCTCGTATGACAGCAATGAAGAGTGCTACTGATAATGCTAAAGAGTTAATTAATAACCTTACATTAAAGTACAATCGTGCTCGTCAGGCAGCTATTACACAAGAAATTTCCGAAATCGTTGGTGGAGCTGCGGCTCAACAACAATAAACATAAATCAAGTGCTTGGAAACAGACTGGTGTTAGTAAAACACTAATCTAAAGTAACCAAGCTTAGACTTCGAGAGAGTCTTATTAGTAAGATAGGAGGGAAAACGATGACAAAAGGACGCGTTACCCAAGTTATGGGTCCTGTTGTAGACGTACAGTTTGAATCTGGACATCTTCCTGAAATTTATAACGCCCTTACAATTAGCCATGCGGCAGCAGGTGAAAACGAAGTTGCGATCAACTTAACACTTGAAGTAGCTCTTCACCTAGGTGACGATACGGTTCGTACAATTGCAATGGCTTCTACTGATGGAGTTGTTCGTGGTATAGAGGTAACTGACACTGGAGCTCCAATTTCAGTTCCAGTTGGAGATGTAACACTAGGTCGTGTATTTAACGTATTAGGAGAAAACATCGACCTTGATGAAGCACTACCTGCAGGTGCACGTCGTGATTCAATTCACAGACTAGCTCCTACATTTGAAGAACTTTCAACAGAGGTTGAAATTCTTGAAACTGGTATTAAAGTAGTTGACTTACTTGCTCCTTATATCAAGGGTGGTAAGATTGGACTATTCGGTGGTGCCGGAGTAGGTAAAACAGTTCTAATCCAGGAATTAATCAACAACATCGCTCAAGAGCACGGTGGTATTTCGGTATTCGCTGGTGTTGGTGAGCGTACTCGTGAAGGAAATGACCTTTACCACGAGATGAGTGATTCTGGAGTTATTAAGAAAACAGCGATGGTATTCGGACAAATGAACGAGCCTCCTGGAGCACGTATGCGTGTAGCGTTAACTGGATTAACAATGGCAGAATTCTTCCGTGATGACCAAGGTCAAGACGTATTATTCTTCATTGATAACATCTTCCGTTTTACACAAGCAGGTTCAGAGGTTTCTGCCCTATTAGGTCGTATGCCTTCAGCGGTAGGTTACCAACCAACTCTTGCTACTGAAATGGGTCAATTACAAGAACGTATTACATCGACAAACAAAGGTTCAATCACTTCAATCCAAGCGATCTATGTACCTGCCGATGACTATACGGATCCAGCTCCTGCAACAACTTTCGCTCACTTAGATGCAACAACTAACCTTGAGCGTAAGCTTTCAGAGATGGGTATTTACCCTGCGGTAGATCCACTTGCTTCTACTTCACGTGCACTTGCACCTGAAATCGTAGGAGATGAGCATTATAATGTTGCTCGTCAAGTACAATCTACATTACAACGCTATAAAGAGTTACAAGATATTATCGCAATTCTAGGTATGGATGAGCTTTCTGACGAAGATAAGTTAGTTGTTCACCGTGCTCGTCGTATCCAGTTCTATTTATCTCAAAACTTCCACGTTGCTGAGCAATTTACAGGACAAAAAGGTTCTTATGTTCCTGTAAAGGAAACAGTAAAAGGATTTAGAGAGATTTTAGACGGCAAATACGACCACCTACCAGAAGATGCTTTCCGTCTAGTAGGAAGAATTGAAGAGGTAATTGAAAAAGCTAAATCAATGGGTGTCGAAGTATAATAAAAGGGACATAGGAGGTTTATGATATGAAGACAATCAAAGTCAGTGTAGTGACTCCTGATGGCCCCGTCTATGAATCCGATGTAGAAATGGTTAGCACGAAAGCGCAAAGTGGTGAGCTTGGTATTTTGCCAGGACATATCCCAATGGTAGCCCCACTTGCAATCGGTACAGTGCGACTTAAAAAAGAAGCGAGTACTGATCTTGTTGCTGTTACAGGTGGATTTCTAGAAGTTCGCCCTGATAAAGTAACAGTTCTAGCTCAATCAGCTGAACGCGGAACAGATATTGATGTTGCTCGTGCTGAAGCTGCTAAACAACGTGCTGAACGTCGATTACAAGACAAAGATGCTAATACAGACGTACGTCGTGCTGAACTAGCTTTACAACGTGCAATGAACCGTTTAAAAGTCACGGGACGTATATAAATTAGAAGCCTTAGGTGTTAAATGCCTAAGGCTTTTTGCTACTTTAATATTTCCTATTGCTATTTTGTACCCTTTCTAATCCATCCTGGTTTTATGGTAATCACTGACCTGCTCCGTTTTTGCAAACTTATCCTTAAGGTTTATCGACACACATATGTGTAAATGATATAATGTTTACGGTTACAAGGAAGAAATATGAAAATGATATGAATCAGAGATGGAAAAGGTTAGGGGAAAAAGGAGGCGATCAAGATGGAGTTATTAAATTTATACCAGAATAATTACCTTATTGTTTTGATTTTCTTAATATTAGGTGTCATTTTACCTGTTGTTGCATTAACGGCCGGTCGTATATTACGTCCGTATAAACCTAGTGAAGCAAAGGCAACAACGTATGAAAGTGGAATTGAGCCTTTCCATGATGCGAGAGTTCAGTTTAATGTACGATATTATATATTTGCGTTAATGTTTGTTATCTTTGATGTGGAAACGGTCTTTCTTTATCCATGGGCAGTTGCTTATGAGAGCTTAGGGATTTTTGCACTTATTGAAATGCTTATATTTGTAGTAATGTTATTAATTGGGTTAATTTATGCGTGGAAGAAGGGTGTGCTGAAATGGATTTAAAACTAGAGAATATTACACCTGAAGAAATGGAAGAGCTACAACGAAATGTATTTATGTCAACACTTGAAGAGCTAAAGGCTTGGGCAAGAAGTAATTCACTATGGCCATTAACCTTTGGTCTAGCTTGCTGTGCCATCGAAATGATGGGAGTAGGTTCATCCCATTATGACTTAGATCGCTTTGGATCATTCTTCCGTACATCACCACGTCAATCTGACGTTATGATCGTCTCAGGTACGGTTACGAAAAAAATGGCACCAGTTTTAAAGCGTTTATATGATCAAATGCCAGAACCTAAATGGGTAATTGCTATGGGATCTTGTGCTACTGCTGGCGGTCCATATGTGAAATCATATGCTGTTGTAAAAGGGGTAGACCAAATTGTTCCTGTAGATGTCTATATTCCTGGATGTCCTCCAAATCCTGCTGCTTTAATTTATGGAATTAATAAATTGAAGGAAAAGATTCGTTATGAAGCAAAGACTGGGAAGCAGGTGACTAGTCGATGAGTGATGAAAAGAGCCTTGAACAGCAAAAACGTGAAGCAGCCGAAAAGGCAAAGGAAGAAGCGATGCGCCGTTTAGCTGAGAAAAAAGCTCAAGCAGAGTCAGGGGAAGAACCTGCGCCTGCTGAAAAAACAAAAGAAGAGTTAAAAAAGGAAGCAGCTCAGAAAGCTAAGGAAGCTGCTTTAAAGAAGCTGGCTGAGAAAAAGGCTGAAGCTGAAGGGGAAGTGACAAGCGAAGCCCCTTCTGAAAAAACAAAAGAAGAATTAAAAAGAGAAGCGGCTCAGAAGGCGAAGGAAGCAGCACAAAAGCGTCTAGCTGAGAAAAAAGCTCAGGCAGAGTCTGACCGCGAAGAGGAAACTCCTGCTGAAAAAACAAAAGAAGAACTAAAAAAGGAAGCAGCTCAGAAAGCAAAAGAAGCAGCCCTTAAAAAGTTAGCAGAGAAAAAAGCTGAAGCTGAAGGTGAAGAAGTAAATGAAGCCCCAGCTGAAAAGACAAAGGAAGAGCTTAAAAGAGAAGCTGCACAAAAGGCAAAAGAAGCAGCACAAAAGCGATTAGCAGAAAAGCAACAAGCTGAGGCAGCTACGGAGAGTGACTCTGAGGATGACGCTGATCTTGCTAAGAAAAAGGCTGCAGCAGTAGCTAAGGCCAAAGCAGCAGCGGCTGCAAAGGCCAAGGCAGCTGCGATTGCAAAACAAGGTAATGAAGCAACTGCTGATTCCACAGACGATGATGAAGCAAAAGCGAAAGCAAAGGCGATTGCAGCCGCAAAAGCAAAGGCAGCAGCAGCGGCAAAAGCTAAAGCAGCCGGAACTTCAGCAGGTGGTGCTGCAGGTGATGATGAAAAAGCAAAGGCAATTGCAGCCGCAAAAGCAAAGGCAGCCGCCGCTGCAGCCGCAAGGGCAAAGGCAGGAAAAGCAGGAGATACCGAAGAAAAAGCTGAAGAACAAAAGCCTTCTCCTAATCAGCCATATTTAGATAAATATGTAAAGGTTATCAAAGAACATCTTGGTGATGTGTTAGAAGATTCTTATATTAATACACTTTCTAAGGATGTTCCTACTATTATTGCTAAAACTGATATGTATTACAAAGTTGCGGAATTTTTGAAGTATAATGAGCAATTAAGCTTTGATTATTTATCAGAGTTACATGGTACAGATTATGTAACTCATATGGAAATGTATGTCCATTTCTACTCTTATAAAAATCGTCAATCACTTGCGTTAAAGGTGAAAATTGACCGCGATGAGCCTGTTACAGACTCTTTAGCTAATTTATGGAAGGGTGCAAATTGGCCAGAACGAGAAGCTTATGACCTATTAGGTATTATCTTCAAAAATCACCCTAACTTAACACGAATTATGCTACCAGATGATTGGGTCGGACACCCATTAAGAAAAGACTATGAACCGTACGATGTGGAGGTGTAGTCATTGATTCGAACAGAGGAAATGCTACTGAACGTAGGTCCACAGCATCCTAGTACACATGGAGTTTTCCGGATCGTACTAAAAATAGATGGCGAAACCATTATTGAAGCTACTCCAGTAATTGGGTACTTGCACCGAGGTACAGAGAAGCTAGCTGAGGATCTACAGTATACACAAATCATTCCTTATACAGACCGTCTGGACTACTTATCTGCCATGACGAATAACTATGTGATCTGCCACGCAGTTGAAACGATGATGGGTCTTGAAATCCCAGAAAGAGCGGAGTATTTACGTGTTCTTGCTATGGAATTAGGACGTATTGCTAGCCATCTAGTTTGGTATGGTACATATTTATTAGACATTGGTGCAGTTAGTCCATTCTTGTATGCTTTTAGAGAGCGTGAAATGATTATTAATCTGTTAAATGAACTTTCAGGTGCACGACTAACGTTTAACTACATGCGTGTAGGGGGAGTAAAGTGGGACGCTCCTGAAGGCTGGATTGAGAAGGTTCAAGACTTCGTTCCTTATATGAGAAAGCAACTTGCTGGATATCATGACCTTGTCACTGGAAATGAAATTTTCATGTCTCGTGTTAAGGGTGTAGGAACTTATACAAAAGAAGAAGCTATTGCTTATTCACTAAGCGGTGCAAACCTACGTAGTACAGGTGTGAAGTGGGATCTTCGTAAGGATGAGCCATACTCCATCTATGACCGCTTTAAGTTCGATATCCCTGTAAGAGAAGAGGGAGATTGCTGGTCTCGTTATCATTGCCGTATGGAGGAAATTGAAGAATCTCTTAAAATAGTAGAGCAAGCAGTTGAACAATTTCCAGCTGAAGGCGAAATTATGGCGAAGGTACCAAAGATCATTAAAGCTCCAAAAGGTGAAGCATTTGTACGTATTGAATCACCACGTGGAGAGATTGGATGTTATATATCAAGTGATGGAAAAAAGGAACCATATCGTTTGAAGTTTAGAAGACCATCATTCTATAATCTGCAAATCCTACCTAAACTTCTTGAGGGAGAAAACATGGCCAACCTTATTGCCATTCTAGGTGGAATTGATATCGTACTTGGGGAGGTTGACGGATAATGATTGAAGGCTTATTACAGTCATCCCCAAGTCTAACTAACTTTCTAATCTTTTTCGGATTAGCAACGGCATTTTTAATGGTAGTACTAGGTTTTGTTACCTACGGCATTTTGGCGGAAAGAAAGACGATGGCCTTTATGCAAGGACGTATTGGACCCAATCAGGTTGGTGGTAGATGGGGATTACTTCAGACTATTGCTGACGTTTTGAAATTACTTTTAAAGGAAGATACCATTCCAAAGCTAGCTGATCGACCATTGTTTATCCTAGCACCTGTAATCGCGTTTACACCTGCCTTTATGGTGCTTGCTACGATTCCCTTTACAGAGTCTTTTCAGTTTGCAGATATAGGCGTAGGGCTACTTTATTATGTTGCTGTCTCAGGTATCACGACAATTGGGATTGTAACAGGTGGATGGGCGTCTAATAATAAATATGCCTTAATGGGTGGAATGCGTGCTGCCGCTCAGATGATCTCATATGAGATTCCATTAGTTATGTCTGTAATTGGAGTAATTCTATTATCAGGAAGTTTAAATTTGAATGAAATCGTCGCAGCACAGGGAGAAACAATGTGGTTTATCCTACTTCAACCTGTAGCATTTGTGGTGTTCTTCATCGCGTCGGTTGCCGAGCTTAACCGTACACCATTCGATTTACCAGAAGCAGAATCTGAACTAGTTGCTGGTTTCCATGTTGAGTATTCAGGTTTCCGTTGGGCATTCTTCATGCTTGCGGAATATGTATATCTATTCGCAATGGCAGCTTTAACAACAGTTCTATTCCTGGGTGGATGGTTACCTCCATTTGAATTCCTAAGCTTTATTCCAGGCGCAATCTGGTTCTCACTAAAGTTTATGTTTATTGTCTTCCTACTCATGTGGATTCGTTACACATTCCCACGTTTACGAGCAGACCAATTAATGGAATTCGGCTGGAAGGTACTATTACCAGTAGCACTAGGTAATATATTCTTTACAGCGTTGATGAAAGAGTTGTTCTTTAGATAATTTTATTTTATAAAGGTTGTTACCTTGAAGTATTAGGATAGTGGAATGGAGCGGAAGACACTTGACTCCTGCGGGAGATAGAGGGAAGTGTGAGACCCCACAGGCGAAGCCGAGGAGGCTCACATCCCTCCCCGCGGAAAGCAAGTGTCTGTAGCGCAATGGAACGAACTTAGTATTGACCTAACTCCCTATTCAAAAGTAACAAATAAAAAAAATCTAAAAAAACACCTAAAACTCTAAAATTAAAGTCTAAACAAACGACTAAAAAGGGGTGTGAAAAGAGCATGCTTGGATTAGCGAAAGGTTTAAAATATACCCTTCAAAACTTATCAAAAAAGAAAGTAACATATGATTATCCAAATGAGCCACTACCTCTGCCGGACCGCTTCCGGGGAATTCAAAAATTCTATCCAGAGAAGTGTATCGTCTGTAATCAATGTGCGAATATATGCCCAACCGATTGTATCCAGTTAACAGGGAAGAAGCATCCAGACCCTACGAAAAAAGGCAAAATTATTGACACGTACGATATCAATTTTGAAATTTGTATCCTGTGTGATCTTTGTACAGAGGTTTGCCCAACTGAAGCAATCATAATGACCAATAATTTCGAGCTTGCTGAATATAGCCGAGATGAGCTATTCAAAAATCTAGAATGGCTAGATGAAAATGATACGAATGTGCGGAAGGAGAATAAAGCATGAGTGGCGAGTTTATAGCATTTTTAGTCTTAGCATTAATCGCTATTGCAGGCGGCGTTCTCATGATCAACCTTACGCAAGTCGTTCATATGGTGATTGCATTAGTTTTCACGTTCATTAGCATTGCTGGAATCTTTATACTGCTGTCAGCCGAGTTTTTGGCAGCAGTACAAATCCTAATCTATTCAGGAGCGATCACGATCATTATGCTTTTTGGAATCATGTTAACTAGGCATAATGATACGAGCGAACCCAAGTCTAGCTTAGGGAAAAGGCTATTAATACTTGGTGGGATTGCTGCTTTTGCGATTTCCGTATACTTTGGTATTTATAATCTTGAATTTCCTAATCAAGCAACTGACCTTCATGTAGAAAATACGAAGCAAATTGGAATTGCGTTATATTCAGAGTATGTGATTCCTTTTGAATTAACGTCGGTAATCCTACTTGTTGCTTTAATCGGTGCAATCGTATTAGCGAAAAAAGATGATAAAAAGGAGGATAATGACAAATGAGTTCAGTGCCGTTATCTGCCTACCTCGTCTTAGCTTTAATTCTATTTTGTATTGGACTATATGGAGCTCTAACAAAGCGTAATACTGTCATTGTCTTGATCTCCGTTGAGTTAATGTTAAACGCTGCTAATATTAATTTAGTGGCATTTAGTAAATATGGAATGATCCCTGGCATTTCAGGTCAAATTTTTGCCTTGTTTTCGATTGCCATTGCAGCAGCAGAGGCAGCAGTAGGTCTTGCTATCTTAATCGCACTATATCGTAACCGCTCAACGGTTAACGTGGATGAAATGAATTTATTGAAGAAATAAGTCTGATTAATCAGTACGAATTTAACTCCTATACAATGAAAAAGGGGATTGTGATACAAATGATGGAAATGGCATGGTTAATACCGCTTTTTCCGCTTGCCTCCTTTTTAACACTACTTCTAATCGGCAAACGGATGAAAGAAGGAAGTGCATATGTAGGCATGCTGTTCACGTTAATCGCTTTAGTCTATTCTGTTATTGTCCTAGTTACTAGGTTTACGTCACCAAATGTAAAAACAGAATTTACGTGGTTAACAATCGGAGAAATCCAACTGACAGCAGGCTTTGAAGTGAATCAATTAAATGCATTAATGTTATTTATTGTTTCTCTTGTTAGTTTCTTAGTACATATGTATTCAAAAGGTTATATGCATGATGACGAACGAATTCATGTGTTTTTCGCCTATTTAGGCTTATTTACATTCGCAATGTTAGGGCTGGTACTTTCACCCAACCTGTTGCAAACGTATATTTTCTGGGAGCTAGTTGGTTTGGGCTCATTTTTACTAATCGGTTTCTACTTCTATAAAAATGAAGCTAAAGCAGCTGCAAAAAAAGCATTTATCATGACACGTATTGGTGATGTTGGATTACTAATCGGGATGATCCTTCTTTTTTGGCAGGTGGGTAGCTTTGAATATGATGATATCTTTGCAGCAGTTGATGCAGGTGCCATCTCATATGAAATGATCACGTTAACAGCGATTTTAATATTTATTGGGGCGATTGGTAAATCAGGTCAGTTCCCACTTCATACTTGGCTTCCTGATGCAATGGAAGGTCCAACGCCAGTGTCGGCACTAATTCATGCTGCGACCATGGTAGCTGCTGGTGTGTACTTAGTAGCAGCATTATTTCCATTATTCGCTGCAAGTGAAACAGCACTATACACAGTGGCTGCAATTGGTGCTTTTACAGCTATATTTGCTGCATCCATTGGTTTAGTTCAAACAGATATTAAACGTGTACTTGCTTATTCGACTGTGAGTCAGCTGGGATATATGATGCTTGCATTAGGTTCTGCAGGCTATGTTGCAGGTGTATTCCACTTAATGACACATGCTTTCTTTAAGGCCTTGTTATTCCTTGCAGCGGGAAGTGTCATTCATGCTGTCCATAATCAAAACATTGAGGAAATGGGCGGGCTTTGGAAAAAGCTTCGTGTAACAGCACCACTTTTCTTAATAGGAACACTTGCTATTAGTGGTGTCCCGTTATTTTCTGGATTTTTTAGTAAGGAAGAAATTCTTGTTGTGACTTGGGCACATGGGAATTATGGATTATTCATATTAGCAATTATTGCAGCCTTCTTCACAGCATTCTATATGTTTAGATTATTCTTTATGGTGTTTACCGGTAATCCTCGTGGAAACCAAAAGCACGTTCATGAATCACCAGCTGTTATGACATTCCCAATGATCATTCTTGGAGTTCTAGCTGTTTTTGCGGGATATGTGAATACGCCATGGTTTGGAACGTTTCTTGGCGATTGGCTAACAGCTGATAACCATGCACTTGGAGGTCATCACGAAGCTCCGCTTTGGATTATGGCAGTTGCTACAATCGTGTCAGTCGGAGGAATTTTGTTAGCTTATATGATTTATGGAAACAAGACGATTCGTCGAGATTGGTTAAGTGCTACATTTCCAACTGGATATGGAATTCTGTATAACAAATACTTCGTTGATGAGTTTTACAAAATGACAGTGGTATATGCAACAAAAACGTTTAGCTTATTCTTAAAGTATATTGAAATCTTCATTATTGAAGGAATCATTAATGGAATAAAAGCACTTGTTAATACGTTTAGCAAAGTTGGTTCTGCGGCTCATAATGGGCAAGTGCAAACTTATGGTGCAGTGGCATTCGTTGGTTTAGCTTTATTCCTGCTTGTATATGCATTTGTAGGGGGGTATTTAGGATGAATGAGTCATTTCTACTTTCACTCTTAATTTTCTCCCCAATCCTCGGTATGCTTGTGCTGACATTTATACCTAAAACAGAGGAGAAAACTTTAAAATTAGTTGGCTTTCTAAGTACTTTGCTACCATTAGGTCTTGCTCTTATAATTTACGGACAATACCTTTCAGGTAGAGCATTAAGCTCTTTTTCTGAGGTATATGAGTGGATACAAATTGGTAACTTTGAAGTGTTTAAGGGTCGATTATTTGCAATTGATTATGAATTAGGTGTTGATGGCTTTTCACTAATCTTATTGCTGTTAACAACTATTTTAGCTACATTATCTTCCATTGCAGCGATTCATATTAAAAAGGAATGGAAAGGTTATTTCTTACTATTTCTTTTACTTGAAATCGGTATGCTTGGAGTCTTTGCAGCAGAAAACCTAATCTTATTCTTTATCTTCTTTGAACTTACGTTAATTCCAATGTTTTTCCTAATTGGAAAATGGGGTTATTTTGACAGAGAAAAAGCAGCTTATAGCTACTTAATTTATAACGGTATTGGTTCTGCTATCTTACTTGTTGTTATTATTGTTTTGTTTGCAAGAACAGGGACAACTAATATTGACTTGCTAGGACAAATTTTAAATGGTGAATATGATCCAGAACAGCTTGTTCTACCATTTACCTCGGAAATTAGATGGGGTCTATTCATTAGTTTAGTGATTGCTTTTGGGGTAAAGCTTCCAATCTTCCCGTTGCATAGCTGGATGCTACGTGTACACGTTCAAGCACCACCATCTATTGTTATGCTTCACTCAGGGATCCTTTTAAAGATCGGAGCATTCGGATTAATCCGTTTTGGAGCAGGATTATTTCCGGGTGAATATCAGTCATTTGCGGTTATTCTTGCGATTCTAGGTGTTATCAACCTATTATATGGTGCATTTTTAGCGTTTATCCAAGATGACTTTAAGATGGTTCTAGCTTACTCGAGTATTTCTCATATGGGAATTGTCTTAATAGGATTAGGAGCATTAAATGAAGCTGGGATTCAGGGGGCAATCTTCCAGGTTGTATCACATGGATTAATATCAGCATTATTGTTCTTCCTCGTAGGAGTCCTTTACGAGCGTGTTCACACTACAACACTAGGACGTTTAAGTGGGGTCGCAAAGATAATGCCTTTAACTGCTGGATTCCTTTTAACAGGTGCAATGGCATCGCTTGGTTTACCTGGGATGTCAGGGTTTGTTAGTGAATTTATGGCATTTTTAGGATTATTTAAAACAATGCCGATTCTGGCGGCAATCGGAACGATCGGGATTATTATGACAGCTGTTTATTTATTACGTGCTGTTCTGAGTATGACGTTTGGTCCATTACATGAAAAAATAGAAGATGCACCTGATATAAAGGGTGTTGAATTGGTACCAGTGTTTGTCCTATTAGGATTAATTATCTTAATTGGTGTATATCCTTCACTGTTAACTGTACCTTTACAATCTACGGTTGAAACCATCATGTTAGGAATAGGAGGTTGAGGGGATGGATACACAAACACTACTAAGCTTTGAATGGGGAGCAATGGCACCTGAATTCATCATCCTAGGTGTTGCCACCCTTCTCTCTCTACTTGATTTATTCTTAAAGCCAAGTATTGATCGTAAACAGTTTGCATGGCTAGGCTTAGCTGGAATTATCGTGGCTCTTGGTATGTTATTTATGCAGCTAGGAGATCCAGCAGTTCAAATCTTAGAAAATACGTATCGACTTGATTCTTTTTCTAAGCTTTTCAAAATTCTTCTGTTAATAGGTGGAGCATTTGTGATGCTTTTAGCAGCAGATTATGACCCAAGAGAAAAGCTTGAGTACAGAGGCGAGTTTTACTACTTATTCTTAACTGCTTTATTAGGTGCTATGATCATGGCATCAAGTGGTGATTTAATTACATTATTTGTAGGTCTTGAGTTATTATCCATTTCGTCATATATTCTAGCTGGTCTGAGAAAGAAGCATTTACCTTCAAACGAAGCAGCGATGAAATATGTGATCAACGGTGGTATTTCTACCGCTATCGTATTGTTCGGAATGAGCTATATCTATGGATTAACAGGATCGACGAATTTAATCGTCATTAGTCAAAGACTTGGCGGACTTCTATCAGAGGATCACCAATATATAGCAGCAATTGCTTTTGCAATGGTGTTCATTGGGTTATCGTTTAAGCTAGCATCAGCACCATTCCATATGTGGGCACCTGATGTATATGAAGGATCACCAATGCCTGTAACGGCGTTCCTAAGTGTTGTTTCGAAAACAGCAGGGTTTGTGATTATTCTAAGGATTTTCTTAACTCTATTTTCAAAAACACCAGCAGAAGGTGGAACGACAAGTTTAATCGTCTCTATGGGGGACTATATTGCAATCATCGCAGCTATAACCATGATTGTAGGGAATACGATTGCGCTACGTCAGCGTAATGTAAAGCGTCTATTCGCTTATTCAAGTATTGCTCATGCCGGTTATGTACTAGTTGCATTTATGGCATTGTCTCCAATCATGTTAGACTCTATCTGGTTCTACTTATTAGCGTACGGCTTGATGAACTTTGGTGCATTTGCCATTCTTCAGCTTGTTATATCTAAAACAGGAAAAGAAGATATTAGTGAATTCACAGGTCTATATCGAAAATCACCATTATTAGCGTTAGCCTTTGGAGTATTTATTGTTTCCTTAGCAGGAATTCCTGGTACTGCAGGATTCATTGCAAAGTTAAACATCTTTACAGGAGCACTTTTAATGGAGCAGTATTTGTTAGTTAGTATTATGGTCGGAGTAACTGTTATTTCTTATGTATATTACTTCGGGTTACTTGGACAGATTTTCTTCCGTCCAGCAAATGATTCAGAACCAATTAAGTTCCCATTTAGCACCGCATTGTTAATTGTAATCTGTGTGATTGGAACAATTGGATTAGGAATCTTCCCTAACTTAGCACTTGATGTATTCCATCAACACGGTCATTTTAGCATAGACTTTTTTCAATAAAGAGTAGAACGAGAGGCTGACTAGGCCTCTTGTTCTATTTTTTAAGTTATACCTGTCACAAGAATAGGTACAAAGAGGGGGTTGTTTCATGGTTGATCAGTTTTTTGGGCAGCAAGCTCTGATCAGTATCATTTCTCATTTATTATTTATTACGATCACTTGGTGGGCACTTCAAGCAGTTAGATTTGAGGTTCTTATTAAACCCAATCATGTTTACCAAGCACGTGTTATTTTAATTTTATTAACCATTACAATTGGGACATCTGTTAGTAACTTTTTCCTTGATTATTTATTATGGTCACAGCAAATTCCATTGTTATTTTAGCAGGCATTCGCCCATATTCTATAAAGGTATGGGTTTTTTATATGTCCACTAATGTATTGAAATGACGACTTTTTCCACGTATGTTGAACACTTTCTTGGTTAAAAATGAATGTAAGGAGAAAGCGAGAGCGGGAACGAAATGTAAGAAAGCTAATAGGATAATATTAAGTAACTTAATCTCGTAACATTACGTCTAATGAATTAAGAAGCTGTTTACCCTCAAAAAATTTTACTACCACACGTACTCTATCATGTAGTAATTAGCGGTTGGAACTGAGCCTTTTGTCCTGTTTAGTTCATACAAATAATGACAATCTTCCTTGTTTTTTTACAAAAATTATCTTGTATATACGTGAAAATCAATGATAAGATTGAATAGGTTTTATGGTTTTTCATTTAAAGTGGACTTTCGAGCGAAAATCTTTGTTAGTTAACGAAAATCTAGAGTAAAGAGACATTTGGCTCTCCTACTGCATATACTAAGATTGTGGAAAGAAAGATCTAATTAACGTGAAAAATAAGAGATCTTATAAAGCAACGTTGGGCGGTTTTCTTGCCTCTTGGTAGGAACACCATCGTTTTGAGATGAATATGAATATAGAGAAATTGGACGCGGAGGGGAATAACCTTGGAAAAAATCATCGTCCGTGGCGGAAGGCAATTAAACGGAACAGTTAAAGTTGAAGGAGCAAAAAACGCCGTTTTGCCTGTTATCGCTGCATCCATATTAGCAAAAGAAGGTAAAAGTATTATTTCGGATGTGCCGGAGCTTTCTGATGTTTATACGATTAATGAAGTGTTAAGACAGCTAAATGCCGATGTTACGTTTGAGAACGGTCAGATTACAGTAGATGCGACAAAAAATTTAACAACAGAAGCTCCTTTTGAATATGTACGCAAGATGAGAGCATCTGTCCTAGTAATGGGTTCATTACTTGCACGTAACGGTAAAGCAAGAATTGCCTTACCAGGTGGTTGTGCAATTGGTTCTAGACCAATCGACCAACACTTAAAGGGCTTTGAAGCAATGGGCGCGAAAGTGAAGGTTGGTAACGGTTATATCGAAGCTGAAGTAAATGGCAGACTTGTTGGTGCAAAAGTTTATTTCGATACACCAAGCGTTGGTGCAACTGAAAACGTCATGATGGCTGCTACTTTAGCAAAAGGAACGACAATTCTAGAAAATTGTGCGAAAGAACCTGAGATTGTAGATTTAGCAAACTATCTAAACAAGATGGGTGCGAAAATCCGTGGTGCTGGAACAGGTACCATTAAAATTGAAGGTGTTGACCAATTATCTGGAGCGGAACATAGCGTGATTCCAGACCGTGTTGAAGCAGGAACCTTTATGGTAGCTGCAGCGATTACGGGAGGAAATGTATATGTTCAAGGTGCTGTTCCTGAGCATTTAAGTTCTTTAATCGCGAAGCTAGAAGAAATGGGTGTAATCATTCAGGAAGAAGAAGATGGTCTACGTATCATCGGTCCTGAAACACTTAAGGCAGTCGATTTAAAAACGATGCCACATCCTGGTTTCCCGACTGATATGCAGTCACAAATGATGGCTTTATTGCTTAAGGCAAAAGGCACGAGTATGATTACAGAAACAGTTTTCGAAAATCGTTTTATGCACGTTGAAGAATTCCGCCGTATGAACGGTGAAATTAAAATTGAAGGTCGATCTGTGATTATTAACGGTCCGGGTACCCTTCAAGGAGCAGAAGTGTCTGCTACAGACCTTCGTGCAGGTGCAGCTCTAATCATTGCCGGCCTTGTCGCAGATGGATACACTCGTGTAGGCGAGCTAAAGCATCTCGACCGTGGATATGTAAACTTCCACCAAAAACTAGCTGGATTAGGTGCAGACATTGAACGAATTGTAGAAGAAGAGCAAAGCATTGTGGAACAAGAAGCAAAAACTTCAGATCTAAATGCTTAAAAGTTAAGGGAGCCAAACTGGCTTCCTTTTTTATTTATGAAAAAACTCCATATAGTGCTTTGGTGTTAGTGTTGTTAGTTAATTAAGTCTATGTCGTTTGGAAATAAATAATTCCTTACAGTACTATTACATCAGTTTTCTGATATTTTTTGTTTATGTGGTGATCTTAGTGTAGAATAATTTTTTCTGCAGTTTCAGCTTGGGCAATTGAACAATGTTGAGTGACTGTCACTCTATGGTGCTCGATTTTCGTGGGCTTGCTGTGTGCTCCTTAAGAGAGCCTGTGGGGGGTAAAACCGTAGTCCTGCTATGCCACGCTTGCAAAATAAGCTGGATCCTCTATTTGTGTAGCACACGATGTGAGGCATTTGATGAAGGATTCTTATATTCTGTACCTTCTGTATTGTTTAGAACAATCCATCAACATTGTTATATAACAATAACTGCTAATAATGAAACTTTTTTTAAAAATTTTACATATCTAAATAAAATGTGAAGGTAAGTTGTATGATGTTTTGATTTAGAGGTGATTGTTTAAAAATAATTGAATATACAGTATGACTGATGAAAAACGAAGTATTTATAAAGAAAAGAAACTCTATTAATAAGTTTTAAAAGAGTTAAGAGATTTAGTCATAATAGTTTGTCCACCTCCATAAAAATGTAATAAGCAACTTGAAAAACAAAGGGATGGAGGCTGGAGATTTGAAACCGTTAAAACCAATGATCGTAATAGGCTCGATTTTATTTATTGTCACACTAATTATTCCAACATTATTAGTCGTACCCTTTACAGAGGGAACAAAGGGGTCTTTAGTTGAAGATATACAGCCTCAGGTGTTATCTACACCAGAAATCGAAAATGCTATACCTGTATCTGTTCCTGTTTATCGAACGGAGAAGAAGGTTATTGAAGAAATACCAATTGAGCAATATGTAGTAGGTGTTGTTGCGTCCGAGATGCCTGCGGAATTTGAAATGGAAGCATTAAAAGCTCAAGCATTAGCCGCACGTACATATATTGTGCAACAACTTTTAAATGAAGAGGCCATAGGAGTACCAAAAGGATCAACGGCAAAAGTTACCGATACTATCAATCACCAGGTATATAAGGACAATGGTGAATTAAAAGAGATATGGAAAGACGAATTTTCTACAAGACTAGAGAAAATAACAAAAGCTGTTAACGAAACATCGGGTCAAATCCTTACTCATGAAGGAACACCGATTACAGCTTCTTTCTTTTCAACAAGTAACGGCTTTACCGAGAACTCTGAAGATTATTGGGCTAATCCCTACCCTTACTTAAAAAGCGTAGAAAGTCCTTGGGATGATCAATCTCCTAAATATATTGTAAGTACTTCGATTCCAGTTAGTAAATTTGAAAGTGGGCTTGGCGTAAAGATCGGGGATAGCAGTGAAATTGGAACAATCACTTCACGAACAAAAGGAAACCGTGTAGGCTCCGTCAAAATTGGTGGCAAAACCTTTACAGGACGTGAAGTTCGTGAAGCACTTGATCTATATTCCTCCGACTTTACATGGGAACGTAAAGGTAATGATATCGTTATTACCACTAAAGGTTATGGACACGGTGTAGGAATGAGCCAGTACGGCGCAAACGGAATGGCACAACAAGGAAAAACATATCAAGAAATTATTAACCACTACTACCAAGGGATTGAAATCACACCCATTAATTCATACCTAGATAAACTTACAGCCTATAGTAAATAACATAAAAATAGCGTTTTTATCCATTAACGCATTGGGGGCCTGGCCCCCAATGCGTTAATTTGTTAATGGATTGATAGTGAAATAATAGACTAGATGGTTGTGGTAGAACTTTTTTCTATAAAGAATTGATAGCTTTTGGGTCCTGGGAATAAGGAGATGGTTTTTGAGATATTTAGGAAGGGTGGTGGATTGCCGTTAACATAGTATTGATAGCTGCTATATTTATAATCAGCAGGATATTCTACTATTTGCGCATGCAGGGGATTCATATGAATATAACGCCCAGCATCGACAAAGTATTTTTGAGAATCGATCAGCTTGGCGCCGTATCTTCCCTGAAAGACATGACCATCTACTTGATAACGCTTATTGAAATAATTAGCATAGGTGGTTTGGATCGTCCACATAATCTCTTGAATAGGGGTTGTTTTTGTTTCCAGCAGCAAGTGAAGGTGGTTTGACATGAGGCAATATGCGTGAAGTTGGAAGGGGAACTCATTTTGTGTTTCCATGATAATAGAAAAGTATCGATCGTAATCTTCTTGATTATTAAATATAATCGATCTCCGATTTCCTCTACTAGTAATATGATAGATTGCACCAGGAAACCATACGCGTGGTCTTCTACTCATTACATCACTCCTTTATTTAGTATAGATAGGCTGTGTTTAAGGATAGAAAATCCGTAATGGAAATCAACTAGCCTATTTACAGAGCCTTTGTACAAATCATTATTTGACTTTTCCATATGGAAATCCTTCTTTTAATAATTTCTTTTGTTAAAGATTATTGTTTTAAAAAAATGGTAGTGGAGTGAATTGGACTATACTACCTATAAGAGAAAACAGCGTTATTACAAGGAAAACAGCCAGAAAAATAAAAAATTACTATATCTATGAATAATAATTCTAGCTTTGTCGAAAAATAATCTATAAAAATTTTTTTGCAATGATGTATATATTTACGAGATTGTGTTCAGACTGATTGCTGAGGTGATGATAATGATGAGAGAGGAAGAAAACAAAAATCCTCGTAAGTCAAAAACACAATTATTCAAAAAACGTTGGGTATTCCCAGCAATCTATCTTGCAAGTGCAGCAATCATTCTGACAGCCGTATTATGGTATCAAAACAGTACGACTGATCTAGCAGATCCGACTACAGAGACAGAAACAGGAACACCTGGAACTGCTGAAAACGGAAATGAAACTGTACCAGTAATTAGTAATGTAGAGAAATTCTCTATGCCTGTCGTTGACCCTAATTCTATTGAAATCCAAAAGCACTTCTACGATGACGAAGCAAGTGCCGAGGAACAGGAAGCTGCCCTAGTATTCTATAATAATACGTACGCTGGTAACACAGGTATCGATATTGTAAGCAAAAATGGGGAAAGCTTTGATGTTGTAGCATCTTTAAGTGGAACAGTTACAAGAGTAGTAAAAGATCCTTTACTAGGATTCGTAGTAGAACTTGATCATGGTGATGGAATTACTACAATGTACTCAGCTTTAGAAAATGTAAAAGTTGAAGAAGGTGCAGATGTTGCACAAGGTGAGCTACTAGCAGTTGCAGGACGTTCTCTTTATAACGAAGAAGCAGGTGTTCACACTCACTTTGAAATCCGTAAAGACAATGAACCTGTTAATCCTTTAGACTTCTTTGAAAAAAACGCTGATTCTCTAGAAGAAGCTAAAAAGGAAGAAGCAGCAACTGAAACGGATGCTAACAAAGAAGCTGAAGGTGAAGAAGCAGCTGACGAAGAAACAGAAGAAGGCGCTGCTGATGAAGAAGCACCTGAACAAGGTGAAGAAGATGCAGAGGGAGACACAACTGACACTCCAGATGCATCAATCGGACAAGCAAAAGCTTAATTTAACATTCTCGTCAAAAACCACAACAACTTGATACAAAAGCCTATCCAAATAAAATGGATAGGTTTTTTTGTGCTTTTCTTTCATAAACTAAGTTGGGAGCCTGTCCTTTGCTTCACCACATTAACGTAGCGGGGGCCAGGCCCCTAATGCGTTAAAGTAATATAGTGTATCATTTTAAATTTTCTGATATAATCTATGTAGTTATGTTTCGGTTTACGAAATGAATTTATTTTTATTTATACATATGAGGAGGAAATGAAACGTGGATTACTTATCGCACCCTTATTCATCTCAACGAATGACGACAATTGCTAGAAAAGGTATGGTTGCCACTTCACAGCCTTTAGCAGCACAGGCTGGATTAGATATATTGAAAAAAGGTGGAAATGCAATTGATGCAGCAATCGCAACTGCCGCAACTCTAACGGTTGTTGAACCAACTTCAAACGGAATTGGTGGAGACGCTTTTGCCTTAGTTTGGGTAAAAGGAGAACTACATGGCTTAAACTCTAGTGGACCAGCCCCAAAGGGTCTTTCTATTGAAGCAGTAAAAGAACGTGGTCATGAAAAAACAATGCCAAAGCTTGGCTTAATTCCTGTAACAGTACCTGGTGTTCCAGCGGCATGGGCAGAGTTATCAAAACGATTTGGTAAGTTACCTTTATCAGAAGTATTAAAACCAGCAATTGAATATGCAGAAAATGGATATCCATTGTCACCAATCTTAGGTAAGTATTGGGGTTATGCATATAAAGCCTATAAACAAATGGCAAAAGGTGAAGAGTTTGATGGTTGGTTTGAAACATTCGCTCCAAATGGTCGTGCACCAAAGATCGGAGAAATGTGGAATTCACCAGGACATGCCTCAACGTTAAGAGAAATTGGTGAAACGAATGCTGAATCTTTCTATAGAGGAAACCTCGCTAAAAAGATTAGTGATTTCTCAAAGAAACATAATGGTTTTATTACTGAGGAGGATCTTGCAGCCTATCAACCAGAGTGGGTAAAGCCAATTAGTGTGAACTATCGCGGCTACGATGTTTGGGAGATCCCACCAAACGGTCAAGGATTAGTAACCTTAATGGCTTTAAATACATTAAAGGGATATGAATTCTCTGAAAGAGATAACCTAGATACACTTCACAAGCAATTTGAAGCGATGAAGTTAGCATTCACAGATGGAAAGAAGTATATTACCGATCCAAGGAATATGTCAGTATCCGTTGAAGACTTGTTATCAGAATCATTTGCTGATCAAAGAAGAGCTTTAATTGGAGAAGAAGCTGTTACACCTGAACCAGGAACTCCGTCAAAAGGTGGTACGGTTTATTTAGCAACAGCCGATGAAGAAGGAAACATGGTTTCCTTTATTCAAAGTAACTACATGGGCTTTGGTTCTGGGGTAGTCGTTCCAGGAACAGGTATCTCTCTACAAAACCGAGGACATGACTTCTCTTTAGATCCTACTCATGATAATGCACTAGAACCTGGTAAGAAAACGTTCCACACGATTATCCCTGGCTTCCTAACAAAGGGAGATGTGCCAGTAGGACCATTTGGCGTAATGGGTGGTTATATGCAACCACAAGGACATTTACAAGTCGTGATGAATACGGTTGATTTTGGATTAAATCCACAATCAGCTTTAGACGCACCAAGATGGCAGTGGATGGAAGATAAGAAATTTCAAGTGGAGCCTAACTTCCCACTTCACCTTGCTCAAGCCCTAGCTAGAAAAGGACACCAAATTGAAGTGGCTTTAGATACAGGTGGGTTTGGTCGCGGACAAATTATTTGGCGTGATCCAGAAACAGGCGTCCTAACAGGTGGAACAGAAAGCAGAACTGACGGGGCCATTGCTTCTTATTAATTAATGTACTAAATAGGGGAAACTTTACCACATTAACGCATCGGGGGCCAGGCCCCCAATGCGTTAATTGGTTAAAGGGTTTTTTAGCTTGATAGATTTGGATTTAGTATTGATATAGCATGATTAAAGGAGGAGCGGGAATGAAGAAGCTTTTGTTAACAGGATTTGTTCCGTTTTTGGAGTTTAAGGTAAACCCAACTGAAGAGATTGCGAAGGCATTGGATGGTAAGGTAATTGGCAATTATGAGGTTGTGGGTAGAGTGTTACCTGTAGAGTTTAATCAAACTGCTATAAGAGCGATTGAGTTATATGAAGAGGTTCAGCCGGATGCTGTGATTCATTTGGGACTAGCTGGTGGACGTTCAAAGATTACTCCTGAGCGTATTGCGATAAATTGTTCAGATGGTGCGCCGGATAATACTGGGGTGGTTCTACAGGATGCTGCTATTGAAGAGGACGGCCCAGATGGTTATTTCTCAACGCTACCTATCCGTCAATTCGTTAATGTTCTGCAGGAGAACAACTATCCTGCCCAAATTTCGAACAGTGCAGGAACGTATTTGTGTAATTTTGTTATGTATAACACGCTTCATTACATTCAGAAGCACAATAAAAATACGATAGCTGGCTTTATCCATATTCCAGCTTCTCATGAATTAAGCATTCAACAGCCTTCTGTACCAAGTTGGTCACAGCGAGATCTGCAGGATTCCATAAAACTATTAATAGAATCATTAGATTAGGAGGAAAACATATGACATTTTCAATTGTAGGCTTTGATCCAAAAACAAAAGAGCTAGGTATTGCTGTACAATCGAAGTTTCTTGGAGTTGGTTCGGTTGTCCCATGGGCAAAAGCAGGAGTCGGAGCGGTTGCTACTCAATCCTATGCTAACACCACATACGGTCCTAAAGGTTTAGAGTTGATGGAAGCAGGCAAAACTGCCCAAGAAACGCTAGATGCATTAACAAGTGAAGATGAGCAAGCAGAATTTCGTCAGGCAGGTATTGTTGATGCCCAAGGAAATGCTGCTACATTTACTGGCGAAAAATGCTACGATTGGGCTGGTGGGGTTACGGGACAATACTTTGCGGCTCAAGGAAATATTCTAGTTAGTGAAGAAACAGTACAGGCAATGGCGAAAACGTTTGAAAGTACGGAGGGAACTCTAGCTGAAAAACTATTAAAAGCACTAGATGCAGGTCAGGATGCTGGTGGTGATAGCCGTGGTATGCAGTCAGCAGCCCTTTTAGTTGTTAAAGAAAAAGGCGGCTATGCAGGCTATAATGATCGCTTTGTTGACCTCCGTGTGGATGAGCATCCAGATCCAATTAAAGAGCTTATTCGTATTTATGAGCTTCAGCAATTATATTTTGCTCCAACAAAGGAAGAAAACATTTTAGAAATCCAAGGTGAGGTAAGAACAGAGTTAATCTCTCAATTAAATCGTCATGGATATCTGGAAAACACAACAGAGGTTAATGATGAAACTCTATTCCAATCATTGACTACGTATATTCATACAGAGAATTTTGAGGGACGAGAGCAAGCGCAAGGGAAGATCGACCTAGAAGTATTGAACTATATGAAAAAATAACAGAGCGAGACTAGTCATAAATTGTTGACTAGTCTCGTTTTTTGTAGAAATATTAACTGTTTGCTTAGTTGACGGCCATATGAAAATTTTGGATAATTAAGTTATTGTAAAATTAAAAATATTCACTCATCGAAAATTAGGAGTTTAAAAAGCTATCATAAACATCAGTAAAATGATAGCGCCTTCATCAAAACAATTATTAATCATTCAAATCAGGAGGTCGACACAGATGATCTTTATAGTAATCTTACTTATCACCGGTCTCTCACTATTCTTTACTTTTAAAAAGGGTAAACCTCAACTTCTAATTTTTCCATTCTTATTTATATTTCTCTATTTTATCGTTGAAATCGTACTAGTCCCAGCTCCATTTATTGAGACAGTAAAGTTTATTTTTGCAATTGGTTAACAACGGGTTAATGAAAGGATGTGGTCTATGAAAAATGTTCTAATGTGTTGGTTTGCCTAAATCTTTCGGAGGTGATGATATGAGAAAAATTGATAAAAGTGTAGCAGATGCTTATTTCCGTGAGCGAACAAGAAATATTATGATCTATCTTCTTATTTGGTTTATTGTTTCGTTTGGTGTGGTGTTTTTTGCAGAGCCACTTTCGAAGTTTAGCTTTCTAGGTTTTCCATTTCATTACTACATGGGGGCTCAAGGTGCAGTTTTAACCTTTATCATCCTTTTATTTGTTAATGCAAAAGTAAGTGACAAAATTGATCAAAAATATGGCATTGATGAGGCTCAAAATGAGCAGTTAAGTATCGGCAAATCATTAGAACATTAAAAAGAGACCGTTGTGAAAAGGGGGAATGATCATGGATTTACAATTTATTGTTTCCTTAACTATAATTCTAGCAACATTTGCTCTATATATTGGGATTGCCTATTACAATAAAGCTACTGAAACGTCAGAATTCTATGTGGCAGGACGTGGAGTCCCACCGATTTTTAATGGAATGGCTATCGGTGCTGACTGGATGAGTGCTGCCTCCTTTATTGGTATGGCAGGAACTGTTATGTTACTTGGTTATAATGGCTTAGCCTACATAATGGGCTGGACAGGTGGATATTTACTATTAACCTTTTTATTAGCTCCACAGCTTCGAAAATATGGAAGATATACGGTTCCTGAATTTATTGGAGACCGCTATGAAAGTCATTACGCCCGCATTATAGCCGCTATCTGTACCATTGTGATCAGCTTCACGTACACAATCGGACAGCTTTCTGGATCTGGTGTTGTAATTGGAAGACTGTTTGAAATTAATGCAACAACAGGAACAATGATTGGGGTCGTACTAATCGCGGTTTATGCGGCATTCGGAGGAATGAAGGGGATTACCTGGACTCAGGTTGCACAGTATATTATCCTGATTATCGCTTATCTAATCCCCGTTATTTTCATGTCATTACAAATAACGGGTAATCCTATTCCATGGATTTCTTATGGGAATATTGTGAGTGAATTAGGTGCTTTAGATAGAGAGCTTGGAGTTTCTGAGTATTTTGCTCCATTTACTAGTGGAACAAAGTGGCAGTTTCTAGCACTACTCTTTACACTCATGGCAGGAACAGCTGGTTTACCTCACGTAATTGTTCGTTTTTATACGGTTTCTACGATGAAAGCAGCACGTTGGTCAGGAGCATGGGCCTTATTATTTATTGGACTTTTATACTTATCAGCACCAGCATATGCAGCATTTTCACGCTTCATCTTAATGAAAAATGTTGCAGGACAGCCAATTGATCAGCTACCTGCCTGGACAGCTTCGTGGGTTAATACAGGTAAACTTCAATTAGCAGATAAAAACAGTGATGGAATCCTTCAATGGTCTGAGTTAATTATCGACCGTGACATCGTCGTTATGGCAACTCCAGAGATTGCAAATCTTGGTGTATTTGTCATCGGGTTAGTGGCAGCGGGTGCTATGGCAGCAGCATTATCAACTGCTGGTGGGCTACTAATTGCGATTTCTTCATCATTCGCACATGATATTTACTACCGTGTATTAAAGCCAGATGCTTCTGAGAAAAATCGATTAGCTGTGGCAAGATGGACCATCGTCATTGCAACCGTTATAGCTGGTTTAGTGGCACTAGATCCTCCGGGAGCTATTACCCAAATTGTTGCATGGGCATTCGCGTTAGCATCAGGAACCTTCTTCCCAGCACTATTGCTCGGAGTATGGTGGAAGAGATCTAATGCATATGGTGTGACTTCAGGAATGATTGTAGGATTAGCGGTCACGTTAGCATACATCTTCGCAGCCAAAGCAGGAGTATTCACGATTTTAGGTATTATTGACACAGGAGCTGGAATTTTCGGTGCTATTGCCGCCATTATCACCAATGTGGTGGTTTCATTATCAACCGCACCACCATCGTTGAAATCACAGGAAGAAGTATTAGATTTAAGATATCCAGAACAAATGACTTATAAAGACGGAGAAGTTTGGATGAATGAATCTAAATAGAAACTTACGAAAAGCTGCCACTTTAAGGCAGTTTTTTTACTGAGGAAAATTAAGGAAGTGTGATAGATAGACATATTAGAAAAGAAATTTATTAGCCTGTAATGTAAGCTAGTTTTGAAATGGAGAACACCAGAGTGAAACTATTATATAAAACTGTCCCCCTGATCCTAGTTACTGTAGGTTTACTATTTGTAGGTATTGCAGGAGTAGAACTCTTAAGTTCGCACCAAAGCCAGCAAAAAGAATTACAAGAGGCTGAACATGACTATAATGAAGAAACTTTAACTGTAACTACTTGTTTCCCCTTTGGATATGTTGGTGATGCACCAAATCGTTATATAATAACAGCTAAAAGAGCATCAAACTTAATAGGAGATAAATAGAACACCCAATCATTTTTAATATAATGGGTGTTTTTTGCTGTTAACTACCTTCTATATGATTTAGATAAGCTGCTTTTAAGGAGAGGAATTGGTAAATCTAGTAAATGGCAAGCTGGCTCTAAATCACACTTCGACATATTTCCCAGAAAATAACCCCATTATGACAAAACCACTCTACCATTCTCTCAGGTTGATTTTCTTCTATATAGAGTTGAAAAAGTATTCATATTGACAAATATTTGTACTATTTAGCGAAATTCCTACATATTGCATTAACAGGGCGAAAGTTTCAAAAAAATCAGAGAAAACCCTTGTCCTAATTGACTTTTTAGCATATATCCGCAACCAAGCTAATAAACTGTTACAAACCTAACAAAGAGAGTGTTTGAGGTGAGGGGTCGTAAATTGTCTTCGAAGGATCAAATAAATAAACATTCTTCTTTAGATGAACGAGCATAATTCCTACTTCGTAGCTAACTAAACGAGTCTCATTTCACACTTCTCACATCCAAATTAGGGAGGCGAGTAGTGTGCACGATTACATCAGAGAGCGTACTATCAAGATTGGAAAGTATATCGTGGAGACAAAAAAGACTGTTCGCGTAATTGCGAAAGAGTTTGGAGTTTCCAAAAGTACTGTTCACAAGGACTTGACGGAAAGATTACCTGAAATTAATCCAGAACTAGCGAATGAAGTAAAGGACATTCTTGATTATCATAAATCAATTCGTCATTTACGAGGTGGAGAAGCAACAAAGTTAAAGTATAAGAAGGAAGAACATGAGGAAGTAGTAAAATAGGATGGAAAATTAGGTTTGAGGCAATGTTTTTTCAGATTTCGACAAACTCTTTCAAATTTTCCTTGATTTTTTATGTGAATTCATATACTCTTCGTCAAATTGTGATAATATAACTATAGAATATTATCGTCGTAAATTTGCAAGGAGGACATGAGGAAATGTTTGCAAGGGATATTGGAATTGATCTAGGTACTGCTAATGTATTAATTCATGTAAAAGGTAAAGGGATCGTTCTTAACGAGCCATCAGTAGTAGCAATTGACAGAAATACAGGGAAAGTCCTTGCAGTTGGTGAAGAGGCTAGACGAATGGTAGGACGTACACCAGGGAATATAGTTGCGATTCGTCCATTAAAGGATGGAGTCATTGCGGATTTTGATGTAACAGAGGCTATGCTAAAGCATTTCATTAACAAGCTAAATGTAAAGGGCTTTCTTTCTAAACCTAGAATTTTGATTTGTTGCCCAACAAACATCACGAAGGTAGAACAAAAAGCAATTAAAGAAGCTGCTGAAAAAAGCGGTGGAAAAAAAGTGTATTTAGAAGAAGAACCAAAGGTTGCGGCTATTGGTGCTGGTATGGACATTTTTCAGCCAAGTGGAAATATGGTAGTTGATATTGGCGGTGGAACTACAGATATCGCAGTATTATCAATGGGAGATATCGTCACCGCCTCTTCAATTAAGATGGCTGGAGATCGTTTTGATAACGAAATTCTAAATTATATTAAGCGCCATTATAAGCTTCTAATTGGGGAAAGAACTGCTGAGGATATTAAAATTAAGGTGGCTACTGTATTCCCAGGTGCACGTAACGAAGAAATTGATATTCGTGGTCGTGATATGGTTTCAGGATTACCTAGAACGGTTACTGTTCGCTCTGAGGAAATTGAAAAGGCTCTTCGTGAGTCAGTTTCTGTAATTGTACAAGCTTCAAAAGGAGTACTAGAAAGAACTCCGCCTGAGCTTTCTGCTGATATTATCGATCGTGGAGTGATCTTGACTGGTGGAGGAGCACTTCTACACGGAATTGATACCCTGCTTTCAGAGGAGCTTCGTGTACCTGTATTAATTGCTGAAAATCCAATGGATTGCGTAGCAATTGGAACAGGGATTATGCTTGACAGTATGGACAAGCTTCCAAGACGTAGTTTCGGGTGATGATAAGAGAAATCCTGTATAGGAAATAGCTAATTTTGGTTGATGAGTTTGTGTCATAACTCATTTATAATGGAGTTATTGATTAGTTCGAGAGGAGAAACAGTATGCTAAGAGGCTTTTATACGGCAGCGTCAGGGATGCTCACCCAGCAGAAAATGACAGAATTGCTAACAAATAATATGGCAAATGCTAACACACCTGGTTTTAAAGCAGATCAGGCGAGTGTACGTGCTTTTCCTGAACTATTGTTACAACGCATCAATAACCCAGGCGTTCCGAATACAGGAGTTCAGTTACCAGGGGGTAGAACGATTGGAGCTTTAAACTCTGGTGCCTACCTTCAAGAAACGATTCCTAATTTTATTCAAGGTGACTTACAGGATACTGGTCGTAAAACAGATATCGCCTTACAAGATTTAAATGTTCCCATTAATGTACAAACAGGTCAAAGATCATCCCTTTTCTTCCATGTACAAGATGCAAATGGAGAAAGTCGATATACAAGAAACGGTAATTTTACAATTGATGGACAAGGCTTTTTAACTACAAATGAAGGCTTTTATGTCCTGAATGAAAATAATGAACGAATCATGATTAATAGTGGTGATTTTACTCTTCAAGAAGATGGAACTATTATTGAAAATAACCAAGCAATTGGAAGATTGAATATTGTTCTAGCCGAAAATCCTAATGCTCTGGTCAAAGAAGGCAATGGGCTGTTCCGGACTGAAGATGGACAGGCACTGCAAACGGCAATCGGTAATGAAGATGTAGCTTATTCATTAAAACAAGGATTCGTAGAACGTTCAAATGTTGATGCTGCCCAGACAATGACCCAAATGCTCACTGCATTTCGTGCTTTTGAAGCAAATCAAAAAGTACTTCAGGCTTATGACAAAAGTATGGACAAGGCTGTCAATGAAATTGGCCGATTATAATTTGGTAAAAAGGTGATAATATGAATCGTTCAATGATAACTGCAACGAATACAATGACTCAGCTTCAAAAGCAGCTGGATAACATCAGTCATAATATTTCGAACGTTAATACAACAGGCTTTAAGAAAAGAGAGACTAATTTTCAGGAGCTATTATTTCAGCAATTTAATAACCAGCCAATAGCTGCAAATGAAGTTGGGCGTTTAACGCCTAATGGAATTCGTATGGGTACAGGGGCAAAGGTTTCACATACTAGCCTACAGCTTGCACAAGGAAATATCGTAACGACTGAACGAGCACTAGATCTTGCCCTTTTAAAAGAAAATCAGTTTTTTGAGGTAGAGGTTGATGGTGAAGTTCGCTACACGAGAGATGGTTCGTTTAGTTTATCTGTACTTGAAAACGGCGAGACCCAACTTGTTACGAGTGACGGTCATCCTGTCTTGAGTGAAAATGGTCCGATTATATTCGGTGAAGGTCACACAGGTTTTGCTGTAAGTAATACAGGTGAATTAAATGTTAGCTATCAGGATGGTACAACAGAGACTTACGATTTAGCAATCACTCAAATTCAACGTCCTCAGTTGTTGCAATCAGCAGGAAATAACATTTTAGGATTGCCTAATTTGGATAATTTAGGTATTTTAGAAGTAGATGTATTTGCTGCAATCGGTAGAAACGATATTTCTGTCCAGCAGGGAGCACTTGAACAATCCAATGTTGAACTCCAGAAGGAAATGACAGAGATGATTAATACTCAACGTTCATACCAATTTAACGCGAGATCCATTTCAATTGCAGACCAAATGATGGGTCTGGTAAATGGGATTAGATAGGTATTATGAAGGGGAATAAAGATATGTTGCCAAGCGTAGAAAATGTAGAAGTTAAAACAAGAGAAGATGTAAAAAAGAATAAAAAAGAACGAAAAGAAAAGGCTGAGAAAGAAAAGCCAATTAAAATTCGTATCCGTCTTTTCCCTATATGGCTACGTTTGCTCATTATTGTTGTTCTCTTAGGATTAAGCCTATTGGCAGGGGTAGCTGTTGGATATGGTATCATTGGAAATGGTGAAATGGATGATGCTTTCAAAGAATCCACCTGGACACATATTATAGACTTAGTTAAAAAGCAATAATGAAGGTAGGAAGGAGTGAATCCTTCCTTTTTTTCACTTTTAGGCTTAAAATTATACTAACGATACATACTAAAGGAGACTTAAATATGCTGGATATTAATCAAATTAAAGAAATTATCCCACACCGCTACCCTTTTTTATTGGTCGATAAAGTGTTAGAGATGGAAGAAGGTAAGCGAGCAGTTGGTATTAAAAATGTAACAGCAAATGAAGAGTTCTTTGTAGGGCATTTCCCAGATTATCCTGTTATGCCTGGTGTCTTAATTGTTGAAGCACTTGCTCAAGTTGGTGCAGTGGCAATGCTTAGTAAAGAAGAAAACAAGGGACGTCTTGCTTTTTTCACAGGTATAGATAATTGTCGTTTTAAAAGACAAGTTAAGCCAGGTGATCAATTACGTTTAGAAGTAGAAATCATTCGCTTAAAAGGCCCAATCGGAAAAGGTAAGGCTATTGCAACTGTTGATGGTGAACTAGTTTGTGAAGCAGAAATCATGTTTGCATTAGGTGAAAAGAAATAAAAGTGGACGGTGGTCATCTTTCTTTATGGAGAGATGACTTTTTTATATAGGAATTCCTAAAGGGAAGGGTTGTTACAGTTTGCTTAAAGGATCTGAATAAAATATGATAGCCATGCAAGTTTTAACTTTTTCTGGGCAATATAATCAAAGACCGATACATGCAGGTCATGAAAATATGCTAAGAAAGGGTGGTCTCATATGAACAAAAAGTGGTTTATGCTTTTAACTAGCTCACTTCTTGCTGCATTCTTACTAACAGGCTGTGCAACGGATGACCCAGATCCAGCACCTCCAGGAACAGAGGATGATGGAATGGGTCAAGAGTTGGAAGAAGAAGGTGAAGAGTTAGAAAACGAAGTAGATGAAATGACTCCTGGCGATGAAACAACACCTGGTGAAACTGAGCAAGGTGAAGGAACTCCTGGTGAAATGGACGAAGGTACGACTGAAGATCCAGAAGCAAACATGGATGATAAAAATAATGCTGGAGCAGGCGACCAGGGCACTACAAATCAATAATAAGATGTAAACCATGTGTGGTACTAAACACATGGTTTTTTTATGTCCTTTTTATAGTAAGAATAAGACTAAAGTATTAATAGCTGTATGAAATTAATAGTCTATTTGTATGAATTTTACGATTTTTACAATTACTTAACCTTTAGTTAATATCGATGTATTATAGTAGATTTGGTGGGGAGTTACTAATTAATCATTGATCGTTTCTTCCTTAAAAAACGGTTTGGAAGGAGATTTGCATGAAGCTTAGTTCTATAAAACGGATTACTAGTTTTCTTTTAATTTTTACATTTGTAGTTAGCTTTCTTACACCGGCAATACCGGGGGCGAAGGCGGCAGAGGTAATTTCTGTAGCAGAAGCAATAGCAAATAATACTGGCACGGCGACAGTGGAGGGATATATTGTTGCTCATACAACGGGTACTAATAGCTATAATTTTCTAGCTCCGTTTAGTAATGATTATAACCTTGCTATAGCTGATACTCCGAATGAAACTGATCCAGCAAAGATTTTTCCAGTACAATTATCAAGTGGGTTTAGAACTTCATTTGGATTAAATACCAATCCTAACATCATTGGGCAAAAAATAAATGTAACCGGAAGTTTAGAATCATACTACTCGGTTCCAGCTTTAAAAAGTCCAACGTCAATAGTCTTTGTAGATGGACAAGGTGAACCTACTCCACAACCAGATCCATCAACAATCATTACGATAGAAGAAGCACGAAAATTAAGTAATAATACAACAGTTACAATCCAAGGTGTAATTACAGCAGATAACTCTGCAATTGGTGGGGGAAAGCTTTCCACATATATTCAGGACGAAACAGCGGGAATTAATATATATTCATCAACTTCACAAGATTTAAAAGAAGGTGATTTAGTAAAGGTAACGGGAACTCTTGCTGAATACAGAGGGTTAAAGGAAATTATTCCTGCAAATGCTGTAGAGGTGCTAGCACAGGGACAACCTTTACCACAACCTAAAGCTCTTACCTTATCAGACTTACAATCTGAAACAATTGCTGAACCATTAGAAGGTCAGCTAGTAAAGGTAACAGGATATGCTTCTTCTGTACCTAGTTCACCTGCAGGTGGTGGATACAACATCTCATTTATTGATGCTGAATTTAACAGTACAACTCTTCGTTTAATGGAGGGTACTAATGCGATTAGTGCGATAGAAGAAGGTAAATGGTATGAGGTTACTGCCATTCTAAGTCAATATAATACGTATCAGATTCTTCCACGTAAAGCTGAGGATATTGTGTTAGCGGCTGAACAACCAGAGGCTCCGTCAGCGGCTGGAACCTATGAATCTAAAGTTCTATCTGTAACAGATGGAGATACGATTAAACTAGAAATACCAGTTTTAGGAGCAACTACGGTTCGTTTTGTAAACATTGATACAGCAGAAACCTATCATACTCCTAAAAACGAGTTAGACCAAAACCAGCTAGATCATGGAATTGCTGCAAAAGAATACATGAACACTTTATTAAAAGCAGGAGATGAGGTTCTTGTTAAAGTAGGAGAAGAAGCTACTGATGCGTATGGACGAGTATTAGGACAAGTCATCCGTAAATCTGATGGCTTAAATACAAATCTAGAAATGGTACGTTCAGGTAATGCTGTTACGTATTTTATTTGGCCAGTAGGCGATGAAGCAGATTATAACTTGTTCCAAAATGCAGTTAAGGAAGCAAAGGATGCAGAGTTAGGTATTTGGAATCCTGCAAACCCTCTAATGGAACTGCCATTTGAATTTAGAGCAAGAGAACAAGGAAAAGGTTTATCAAGATATGTAGGAAATTCTGACACTAAGGAATATGTGTTACCTGATAACTTTAAGGATGTTCCAGTAGAGAAGAGAGTTTTCTTTGCAGACTCAAATGAGGCAGAAGCAAATGGTTACACGGCAGTAGGTTCACAACAGCCGGTAGAAGATCCAAATGGTTCTGAAGATAATATTTCCTTACAATTATTAAGCTTAAATGATTTACATGGAAAGATTGATCAACAATATAAATTAGATACAAATGGCGATGGCGTAGAAGAAACAGTTGGACGTATGGACTATGTTTCAGCATATCTTAAGCAACGAGATGCTACAAATCCAAACACATTAATCGTTCACGCTGGTGACATGATTGGTGGAAGCTCACCAGTTTCTGCATTACTACAAGACGAGCCAACAGTTGAAATTTTAGAGGCAATTGGATTTGACTTTGGTACAGTTGGTAACCATGAGTTTGATGAAGGTACACAAGAATTACTTCGTATGGTTAATGGTGGAGAGCACCCAGAAGGAAAAGGCACTATAGGTTACGATGGAATGAACTTCCCTAATCTTTGTGCTAATTGTATGTCAAAAGAAACAAACCAACCAATTTTACCTCCATATGCTGTTTATGAGGTTGAAGGAGTAAAGGTTGGATTTATTGGTGTAAATACAGTAGCAACAGCTAATATGGTAATTCCTTCAGGGATTCAAGATATCTACTTCTCTGATGAAGTTACGGCAGTAAATAATGCTGTAGCTGAGTTACAAGCTCAAGGCGTGGAATCAATCATCGTGTTATCTCATATGCCTGCATCACAAGATGGAGCAAGTGCTACAGGAGATGCTGCAAATTTAGCAAACGAAGTGAACGATGCTGTTGATATTATTTATGCTGGACATAACCATCAAATCGTAAATGCGGTGGTTGATGGTAAATTAATTGTGCAAGCTTTAGACTATGGAAAAGCCTTTGCAGATGTTGATGTTGAAATTGATCCAACAACGAAGGACATTGTGAAAAATTCAGCAGAGATTGTTTATGTTAATCAAAGTGGAGTAACACCAGATCCTGAGGTTGAAGCTATTCTAGCCAAGTATGCAGCTCAAACTGCAGAAATTATGAACGAGGTAGTTGGAATTTCTGAAGGTGAACTAAAGGGTGGCTATGCTTCAAAAGGATTAGTTGGTGACAATGCTTTAGGTAATCTCATTGCAGATGGTATGGCATGGGCGATGCAATCTGATTTCGCATTAATGAACGGTGGAGGAATCCGTGACGATATTAATGCAGGAGAAATCACTTGGTCTGAACTGTTTAATGTTCAACCATTTGGTAATACACTTGTAAAAGTAGAAATTACAGGTGCGGATCTCGAGGAAATCATTAATGCACAATTTTCTTCATATGGACCAGACGTTTCTATCGGTGGATTCAAATATACTTGGGATGGTTCAACTAATAAGGTGGTAGATTTATTTTTACCAGATGGTTCGGAAATTGATAGGAATGCTACTTACACAGTAACTGTTAACAATTATATGTACGAACATGGTAGAGATAAGTATAAGCTACGTTTACTTGGAGAAAATCCAGTTCAAGGCCCAATTGACTTAGACGCTACAGTCGATTTTATAAAGAGCTTTAATAACGAAGCAATTACCTATATAGCGGAAGGCCGTATATCACAGGTGATAGCGCTCAGTGAAACAAATGAAACAGTTACCTTACCAGAAGGTGGAATGATTGATTTTAGTGGTGCTACTTTTACTAACAATGAGCCTGTTACAGTAACTCTTGAGCCAGTTTCGACTGATTCACTTGATTTTACTAATGGTGCATACTCAATTGGTGGTATGATCCTAGATATTCATGTCTCTGATACCTTTACAGGTGCTGTTACGCTAAAATTCCCATATGATCCTTCAATGGGAACAATTGAAAACCTAGGAATCTATCACTATAACAATGGAGTATGGGAATACCAACAAACTAAACTAGAGGATGGGTTCCTTATAGCAAAAGTTTCTCACTTCTCTATCTATGGTGTGCTAAAGAAGAACGATATGGAAGCACCTAGCACTGTATATTCACTACCAGAAGCAGACTTGTCTACCGGATCATTCATTGATCATGTGAAAGTAAACTTATCTGCATCTGATAATTTAACAGAAGTTAGTAAAACAGAATATACATTGAACGACGTTGAGTGGTTCATTTACGAAGCAGATAAAGGGATTCTTATTGACGAAGAAGGAACTACAAAAGTTACCTTCAAATCTACTGACCTGGTAGGAAATGTTGAAGAATTGCAATCTGTAACAGTCACGATCGTAAAACCAACCATCGATAACGTTAAATTATTCGTTCAAGAGGCTGAAGCTAATAAGGGAATGAAAACGTCTACCCTTGCTAAACTTAGAAAAGTAGAACGTACACAGGGTGAGAAAGCCTACAAGGAATTAGAAAAAGTAGAAAAGCACTTAAAGCAAATGAATAACAGACTGATTAATGAGGCAGATAAGGAAGATATTCTTAAGCTCATCGAATATATCCTGAAACATCAAACACTATAATAAAAAGGCTTCTCTCGTAAATGAGAGAAGCCTTTTGTTCCGTATAGGATCTTTTTTCAGCAAATTACTCAAACCAATCCTCAGTAAAATAATGAAATACGGCATCCATAACCACATCATCTAAATAACGGTCAAGCTCTTCCTCCGTTAAATTAGAGATCTGATCCTCATCTACTGAAACATTCATAAACCTGGTTGTAATTTGCATGAAATTTCCCCTCCTTGTAGCTTTCTACTTAATTAGTCGTACTTGTTAATAGAAAGTTACAAGGAAAGAAAAATATTTCTATGAAGCTAGTAAAGATAGAGAATCTAGGAAAATAATCCAAGTGGTAAACGTACCTATTAAAATAACCAACCAACCTAAGCCTACGTACCTTGGCCATGTTTTAGGCTCGGTGACAGAATAAAAGAATAAAATAGAGATAAATAACCAGGTTAAAAAAACGATGCTAGCTAGAAGAAATAAGAAGAATGCAGTCCAGCCGGTTGCCCATGCACTATGAATGAACAGGTATGCTGGTACCGATAATGCTATAGGTGTTACGAGTATAAAAAGAATTGATTGAATGAGAAAGAAAGAAAAGAATTGCTTTATGTCATTTCCTATTTGTATATTTGGAATGGCGATTATTCCTTCTTTTACTGGCTTAATGAGTTCCATAAAAATCCCCCCTACTGTAATAGTAACAAGGAAAAGTTGAGGATTTTGTTGAATATTGTCGACATGAGATAAATTTCCAATCGCTACCAAATAATACTTTAGTACTAGTGGGATAGACCATTAGGGGAATAGTAATTTTGTTTAGTTTTTGTCAAAATAAACAAATAAACCTTTTTAAAGGTTTTACCCAAATTGGTTAGTGTTTCATTCATTCGACCAGTTTGGGCTTTTTTATATAGAGAAAATAAGGTACGATAAAAATTAACAGAATATTAACATAAGTGGAGTTTTACATAGATGGAGGGGCTTCATGACAAAGAAAAAAGTTTTATCTTTTATAGATAGTCCTGATCGGCTTTTTATGACAGCTATATCAATAATGGGCTGGCTCGTTGTGTACTTACAGATAGATGAAATTCAATCATGGAATGACCCATGGGTTTTTGGACTGCTGCTTATTTTTCTAGTAATCTGTGAATACTACCCGATGCCAGTGTATAGGGGATTCTCCTCAATCAGCTTTCCTGTTGTATTCGTTATTTATTTTATATTCGATTTACCTCTTGCGGTAATCAGCTATGCAGTAATCATGTTTATCATTAGTGTAATGAAGAGAAGACCTCTGCGAATCATTTTTTTTAATCCCTCACAGTTAATCATTAGTTTACTTGTAGGGGCAAGTATCTCAAACTGGTTGATGACCAATTATATTCAGCTTTCTAATGTAGTGATGTTACATATCATTGAGTTAGCCCTTTTATCGATTTTCTTTTATAGTGTAAATAATTTAATTGTAGATATTGTATTATTTTTACGCCCACAGCATTATCACTTCAAGGTTTGGAAGCAGAAATTCATTTCAGAGCTTAATAGTCTAGGAATTTCGTTTGTATATGGTTGTTTATTTTTAGTGCTCGGTAGTCAAAATCGAGGTGAAATTGATGCCTTTACCTTTTTCTTCTTCTTTTCACCACTAGTAGGGCTTGCCTTACTAAGCTCATCTATCGTCAGATTAAGAAAGGAACGGAATCGTCTAAAGGCGCTGTTTTCTCTAACCTCTAATCTAAACAAAATGCTTCCCAGTGAGGATTGGCTGGATGCGTTAAAAACTAGCTTTCATGACCTTATTGATGTTGAAGGTATGATTCTCTGGACAAACGAAAATGGCCAATGGAAGATGAATACACATAAAGGAAAAATTCAAACGCAAGTGCCATTAACGGAAGACATGGTCATGCTGCTTCAAAATTTAAAGCAGCCTCTTATGATCGCAGACCGAAAAAGAGAACCCAACTTAATAGATGTGTACTTTGAGCCGAGGCAAAGAAGCTTCGTTTATGCACCTCTCGTGGTTGACCAGGAAACGGTTGGTGTTTTTGCGATATCAAGAAGTAGAACGAGAAGCTTTAATCATGAGGAAATCCAAGCGATTGCAACACTATCCAATCAGCTTGCGGTTAGTATCAAAACAAGGTTATTGATTGCAGAGAAGGAGAAACGTAGTATTTTAGAGGAGCGAAACCGAATTGCTAGAGACATCCATGATGGGGTGGCTCAAACGATTGCAGGGGCTTTAATGAAGCTTGAAACAGCTCAAAGAAAATGGGGGAGATCCTCGGAGGAAACTCAAGCTTTAGTAGCAGATAGTATGGACCAACTACGTGGAAGCTTAAAACAGGTTAGACAATCCATCTATGCATTAAGGCCCTACTTAACAGAACGAGTAGGACTTCAATCTGCGATTAAGCAAAGAATCTCTACCTTTGAAAAAGAAACAGGTCTCAGCTTTTCATATGAGGAGAGGGGAAATATCAAGCCACTTAGTTCAATGGTGGAAAAGATTCTGTATGATACCTTTCAAGAAAGCGTACAAAATATTGTGAAGCATGCTGATGCAACAAAGGTAGACGTATTACTAAGCTATCAAAAGGAGCATATCTTATTACGTGTAAAAGATAATGGTAAAGGTTTCTCACTTTTAGAGGCGATGATGAAAGCGCAAAAGGAACCCCACTTTGGGATTCTGCAAATGAATGATGGAGCTGAGAAAATAGGGGCATCCTTGCAAATTGATAGCAAACAAGAGCAAGGAACAGAGATTTCCATTATGGTACCTAAAATGGGAGTAGAGGAGGGGTTTGAATATGATCAAGCTGATGCTAGTAGATGATCACGCGATATTACGAGACGGGCTAAGAAATCTATTAGAAATAGAAAGTGATATTCAGGTAGTTGGGGAAGCTATATCTGGAGAAGAAGCTGTTTTTAAAGTCAAGGAATGCAATCCTGATGTAGTGTTAATGGATATTAATATGCCGAAAATGAATGGAGTTGAAGTAACAGGTATTTTAAAAAAGCTTTATCCAGAAAAGAAGATTCTTGTACTAACGATGCATAGTCATGATGAGTATTTCATGGCGGCGATTCGAGAGGGAGCAGATGGATATTTATTGAAGGATGCCCCTTTTGACCAGGTCATTGATGCAATTAGAACCGTCGCAAAAGGCGAGTCCGTTATTCACCCCTCCATGACGAAAAAGCTTTTAAGCTTTCATCAACAAAAAAATCAAGAGGGTGAGGATCAGGCTCTCACAGAGCGCGAAAAGGAAGTTCTTCAGTGCTTAGTCGATGGATTAAGCAATAAAGAAATTGCGGAAGTATTGTTTATAAGTGATAAAACAGTGAAAATACATGTTAGTAAAATTTTTAAAAAGCTGAATGTAAAGAGTCGATCACAAGTTGTGATCTACGCAGTCCAGCATCAGTTAGTGAATTTACCGGAGACTACTTAGGTGGTCTTTTTTTGTTATTTAAAAATTCAATATACTACTTAAGTAGTATGAAGAATAGTACCTCTGTCGATAAAAGTTACCCCATATGCAGAATAGCACTGGGGACTTTCCTATTAGATAATATAAGAAAATGTGTCATTCTAAAATAGGAGGGTTTATTTTGAAGATCAAAGGACTATTGTTATCATTTGTTCTTTTAATTGCGACTTTTTACACAGCAATCCCCGTTACACATGCAGGATACACCTTAGAAGAGGGATACACCTTAGAAGAAGGAGTTGTTGATGTAGATTTAACGGAGATTTTAAAGACGAAAGTGGAACCGATTGATGTAATCGTTACATTTCGTGGTGAGGATTCACCAACGGAATCACAATTAAAGCTTTTAAGTGATTTAGGAATTACTCAAGGAGTAGCCTTTCAAAACCTTCCAATGGCAGGAGTGTTAGCAACTCCTGAGCAAATTTTAGCTCTGGCAAAAAACTCAGAAGTGTTTTCTATTTATGACAATGAGCGCGTTGAATTCGAAAATGCTACTGGCACTGAGCTAACGGGTGTGGACCAACTTCGTGAAGATGACACATTACGAAAGCAAAATGGTGGATTACCGGTTTCGGGTAAGGGAATCGGAGTGGTTGTTAATGATAGCGGAATTGATGGGACTCATCAGGATCTAGAGTACGGCGATCATGTTGTTCAAAATGTAATGGCATCGATTAATCTACATGCTGTTAATTCTTTACTTCCGATTACTTATCAGGAAGACGTGGTTACGACTGACATTACAGGGGGACATGGAACTCACGTTGCTGGTATTGTTGGCGGAACAGGTGAGATGTCTGGAGGGTTATATGAAGGAGTTGCACCAGGAGCTGATTTAATAGGGTATGGCTCTGGAGCTGCTATTGCGATTTTAGATACATTAGGTGGCTTTGACTATGCATTAACACATCAGTACGAATATAATATCCGCGTGATTACGAATTCATGGGGCACAACGGGTGAAGTAGGAGCAGATTTTGACCCATTTGATCCAATTAATGTTGCGACAAAGAAATTGTATGATAGAGGAGTAGTAACAGTATTCTCTGCAGGGAATTCTGGCCCAGGAGAGTCAACGATTACGGGTAACTATAAAAAGGCTCCTTGGGTGATTACGGTAGCAGCTGGAACGAAGCAAGGTAAGCTAGCTGATTTCTCATCTCGTGGAGTTGATGGAAAAGGTGGAACAATTGTTGTAGATGGAGAAACTTTTACTTGGGTTGACCGCCCTACAGTTACGGCACCTGGTCAGGACATTGTCTCTACAAGAGCAACGACAGTCGATCCGACTATGTATTTAGGCTTAACAGATGATGCATCTGTGTTAGATCCAGCACATGTTCCGTACTATTTATCATTAAGTGGTACTTCAATGGCTGCCCCTCATGTAGCGGGAGTCATTGCGTTACTACTAGAGGCTAACCCAACGTTATCGCCTGCTGAAGTAAAGACCATTCTACAAAATACAGCTACTAATATGCCAGGTTATGAGAACTGGGAGGTAGGAGCTGGATATGTGAATGCATACGCAGCAGTGGATGCGGCATTCACAGAACGTGAGTACGGTACGACCCTTAATGACAATCTTACATTTAATGCTAATGTTGAATTAAACACAGAAAGAGCTCCTTTTACCATTAACTATAGCTCATTAAACTTAACTGGAAATTCCTATACTTTTGAAGTGGAAGAAGGATTAACAGAGCTAACAGCACGGATTAATGCAAAAGGGTTATTAGGGTTAACAGGAAATAGCATTAATTTAGCACTAGTTGCTCCGGATGGTACACGCTACAGTTCAGGAATCTATTTATTATTCCCGTTGTACACAGATAGAACTGTTCAGGTAGTTTCACCACAAGCGGGTACTTGGAAAGTTGAGCTGGAAGGATTAAATGGAATAGCTCTTGAAGAGAGCATAACCGGCGAGCTTGCATTTAAGACAGCTGCAGGATTTACTGGATTGAATGACATTAAAGGTCATCCAGCAGAGTCAGCTATTAAAATTGGGGTAAGTGAAAGATTACTAGACAGCTATTCTGATGGAAATTACAAGCCAGACGAAAACCTAAAGCGCATAGACTTAGCTAAATACGTGGTAATGGGAGCGGGAGTACGTCAATATCTACCATTATCAGGTGTAGCATCTTTTAAGGATGTGAACGCAACAGATGCAGCATTTGCTGAAGCAGTAGTTGCAAACGGCGCAGCACTTCGTGATGTGGGCTATAACGGAAAAGGTGTACTCTTACCAACAACTGATGGAAAGTTCTCACCAAACAGTGCAGTTTCACGTGCAGAACTAGCTTACACTCTAGTTCAAAATCTAGGCTTACAAGCAGAAGCAGAATCTCGAAATCATGACGAAATAACTATACAGTATGGCAGCGAAAGAGTCGCAATCTCTGATTCATCAGAAGTACCAGCCCACCTACGTGGATACGTACAACTTGCACTAGATCTAAACATACTAAATGCTTACTTTGATGTAACACAAGGACCATACGACCTAACACCAACAGTAACAGCAACATTTAAGCCAACTCACAACCTAACACGCGGTGACTTCGCAGTGGCAATCACTCGCTACTACGCACAATACTAAAAGGTAGATTGATTGGCTAACAATTTTGAATAGCTTTACCACATTAACGCATTGGGGGCCAGGCCCCCAATGCGTTAATTAGTTAAAGGAGGGGAGAAGAGTACTAGATTAGTAATACTTTTGTATGATTGAAAGATAGTACGCTTGTGTAGTGATTTTACTCCATTAGTGGAATAGGTTTGGGGCCAATTTCTTGTAATAATTGTAGTGTGAAGATTATCAGGAGGAAAGGGTGAAAGATACGTGAAGAAATTAGTCAGTCTTATTCTTGCTATTGTTATGGTTTGTTCGATTAGTTTTTCTACGACTGCACCAACAAAGGCTTCTAGTTTAGCTGTAGTTGGGGAGTCATTAAAGGAGGCAATCACAACTGATGTAGGTCCTTATCAGGTGATTATTACCTTTAAGTCGGAGGGAGCACCTACTGCTGACCAGCTGAATCTGTTAGATCAACTAGGTGTTACAACGGGTATCACCATGCATTCATTACCTATGGCGGGTATAGTAGCAACAAAATCTCAAATTGAGAGCCTTGCCGCAAGTGATCAAGTATTATCACTATACTTAAATGAAAAGCTAGAGTTTGTAAATGATATTGATACGTCTGTTACAGGTGTTGATAAAGCTCGTAGTGATGATGGTCTACGTAAGTTAAATGGAGGATTTCCTGTCTCTGGTAAAGGAGTAGGGGTAGTTGTAAACGATAGTGGAGTAGATGGAACTCACAAGGACCATGAATTTGGAAGAAATCTTGTGCAAAATGTCCTAGGAACTACAAATCTAAATGCTTTAGAACCTACTTTATTACCAGTCTCTTATGTGGAAAATATCATCAACACTGATACAAACTCAGGGCATGGTACTCATGTGGCTGGAACAGTTGGTGGTACTGGTGCAATGTCTAGTGGAAAGTATGAAGGAGTTGCACCAGGCGCCGACTTAATTGGCTATGGCTCTGGTGGAGCATTACTAATTCTAGATGGCATTGGTGGATTTGATTACGCGATTACCCACCAGACAGAATACAACATTCGTGTGATTACAAACTCTTGGGGATCATCAGGTGGATTTGACCCATTTGATCCGATCAATATTGCGAGTAAAGAAGCCTATGATCGCGGTATCACTGTTTTATTCGCTGCTGGTAATTCAGGGGCTGGAGAAGATACTCATAATCCCTATGCAAAGGCTCCTTGGGTCATCTCTGTTGCAGCAGGTCAGCATGATGGAACTCTTGTTGACTTCTCATCACGTGGTACGAAAGGTGTAGGTGGAACCTTTACAATGGATGGTCAGGAATGGACATGGGAAGATCGCCCAACCATTACTGCACCAGGTGTAGATGTTGTTTCTACCAAAACCGTCTCACCTTTAAACTTAATTTCAACTGATACAGATGCAGAGAAGATTGATACAGCTCATCTTCCTTACTATACAGTTAAAAGTGGGACATCAATGGCAACACCTCATGTAGCTGGAATAGTTGCGTTGCTACTAGAAGCAAATCCTCTTTTATCACCTGATGAAATCAAGCAGTTACTTCAGGACACTGCAACAAATATGCCAGGCTATGAATCTTGGGAGGTAGGTGCTGGGTATGTTAATGCCTATGCAGCTGTGGACAAAGCTTTTACTAATAAATCGTATGGTGAAACAGTTAATCTATACGGAAATTTTACTAGTAATGTGGAAAGTGAAACGGAGCGTCAAAATTTCTCGGTAGACTATAATCCTTTAACACTAGTATCTGATAATGCATACAAGTTTAATGTAGAAGAGGGTCTTTCAAATCTAGTTGCCAAAGTAAATGGAGAAGGTTTAATAGGCGAAGGAAATCCCATTAATCTTGTGTTAATTTCGCCAGATGGAACGGAATATAGTTCAGGCATTTCGTTGCTTTTTGCGCTATATTATGACCGTACAGTTTCTGTTACAAATCCAACTCCAGGTGAATGGACGGCTGAAATCAGAGGTTTGCAAGGGAATGCAGTGAATCCTCTTGCTGTAGCTACACCAGAGGTAATTGAGGGAACTCTCGCTTTTACAAAAATAAGTGGATTTACAGGGTTAAATGATATTGAAGGACATCCAGCAGCAGCTGCCATTAAAACAGCTGTGAATGAAAGATTGGTAGATGGGGTTAGTAACGGAAGCTTCAAGCCTAATGGAAAGCTACTTCGTAAGGATTTAGCGAAATACTTGGTCATGGGTGCAGAAATTCGTCAATCGTTGCCAGGAACACCATCATTCACTGACGTTACAAGTGAAGACACTGCTTTTGTTGGAGCGGTAGCTGCCAAAGGTGCTGCTTTCCGTGATGTTAACCATGTATTTAGTGGAGTCATGTTACCAAAGGCTGATGGCTCTTTTGCTCCAAAAGGTACTGTAACAAGAGCTGAACTTGCTTACTCTCTAGTTCAAGCACTAGGTTTAGAAGCAGAAGCTAAAAACGTAACAGGTGATATTACGGTTCAGTACGGAGACGAAAGAATTCTTATTGAAGATCAAGCAGATATCCCAACTGAATTAAGAGGTTATGTTCAAGTAGCGTTAGATTTAAATATCCTAAACGCCACCTTTAATGTAACACAAGGTCCTTATGATCTGGAGCCAACCATACATGCAAGTTTTTCACCTACAAAGGAAGTATCAAGAGGAGACTTTGCTGTAGCAATTACAAGATATTTCAATGCTTATTTACAATAAAACCTAGAGGGCTTTCCTCTAGGTTTCTTTTAGCTTATAGAAAAGTTATATTTTACATTACATAAAAGAAACTAAGCTATCACTTTAGACTATAGACTTGTCATTAGCCTTCTATTCTAAAATAATTTCCGTATCATGGTAAATACAGTCAATACGATTCCTACTCCGATTAGGATGTAGCCCCATGTACCAAAACCTTGCTCTGTCTCCCCGCCGTAGATACCGACCTCGTTTGCCTTTGCGTGCTCCATGGCATTTAGGACTGTATCTTCATATATATAATCACCATAATCATAAAAATCTTCAACCAGTCCAAGCTTCGTGATTTCCTCCTGATGAAGCTTGTCCCCTACAAATACCCAAGCTAGTAAACGGTCGTATTTATCAAATAGATCTTTACCATCGGTTTGGACTGTAATGTCACCTTTCTCAAGAAAGTCACAGGTAAAAGCTGAAGCTTCTTTCCCAAATGGTTCCTTCTGCGAGGTATATTCAGGTGTATCAATAAATAAGAAACGGGTGTTATACGAGGTGCCGTTTACAGTTAAAACAGCCGTATCACCGTCCACACATCTTTCTAGCGTAGCAGGATAAGTAGATCCAAGCTGCAAAGAAGATGGAGTAGAGGAACTTACCTCTTGTACCTCTTTATTCTCAGTAGATGAACGACTGCTATCTAGCTGATGACCTTCTAAATCAACACGATCAGCCGTTAAGCTATGCTTACAATCATTACTATTATATTTTTGAATTAGAATAATTAACTCCTCAACATTGCTAGCAGACTCAACAAGAGAAGTTGGCTCATGTAACAAGTAGACACAGTCCTTATTGCGAAAATGCCCACCAAGCTCATCTAAATCCCCATTATGTGCTAGGGAAACGGTAGAAGAATACCCCCATACGACCAACATCAAAAGTAAAAATATATAAAACTTCAAGTAGTTCATTTCTATATCCCTCTTCACATAAACTATCAATTTATCAATATCATACTACGACTAACTAAAGAAGGCGACCAATAGAGTAGAAAACATTACTTTTATCACATTGAAGCAATGGTGGCCTGTCCTCCATCGCTTTAACGCGACGGGGGCCAGGCCCCCACGGCAGTAATTCGTTAAAGTCTTTTGTATATGGTAAAATTATAAAAAATGAAAGCTATCTCATATTAAGGGGTCAAGAGTAAGATGAAGGTTAAAATGATAATTTATGTTTCACTCATATTAGTCGGAGTGATTTCAACTGGAGTATACATACAGATGCAAAATAGTGCGGTAGCGAAGGCTGCTGATACAAATCAACACGAAGAGGAAGACCTAGGAATTGAAGTGACTGATATTGCTCTACCAGAGGAGAATTCTAAGCCACGGGTTGGTACAATTTCACATGTGGTACTTCATTTTATGAGTAATGCGGCTGTTAAACCAAATGATCCTTATAACATTGAGGACCTAACAAATATCTTTATAGAATATGGATTCTCTACTAATTATATGATTGCTCGTGACGGAACGATCTACAGACTTGTTCCTGAAAACAGAACAGCCTTCCACGCAGGTCCTGGTTATTTAGCAGAATTTGAATTTTACGATGATATCCTTAATGGATATTCAATTGGGATTGAACTTCTAGCAATTGGAACAAAGGAAGAGATGACCTCAATGATTCCCGCCAAGACATATAACACAATTGACCCTGCTCATATAGGCTATACGGAAGCACAATACGAATCTTTAAATAATCTCTTGGATAGTATTTTAAAGAGGAATCCATCTATATTACCAAACAGAGATCATATCATAGGTCATGACGAATATGCCCCAAACAGAAAAAGCGATCCAGGTTCCTTATTTGATTGGTCGAAAGTAAATGCTTTCACACAGTAACGTAGTGGGGGCCTGTCCCCCGATGCGTTAAAGCATCGAAGGACAGGCCCCCCATCTTTTTAGAACAATCTATTCTTTAAAAGCCGAAATTTTGTAAGTATCAAGAAGCCACTGTGGTACTACAAACCGAGCCGTTAATAGCGGGTCAACGATTTGTGAAATTTGAGATTGCCCTACAGCACTCATGAGCATGGTGAAATGATTTAGACTAAGGTCAGTGTGGGGAAGTAATAAGTCGATCATTTCTTCGACAGCTAGCTTTGCTGCTTCATCAAGTGTTTCCGCAGATACTAGAGCCGCCAGTCCTTCCTCGTTCTGTAGGAAAGGATGACGAATCGATTGTCCTTTAATAACATCTAAAGTAACAGTTACTTTTGCTGGGACCTCGATACCAGAAACACCAATTTCACCATCACCCATCGCTGCGTGTAAATCTCCTAATCCAAATAGCGCACCTTCATGAAAAACTGGGAAGTATAACGTAGCACCAGTTGTAACTAGTTTGGTGTCCATATTTCCACCATGTGCCCCGGGTGTACCACAAGAGACAGCTTCATGTTCAGGTGCAACCCCAATTACACCAATCATCGGATTAAGTGGGATTTTTATCTTGTCATTGAAAACAGCTGCATCACTCTCAATTGGAATGATTTTAGCTTCGAACTGTTCAATTCGATGCCCCATTACTCCAAGGTTAGGACCAACAGCCATTACCCCTTGACTACCAAGCTCAATTGCATCAATCGTAACCCTCAAAATATCACCAGCTGCTGCACCCTCCACATATATAGGACCTGTTGCAGGATTAATTTGATTCCAATCAATCGATTGAATAGCAGTCGTATTAGACTGTATTTGATCCTGAAAGCAATCATATGTATCAATAACAACCGTTGACTTTGGAGCAACCTTCAACACAGGGCTATGTTCCTTGCTAAACGAATAAATAAAATGCTCTTTTGATAAAGTATGAACCATACTACATGACCTCCTTCTTTGCTTACATTACAGATATAAGTATAATTATATACGAATATTCCAAAAATTTTAACTGTCAGTTTAACAGTTTAGTACTTTAATGTAGTGGGGGCCAGGCCCCCAACTCTTCACAGTGGTAAAGTGTGAAAAATAAACGGTAAAATGTAGGTAGTGATAAGAGGAGAGGTGTAAGTGTGAAACCGAAGATTTATATTACACGAAAAATTCCTGATAGCACGTTGCAGAAGTTAAAAGAACATTGTCATGTCACGATGTGGGAGGAAGAGGAGACGCCAGTTCCACGAGATGTTCTAAAAGAACAGTTGAAAACAGTAGACGGCCTTTACTGCCTGCTAACAGAGCAGATTGATTCAGAGTTATTAAAAGAAGCAGCTCAATTAAAGGTGATCAGTAATATGGCCGTTGGGTTTAATAATATTGATGTAGAGGCTGCTAGTGAGAAAGGAATCATGGTGACAAACACCCCTGGAGTCCTTACTGAGTCAACAGCAGACTTAGCTTTTGCTTTATTAATGGCAACTGCTAGGAGAATACCAGAATCATCGGAATTCCTTCGTACAGGAAAGTGGAAAGCCTGGGCACCTATGATGCTTACTGGACAGGATGTATTTGGGGCAACGCTAGGAATTGTAGGGATGGGTAGAATAGGAGAGGGAGTTGCTAGAAGAGCAAAAGGATTTGATATGGAGGTCCTCTATCATAATCGATCAAGAAAACCTGATGTAGAAAGTCAGCTTGGGGTTACTTATGTAGAACTAGAAGAACTGTTAAAACAATCAGACTATGTGATGATTCTTGTCCCTTTCTCTGAAGAAACAAAAAATCTAATTTCCGAAAAAGAACTGTCACTGATGAAAGAAACATCAATCTTAATCAATGTGGCAAGAGGTGGAATCGTAAATGAACACGATCTCTACCATGCATTAAAAGATCAAAAAATATGGGCAGCGGGTTTAGATGTCTTTGAACAAGAACCAGTTTCATTGAACCATCCCTTATTATCACTGCCTAATGTCGTAGTCCTTCCACACATCGGTTCAGCTAGTATAAAAACACGAATCAAAATGTCAGAGCTAGCTGCCGAGAATCTACTACAAGCACTAGCTGGCAATACACCACAGCATCTAGTAAATAAAGAGCTTCTATAAAATAAAAAGGCCAGGCCCCCACCGCTGTAAAGCGGTGGGGGCCTGGCCCCCGTTCCTTTAAAGGGGTAAAGTGCCTATCTATTTCACCTTAACGCCAGTGTTTCGTTTTTCATCTACACGCTTTTTGTATTCCTGTAATAACGCATTTCCTTGGAAGCCTTCATCAATGAGTTCAGTTAAGATTCCTTCTGACATATCGGCTTTACCCACTAATACTCCGTTAAAAAGGATACTCATATTCTGCTCCATCACAGCCACTGATTGGATGGTTGTAATGAATGAAGCGGGATCATTATCTTGTCTTGAAATGGTAGCTTCTACTTTTACTTCTTGGTCTTCTTCTTTCAACTTTGTAAAAAGCTCTTCATATTCTTTATCCACGTATACTTCAAGCAGCCATTTGCGTTCTTCATCCTCTTTATTAATAACTAGTCCATCTAGTAAATGGATCTGCTGACTTCTAACCTGCTGCTGGGGATGTGAAATCTTTAAGGATACCAATTTAAAAGTTTTCATAAATCCTCCTACTTCCGTGCCTTTTTACATATTATAGCACGTTTCACCCGTATCATATACTTAGAACAGTCTGATCACAATGGACAGATGGCCAAAACTGATAGAAGGTTAGACGCATAAAAATGAAATATGACGCACAAATTCCATTTTTGACGCACATCTTTAAAAATCAACGCATAAATCTCTTTAACCGACGCATAAAACCCAAATCAGACGCGTATCCCCAAAGATAGCGATACACAGAATCCAACATACCTTCTCAAACTTTGTCTTTCTCCTCTCACCAAGCTAAAATAGGTATAAATGAAAGAGGTGACGTACTAAATGGAACTAAATCCAATCCCAGATCATCTAGCGCATAACCTGAATATTGTATTTATAGGCTTTAATCCTAGCATTCGATCAGGAGAAACAGGCAATCATTTTTCTAATCCGAGCAACCGCTTTTGGAAGATTCTCCATGAATCTGGTATTACCCCAAGGCTTTATACGACAAATGAAGATCGTGATCTACTTAAACTTGGCTATGGTTTAACAAATATAGTCGAACGACCTACCAAGGAAGCACTTGAAATTACAAAAGAAGAATACGAAGAGGGAAGACAGCTTCTTAAGCAAAAGCTGAGTAAGTACAAGCCTAAGGTTGCTTGTTATGTAGGCAAAGGAGTATATCAGGAATTTTCTAAGCAGAAAAAAATTAAATGGGGTGCTCAACCAGAATCAATGGTAGAAGGAGTAATCGACTTTGTTGCACCATCATCAAGTGGCCTTGTTAGAATGAGATTAGATGAAATCGTGAGTATTTATAAACAAATTCATGACCTAATTGAAACATAGATTCTACGCTTTTGACCTCATAAATCTTCCAACCCATACATGAAGAAACACCTCTCAACAAACACTAAAAAATAGTCATGAAGTTGAAGAGGTGAAAAAAATGGAATTTCAACGCTATAAAATTGTCCAGGACGGAGATCAATATACACTTGAGCTCTATTTAAGTAACTTTCACGAGGAATTTGCCAGTGAGCTAGGTGATTCTCCCAAAAAGCGTGAAGGGCTTTTTCAGGAAGCTAGAAAATTCGCAAGAGAGCAATATCCAAATTTAAAAATTAATACCATCAAAATCTTAGCCGGTGCAATGGTTATTGGAGTTATAAATTTGGGAGATTTGACTCCTAATGAAGTAAGAGCAGAGAGTTCCACCTATCAAACCGTTTCAGGTATTCCACTTCTTACTCATAAAGTGATCAGTGGGGACTCCCTCTCTATTATTGCGCGAAAATACAATGTAACCGTGACAGATATTAAACAGATTAATGGTTTAACAACAGATATGATCTATGTCGGTCAAACCATAAAAATACCAATTTACTCCTATATAGTTGTTAGTGGGGATACATTATCGCTCATTGCAAAAAAACTAAACACAACTGTAACGGCAATTAAAACAGCGAATAAATTGACCAGTGATAATATCTATATCGGGCAAAAGTTATTAATACCGGTTCCGATTACTAATGCGACAACAACTACGACAACTCAGCCGGAGCCAACACCTGCCCCTGCTCCAACTCAAACGGAGCAAAACACTATAAACTATACAGTGAAATCAGGAGATTCATTAAGTCTTATAGCGAAAAATCATGGTACAACTGTACAGGAAATTCAGAGGTTAAATTCGTTAACCACTACAAATATTTTTCCGGGACAAGTTTTAATAGTTCCCCAAAATACAACTACACCACCAACAACAATAGAGCCAGCACCAACAGCACCAACCGAAACAGTCACACAAACAACATACTCGGTGGTTTTAGGAGATACTCTCTCTATAATAGCTAAACGCTATAACGTGACAGTTGATGCACTTAGAACTTTCAATAATCTAACATCGGATATGATCTTTGTTGGTCAACAACTAACTATACCGTCAACAACTACTACGGATGGGACAACAGCTACACCAGAACCAGCACCGGAAGAAACAACAAATGTCCCTTCAGAAACGGTAGAACCAACGCCAACCGAAACAACTGTGACTTACACGGTCGTATCAGGTGACACCCTATCGTTAATAGCGAAGCGATTTAATGTCTCTGTTGATTCACTTAAAACGGCAAACCATCTTACGTCAGACATCATTTTTGTAGGTCATCAGTTGATCATTCCTGGCGAAGCACCAACTCCAACTGAGACAGCAGAAGAAACACCAACTACAGCACCAGAAGAAGTAACAGAAGTGCCAACCGACAATGTGGAACCAGCACCAACCGACAATGTGGAACCAGCACCAACCGAAACAGTAGCAACTTATACAGTAGTGTCAGGAGATACCCTCTCTTTAATTGCCAAGCGTTATAACACAACAGTTACGGCAATAAAGGAAACCAATGCATTAACAACGGATACAATTTACGTGGGTCAAACGCTCAGCGTTCCAACTATGACTCAGGTCGTTGAGGAGGCTGCACCAGTAGTTGTGGTGGACTCAACTCCACCAGATGTACCCACACTCGGCACATTAGCAATAATTAATCAAAATAATGTAACCACATATGAACTAACAGGGAAAACAGAAGCTGGAGCTAGGGTAGTTATTTCTTTTAGTGATGAAAATAACCAAACTATCCAGCGAGAGGTAACAGCAGATGGCGATGGTAATTTTACCATTAGACAAAGTTTAGCGACCCTTGCAGATGGAGTCATTTCAATTGGGGCAACATCTACTGATGAAGCTGGTAATAAAAGCGAGACTTTACAGCAAAATGTCACGAAGGATGTAACAGCACCAACTGATCTTGTTTTTGATAATAAAGAAACGATTACGTCAAAAAATCAACACAGTTTTATCATAAGTGGTAGCGTAACGGATGCGACACAAGTAAGAGTTGAATTTATTGACCAACATCAAAAGAACATACAAGAAGAGCTAACCGTTGAGAACAATAGTTATCAAAGGAACATGGATTTCTCAGGACTGTCTGACGGTGTTATTATTGTAAAATTAATCGCAGTGGATGAGCATGGTAACGAGACGAATGTTAGCACACGAGAGCTAACGAAGGATACGATTAGTCCCGATACACCAGCTGTTACTATTCCTAGCTTTATTAACACAGCGAACGAACATGCTGTTATCCTTTCTGGAAAAACGGAACCTGGTTCTCTTGTATCAATGGTCGTCAGTGATGAAACTAATACAATGAATAGACAAGTGACAGCCGATGTAGAAGGGAACTTCTCCGTCATCGTTGATGCAAGAATTTTTAACGAAGGAAGGATTACCGTTGAGACCAAGAGTATTGATAAAGCTGGTAACGAGAGTGACAGTAGCATCGTTCAAACGATAAAGGACGTTTCTGTTGGAGAGATTCTCATATCAGATTTGGCACCTATCAATAAGGAGCAGGCTGTTGCCTATAAAATTCAAGGTAAAGGCGAGCCAAATACGAATGTTACAATCTCTTTTGCTGATCTTACAGGAGCCACAATAACTAGAACGATTAAGACAGATGAGACTGGAAGTTTTGTTGAAAGTATAGATCTTTCCACGCTAAAAGATGGAGCCGTGACCGTCTTAACTTATCAAATGGATGAGGCCAATAATAAGAGTAATGTAATCACGAAGGTAGTTCAAAAGGATACGGAAGCACCAACTCAGGTTATCTTAAATCCTTTAGAATCAGTTTCTCAGCAAAATGTAGATGTTTACACCGTATCGGGAACGGGTGAACCATTGAGTACGGTGGATGCCATTTTAAGAGATGCTCAAGGAAATGAAGTGACACATCAGACGAAGGTTAGAGGAGATGGAACCTTCTCGCTTGAAGTCAATCTTTCCATCTTAACTGGCGATCGCTTAGAACTAACCATTCATCAAACGGATGATGTGGGTAACAAGAGTCCATCAGCCTCCCAATTTGCAGCGATTGATACAACAGGGCCACAAACTCTTGATTTACATGTTGATCATCTTGCCAATGAGAATTCAGTCTCTAATTTTACGATTAGTGGAGCAACAGAGCCACATGCTGATATTGAAATAGAGCTAACAGACGGAATTAACACAGTGATCTATCATGGAACAGCTACTAATGATGGCAGCTTTAATATTGTGACAGATCTTACAAAGCTTGCTGATGGAAAAATAGTAGGTAAGGTTATTACAATAGATACGAATCACAATACAGGAGTAACAAAAGAACTAAGTCTAACAAAGGATACAGAGGTAGTTGATTTAACTTCTGTTGAGGTAGCGGATGCAGGGAGAGTTTCATCTGCCAACGTTGGATCTTATGTAATAAGTGGAGTGAGTCATGAAGAAGGTGCCATTGTTACCATCGAAATAACTGATGGAGTAATTAGTGTAACCGATACAGCTCTAGTTATTGATGGCAGATTTCATCTCCCACTTAATTTAACAAGATTAGCTGAAGGAACACTTCAGGTAAAAGTTTCACAGCAGGATATTGCTGGTAATACAAGTATGATCATGACCAAGACAGTTGAAAAGGATACCGAAGTGGTTCAACCGGTCGTTCAAACTAGCCAGGTAACCAGAACGACCACTGGGTATTTGTATCAACTAAGAGGAATTGGCGAAGCAAATAGTACAGTAACCATTCACATCTCAGGGCAAACCAACCCGGCAACGATTACGAATACGTATCAGTTAGATGAAACAGGGGCGTTTACTGGAAATATTGACCTAGCTCCATTAAATGGTCAAAAACCGTTCATTATCATTGAGCAAGTAGACTCATTTGGAAACGAAAGTAGACCATTGCTGACAGGGGTATCTAGCTATGTCGTTGGGTCTGGAGATAATTTGTGGAAGATCTCTACTGTTTTAGGGACAACCGTTGATGAATTAAGGTCATTAAACAATTTAACTTCGGACATGATCTATATCGGACAAGTATTAAAGGTTCCTTTAGTGGCAGGACTTGAAACAGCCGCTGTTGCAGAAGAACTATCCTTTAATATGGGTTATCTCTATCATGGTAGCTCTAACACCTATATGGAAACGATGAAACACACACAGGGTTCAATTAACGTTGTATCTCCCACCTACTTTGATATTAACGCTGATGGAAGCTTAAAACTTACTCAAGTATTAGATCGCTATTTCATTGCCTCCATGCAAAGTAACGGAATCAGAGTTGTACCGTTTTTGAGTAATCATTGGGACAGGGCATTAGGAGAAAAAGCGTTAGATAACCGTGAAGCTTTAACAGACCAAATTGCTGAAGCAGTAAGAATTTATAATCTTGATGGAGTCAATATTGATATTGAAAATGTTACTCATGAATACCGTGATGAATATACCGAGTTTACAAGGATGCTGCGAGCTAAGATTCCTGCAGACAAAGAAGTCTCAGTTGCTGTAGCAGCAAATCCAAGAGGCTTTACACTAGGCTGGCATGGCTCGTATGACTATCAAAGTCTTGGGGCAGCCTCAGATTACCTGATGATTATGGCGTATGATGAAAGCTATACAGGAAGTGAACCAGGACCAGTCGCAAGTATCCAATTTGTTGAAAAATCCATTCAATATGCTATTAATAATGGTGTTCCTAGAGAGAAAATTGTACTTGGAATTGGACATTATGGCCGTTATTGGAAGGAAGGTGCAACAGTTGGAGGAAACGGAATGGCAAATGAGCATGTTGCACAAGCCATTAAAATGTACAATGGTGTTGTTACATTTGATGAAGTGACCATGTCTCCAAAAGCAACCTTTACAATCAACGAAGGAGATCCAGGTCTTAATGTGTATGGAAGGATTCTTCAACCAGGAAATTACACTGTCTGGTTTGAAAATGAACAATCCATTCGAGCAAAATTCGAGCTTGTTGAAAAGCATGGAATCAAAGGAACAGGAAACTGGGGACTTGAACAAGAAAACCCTCAATTCTGGGATTCCTTTTCACAATGGGTACAAGAAGCAACACCAGTTACAGAGGAAGGTTCTCGTTAAGAGAATCTTTCTTTTTTATAATAAAAGCGCAAGCGCCTGAAAATGATGACAGGCTAAGTACGCAACGTCCTGTTGCAACGCCTGCCTGACCTGCATCCTGCAGGCCTCCGACAAGCAAATGTTCCTTTGAGAAAAAAAGGGTGAGGTTTCCCTTTTATTCTCAAAGGGTTATCCCGGTCTAACTGGCGCTAACTAAAGGAATACAAAAAAATAGTTTGAATTAAAGCGCCAGTAAGACCCCGATTGGTTCAACTAACCATCAGAAAATCACTGATGGAAGTTTCACTGTATCTGACCTAGGAAAAAGTGTACTTCCTTTTTCCCTCGAGGGGCTGGGCGCTGGAGCTAGACATAGACAAAAAAACTTATGATTTTTTAACTTTTAAAAAAGCCACTAATAGAGGAAACTAAGCAAAAAGGAGGAAACGTACAATGATTATGAACCATCGTATTGAACAGGATGGCACAATTCTCCTGTTTCTAGATCCTTCGTTAACCGAATTTGCGGACGAATATAACACCTCTGGACCGGAGAGAAAAGTAACTCTACAAGCTAGTGTAATGGAGTATATAAAAGAACGTATTCCAAATACAAATGGTAGTCTTATCAAAGTTATGATGGGAACCATTGTCATTACAACATTAGCTTTTGGTGCGGGGAATACCTTGACGGCACAAGCATCTGAAACAACCTCTGTCACCACTCAACAAAATAAATATGTGGTTCAAGCCGGTGATTCTCTATCACTTATTGCTAAGAAACTCAATACAACTGTTACTAGCATCAAACAGCTTAACAATTTAACGTCCGATGTTATTTTTGTAGGACAAACGTTAACTATTCCAACAGGAAACATAGTCACAACATCTCAAACTGCGACCTATACCGTTCAAGCTGGAGATTCTTTATCAGTCATTGCAAAGAGGTATAACATGTCACTTGATCAGTTAAAACAACTTAATGCTTTGCCCAATGATATGATTTTCGTGGGTCAAACTTTGAAGGTAGCGGTGGACGCACCTACTACTGTTCCTACTCAAACCTATACGGTTCAATCAGGAGATTCCCTATCGGTTATTGCCAAAAGATATAATCTATCAGTCGATGAACTTAAACGAATCAATAACCTACCGAACGATATGATTTTTGTCGGGCAAACTCTTAAGGTAACAAGTACAACTTCATTACCAGATTCACCAACAGAAGTTCCAACAACTTATAAAGTTCAATCCGGCGATTCATTATCAGTAATCGCCAAACGATACAACCTAACAGTAACTCAACTTAAGACAATCAATGGTTTAACTTCTGACAATATTTATGTGGGACAAACACTAAAGCTAACAGGTATTACTACTGAGTCTACAGTTACTACCTATAGAGTCCAATCGGGAGATTCCTTATCGGTCATTGCAAAAAAGTTTGGAATTACAACTACACAGCTTAAGCAAGCCAATAACCTAACGACAGATCATATCTTTATTGGTCAAACCTTAACAGTTCCAAGTGGAGGTACCACTACTGAGCAACCTGCACCACAACAGCAATCGATGCAACAAGTAAAACTAGCAATTGTAGAAGATTCCAAGAACTACCTAGGTATCCCGTATGTATGGGGTGGAACCACAACAAGTGGATTTGATTGTTCAGGATTCTTATATTATATGTTCAATAAACATGGAGTCGATATGCCACGAGTAACATCAGGTGATTATTACCAAATGGGAACTTCTGTATCAAAAGCAAACCTGGAACCCGGGGATCTTGTCTTTTTCGGGGTAAACGTGCCAGGTGTTGTATCCCATGTTGGCTTTTACATGGGTGATAATCAATATATTTCAGCTACAAACTCTAAAGGAATTGCAATTTATTCTTTAGATAATCCGTATTGGTCTCAGTATTATATGGGGGCTAAGCGTGTGATTTAGATATGTAGTTAGCAAAAGTAAAAGCACCCATATGAGAATGGGTGCTTTCATAGTTATTCAGTAGTTTCTCCCTCAAGATTAGGGTCGTTTTCAATAATTACATTTGGGTCAGCAACGGCTGGACCATTTTTACTTTTAAGCTCATAATATTTAGCAAGAATTCTTTGCCCAATCTTCTTATTCACCGGGTTTGTATCTTTGTCTAAATAAGGTACTACTATTGAAAAGGCAACCTCAGGTTTATCAAAAGGAGCATAGCCTACTAGTGTAAGGTTATAAGTAGAATGGGTAATAACTTTCCCATTTTTCCTTTCAAATATAAAGGACTGAGCAGTTCCAGTTTTTCCAGCTGGGTTAAAAGAGTTATAAGGAGCAGAACCAAAAAAACTAGTTGCTGTACCACCCGATTCCTGCATCACACGTCTAAAACCTTCTTGGACACGAGCTAAATGTTCGTCACTCATATCAATTTTATTTAACACAACAGGTTCAAAAGATTTTGCAATAGCTCCGAGCGTATCATCATTCGTCGGTTGGCGAATTTCTCTAACAAGCTGTGGTTGTAATCGGTAGCCTCCATTGGCAATCGTTGATACATACTGTGCTAATTGAAGTGGAGTATACGTATCAAACTGACCAATGGCAAAGTCAAGCATTAGACCAGGATTAGATAGGGTTCCCATATATCCAGTACTTTCAGAAGGTAAATCAATACCTGTTTTGACACCAAGGCCAAACTGATGGAAATAGCTTCTAAACTCATCAAGTGCAGCAGGTCTAAGTGGTAAGGACATATAAGGGCTATAACTTACACCCATCAAACGTAAGGCAATATTAAACATATAAACGTTTGAAGACTTCTTTAAAGCATTACGATCTTCAAGAGAACCTAACGTACTATATGAACTCTTCTTAACAGGTCCCTTAAAATACATTGTTCTATCGTAAATATGCTCTCCGGGACGGATAAGTCCCTTTTGGAATCCAGTTAAAACTGTAGCTCCTTTAACCGCGGAGCCCATTGTGTAAGCACTTGTAAAGGTCCCAAGTGCATGGTCATCAACAACATATTGCCCATTTTCCCTAACAAATTTGTCCTTATCTTTCTTTAACGTTTTACCTGCTAGAGATAAGACTTCCCCTGTCATTGGATTTAACATCACAACATATGCACGATCAAGGAAGGTTGCACCGCCTGAGTTTTTGGCCGTAAGTAATTCCTCTTCCAAGATCTTTTCGACCTCTGCTTGGAGTTCGAAATCTATTGATAGAATTAAATCATTTCCACTAGTTCCATCGTGTACGACTTTCGTTTCTAAAACATTTCCAGCTTTGTCGGTCACATTACTAATGGTTTTCTTTTGACCGGATAGAACATCCTCATACTGCTCTTCAAGCTGACTCTTACCAACTCGATCATCACGACTATAGCCCCTAGCTAAGTAATAATCTAACTTATCCGCAGGGAGTCCTTCATCAGCAGAAGTGATATCACCCAAGACTGAGTCTAATATCGTAATATGTGGGTCACGGTCCCAGTCTGTCGTAATATCGATATTAGGTAGGCTTGCAAGTTGCTCACTGATTACAGCAAGCTCTTCATTGGTAATACCTTTTTTAAGAATTTTAGGTGTTAAAGAAGCCCCTGCAACCATTTCGCGGAAAAAGGAAACAACTTCTAGTTCTTGATCACTTGCCTTTATCGCTTGTAAATCCTCCTCGGAAATTTTGTCTAGCAGAATATCATAAGCCTTTTTTTCTTTCTTTTCCTCTGCTGATAGTTTAGCATCAGCTAGATCAGGCCTAGTTAATATCCAATAATCCTTAAAATCACGCTCGGTTATTTTATCGTACCTTTTCTTATCCTGTTGAATAAGTTCAGCAAGGGTTCTTGCAAGCTCTAACATTTCCTCAGGCTTCGTACCTTTTGGTTTCGTGTAGGTAATTGCATTTTTGGCCATATTATCTACAATCACACGATGCTCACGATCGTAAATAACGCCACGAGGGACAGAGACACTAACCTGCATATTCTCCGTACGATTAACCTCTTTCTGATAATCCTCACCATACACAATCTGAACAACGCCAAGTCTCATGATCAACGCAGCAAACAACAAGAAAACAACAAAAAACAAAAAGTTCAAGCGAAAAGGGACATGTGTCTTCTTCTTTTTATTCATGTACCGTACCTTCCTATATATAAAATTAAAGCTTAAATTCTGTAAAAAGTAGCTCTGCTTAAAGTGTATCATATAATGAAGATTTTCATGTTATAACTACTATTTATTATAAGAATTAATTAAGGGAGGAGTCAAAGGAACATAAAGTAAAAAAGGATAGAAAGATCTATCCTTTGAGTTTGTCTTCAATTTCTTTTAATGCTGCTTTTGCTCGTATTAAGCTTTCTTCATCATCATTAACAATAAACACTTGAATAGCCTTTTGTGTATTTTCTTTGGCAACTAAAAATTGTTCTTTAAAGAAATGGTTAAAGGCAAGTTGATAATAAAGTTCACCTAGAAGGTAATAGTAAGTATTCTGCTTGCAAATGGAAATCCCTTCTGAACAGCTATTGATTGATTCATTATAATCTCCTGTAGTTGATAGAGCCTTGGCTAAATTATAAAGCAGGCGAATTTTTACTTTCTTTTTTATTGGAACAGGGGCGTGCCTAATTTCCTTTAATGCTGATTTATAAGTTGAGATAGCTAAATCATAGTTACCAGTTTCAAAGGATATGACTCCAATGCTGTTTTTAATAGATAATTCTTGCTCTGTGATGTATTTTGGAGGTGTATAGGTTAAGTCTAAAGCTTGTTGGAAGAGGTCGTGAGAAAGATTAAAATCTTTTGTTAGATGAAATGTACAAATACCTTCATGCCAAATTAGGAATTGTAGGTTTTGTTTGTTGTTATAGAATGATGGGTTCTTTTTATGTATTTTAATCATTTTAAAAACGATTTGATATTCTCTCTTTTCAACTAGTTCTCTGACATTATTCTTAACACCTAAGACAAATTCACTATCGGTGTTCTTGGCTATTTCAAAGAAGTAATTAACATCAATTCCAAGCCTCTCTGCAATCAAAAATATTTTGTCCCATAGACCATATGTATACCCATTTTCGATTCTACTTAATTGTGCCTGACTTATGATGTCTCCATTGTCACACAAAGCCTTTTGAGTTAATCCCTTTAATTTTCTTAAATCTTTAATCGCAGGACCAATCTTATTAAAGTCAGGTTTAAATGCCATTCATATCTCTCCTTAGAAATATTCGAACTCATAATAAATTGCATAGGAATTGTTGAAAAATTGAGAAAAATGTAGATAAACCCATAATAACCTAAAAAATTGCCGAAAGAACCATTTTTTTATTTGAGTTATGATATTTTTATAAATCAGAAAGGAGGATGTTAAATATGAAGAAATGGTTATTAGGTGCAATTATAGCTTTTACAGTTATTGTAGGATTTTCAGGTGTCTCTTTTACACAATCTGCTGATCCATTACCTCCTGAGCATTCAAGAGCATAATCAATTTAAAAGAACTGGATGACGCCAAAATTCCCACATCCAGTTCTACCCCAAAAAAGTTAAGGAGGCGCTTAGTGGAGGATTACTATCTATCTGATATACGAGTTTTTGGTCTTTCTAACAATCGAAATGAACAAAAGGGTCCCGTGCACTTGCAGCTAAGTAATCAGGATTCGCAGGGTGATGCCTCTATGAGATTTAATCAAGCAGTCTTTCAATCAGCTAGAATACTGGCAAAGGAAGATCTACCTCATGTTAAGGAGTCTGTGCGTAGCTATCAACCTATGAAGGCACCATCCATTGAGCTTGTCTATTTATCTAAAAAGGGTGATTGCGGTGTGAGTGCAACCATACTCTTCCATAAATCTGGTCCCTCTGTTATTTGCTACTCCAAAAGTAACCCACAGAAACAATCCAATGATGAGCCCATACAACCAATTAAAGCATTACAAGGTTTATGTATAGGCTATGAAAATCGTTATTCCTATTTCACTCTTCCACATGTCGAAAAAAATTGTCAAATCTAGTAGATTTTTATTTTTGGGATCAATCATGTTACGAAAATTTAATTTTCACTAAGTAGAAAATGATATTTTTTGAACCAAATCTATTTTCAATGACAGAATTTACTGATTTTACCAATGAATCAACCTGAATTATGATAGCGATGAGGAGGCGATCAGATGATCAATAAGGTGATATTAGTAGGAAGACTCGTGAAAAGTCCAGAATTAAAGTACTTAGAGGATGGAAAGGCGGTCACATCGATTACACTAGCCGTTAATCGCAATTTTAAGAACCAACAAGGAGATTATGATACAGATTTCCTAAACTGCACACTATGGCAGAAGAATGCTGAAAACACAGCAAACTATTGCCAAAAGGGTTCAGTCATCGGAGTAACAGGCAGAATCCAAACTAGATCATATGAAAATCAAGAAGGATCAAAGGTTTATGTAACAGAAGTTGTCGCAGAAGGTGTGAAGTTTTTAAGTACCAAAAAAGAAGTAGCTGTATAGCATAACAAATATTAAATGAAATGAAAGGAGGAATGTGGAGAACCTCTTTTACGGCAAATAAACATTCCTCTATACCCTCATTAGAAAGAATCAATGAAACGAACGAACCTCTACTCTAGCCTGTTATCATAGCTGATGACAGGTCCCCATTCTTGATACTAGCCATCTACATGGCTAGTTTTTTTTGATAAGTATTCCGGTTTTAGGCTGAGGTTGTTAAATTGCTAGACCAATGCACCTTTTTGTCAGTCTAGATTGATTACACATTTAATCTTTGATATATAATAAGAATGGAGGGTGTTGTCATGAGTAATGAAATGAAAATGATACTTGAAAAGCTTGAGCATATACAAAATGGACAGCAACAGACAAATGTACACTTAGAAAGCCTTGAACAAGGGCAAAAACAGACTAATGAAAGACTAGTTAGTGTGGAAGAAAGACAGGAACGGACTGGAGATAGACTAGAAAAGATTGATCATACATTACAGAATACAGAATATAGATTTAACAAAATAGATGAAGCGCTTGAGAGGTCTGAGGATAGATTTGATGGAATTGACCAAGCTTTGCAGAAGGCAGATGTCAGATTTGACGGGATCGACCAAGCCTTGCAGAAAGCAGATATCAGGTTTGATGGGATCGACGAAGCCTTGCAGAAGGCGGATAACAGATTTGATGGAATTGACCAAGCTTTGCAGAAGGCAGATGTCAGATTTGACGGGATCGACCAAGCCTTGCAGAAGGCAGATGTCAGGTTTGACGGGATCGACCAAGCCTTGCAGAAGGCAGATGTCAGATTTGACGGGATCGACCAGGCGTTGCAGAAGGCAGATGTCAGATTCGATGGAATCGACGAAGCCTTCGAACAAACGGAGGTCAGGTTTGGTGAAATTGAAAATGCCTTTAAACGGACGGATGGAAAATTGGATTCCTTAGAAAAAGGTCAGCAGGAAATAAAAGACTTGATGAAGCATCATATGACTTTACTGACAGAAAACATGACATCAATGAGGAGAGATCTCGGTAGACGAGTAACTGATACCGAAGCAGACGTAAATCTATTATTTAAAGAGGTAGAAGAAGTAAAGAGATCTGTTAATAAACTAGAGAAATAATAGTTTCGACATACTTGGAATACTTTCCTAATGATATGGGTATACCTAATAAAAAGCCCATGGGAAGTGATACAAGTGGACTTCGACTACAAGGAAAATTTCTCGGTAGGTATGCTCTGGGGAGTCTCTCTTAGCATTCCATTATGGATTTCGATTTTCGGTTGGATTAAATTAATTCGTTACCTTCTATAAAAAGTGTCTGAGCTTACTCAATAAGAGTAGGCTTTTTTAGTTAATTAGGTTTCAAAAGCTTAAGAAAAACTAAGAATTATCTTCGTATAAGTGCTTGGCACTAGCCAAGCCTTTCTAATTTTATTTTTCTATAGTAGACTCTTATTATTGAATATAAAGGTGGAAATAAGTATGCGTCAGTTTACATATTGGATTCCTGTTATCGTAATTGCAGGGATTATCTTTTGGTTTTCATCTCAGCCATATCAGGAGCAGGATGTGAAGCCTTTTTTATCGGATTTTATAAATGAGCAATGGGTGAAAGTGACCTTTGATTGGGTCCAATTTGATTATGCTGGATATCTTGTAAGTGTAGAAGCGTTAGGTGCTTCCTCCTTTATTGAATTTTTTATCCGAAAGGGAGCACATTTTGGGGTGTTTTTCGTTCTCGGCTTCTTTACTATTCGGGCTAGTTTATTGACATTTTTAAATACCCGTCCAGTTACTGGCTTCATTACCTCATTCTTATTTGTGATTTTATATGGAGTTTCAGATGAATTACACCAGCATTTTACCGGTGATCGAACTCCGCTCATTCATGATGTGATGATTGATAGTGTTGGTGGTTTAGTTGGAATTATCATCTATATGCTACTATTTGGCCGGAAAAAATAAATCCCCAATCCAAAACGGAGAGGGGATGTTTTTCTTGTCATGACAATTATAAAATTTTTCATTTGTGAATAACTAATCTTAGTAGATAGTAATCCGGCTCCAGCGCCCAGCCCCTCGAGGTCAAATAACCCTTGAAGAGTAAAAGGGAAAGATCACCCTTTTTCTCTTCAAGGAACATTTGCATGTCGGGGCTACCAGGGCGCTTACGCCTTTTGTTCTTTGTTTTTCACTTTACGGCTCATTGCTTCATACAATTGCTGCCATTCCTTTGCTTTGTCACGGTGCTTTGGATTTATAACAACGGGCTCTTTCGCTTTCTTCTTCGCCATTAGTCTTCACTCCAATCAGCCCGTAAAGAGAATAGTTCATGAAGATCTCTCGTGGATAACTCGGTAATCCAGCCTTCACTTTGGATGATTTCATCATTCAGCTGCTGCTTTTTCTCTAGCATATTATCGATTTTTTCCTCAAGCGTACCAGCTGTAATGAGTTTATGGACATGAACGAACTTTGTTTGGCCAATTCGATAAGCCCGGTCGGTTGCTTGGTTTTCAACAGCAGGATTCCACCAGCGATCATAGTGAATGACATGATTTGCGGCTGTTAGATTTAAACCAGTTCCACCGGCCTTTAGTGATAGAATCAAGAAGCGCTGTTGACCCTCTTGGAATTCGTGGATAATTCGGTCACGTTCCACCTTTGAGGTGCTACCATGCAAAAATCGAACTGTGGTGTTAAACTCTTCCTCTAAATAGGTCCGAATCATATTCCCCATATTAATGTACTGTGTAAAAATAATACAGCTCTCCTGCTGATCATGAATATGCTGTGTAAGCTCTGCTAGTTTTTCCATTTTATTAGAGCGGGTTAGAATATTTTTAGGTAATTCTTCTTTTAAATAAAGGCTAGGATGGTTACAAACCTGTTTTAGCTTACTTAGCATTTTTAAGACTAAACCTTTACGCTGCATACCGGATAGACTTTCGATTTGTGAAAATGTATCCTTCACAAGCTGCTCATACAAGGATGCCTGCTCAATGGTAAGTGAGCAGTACTCTTTCTGCTCCTGCTTATCAGGAAGATTTAGCGCAACATCTTCATCCTTTTTCGTTCTGCGAAGTAGGAAAGGTCGGATCATTCTTTGAAGCTGATGAACCTTTTGTTCCTCTTGATCGCGTTCGATTGGGATCACATAGCGCTTGTGAAATTGGTGCAGACTTCCTAAATAGCCTTTATTAATGAAATCATAAATGGCCCACAGCTCAGACAGACGATTTTCCATCGGTGTACCGGTTAAGGCAATATGATGTTCACCCGTTAAACTTCGAACTGAACGGGATTGCTTTGTATCAGCATTTTTAATATTCTGCGCTTCGTCAATACAAATTGTACTCCACTTAATTTCTTGAAGCTCTTCAACATCTAAGTGCGCTAAACCGTATGAGGTTACAACGATGTCAGCATTCTTGATTACTTTTTGAAATGCCTCATCCTTCTTTCGGTTTGACCCATAATGTAAGTGAACCTTTAAGGATGGAGAAAACTTTTCAAGCTCCTTTTGCCAGTTCCCTAAAACGGAAGTAGGGCAAATAATAAGAGCAGGTTGCTTCGGTTTCTTCTGTTCTTTTACATATAAGAAGTAAGTAATCATTTGGACCGTTTTACCAAGACCCATATCATCAGCTAGACAGGCACCAAATCCGAAGCTTCGTAAAAATAATAGCCATTCTACACCATGTTTTTGATAAGGGCGAAGCGTACCTTGTAGCGATTCAGGGATTTCAACCGATGGAAGCTGCTTTACTTCTGTTAGCTTTTTAATCATGCCGGCCAACTGATCGTTTAACTCGATTTGAATATGTCGGAAAAGCTGCGCACTTTCTAGTTCTTCTAGACTCTTCTCTTTATCCTCTTCAAGTAACTCTTGCTCAAGTACGTCCCAAAAACGAAGTCCTTCTCTGTTCGCTTTTTGCATGATCGTTTGAACCTGCTTGATAAAGCCGGGGTCCAGGCGAATCCAACGGCCTCTAATATTAATGAGCCTTCTTTTTTCATCAACAAGCTTCGTAAATTCTTCTTCGGAAATATCCACACCATTTGTGGATAAACGCCAATCATATTGAATAATGGCATTCATTCCTACAAAGGACTGTCTAGAAGAGCTAGGTGTATTTTTAACCTTTGCTTTTAAAGCGAGCTGAGAATCTTTAATCGACTGCCACCAAGATGGAAGAAGAATTTCAATTCCTGCACCCGTTAGCATCGTGCTTGCCTCCGTTAAAAATTCAAAGGCTTCTAGTTCTGATAAAGTGGTTTTAAGTTCTGCTTTATTATTTAGCCAAGGTACCATAGCAGTGATCCGCTCAATTGATTTATCAATAGCTTGTGTATCTTCTTCATATAACTCACGAACCTCATTGGCTAGGAGAATTTCATCAGGAGCTTCTTTATCTCGTAAGATTACAGATAGCTTCCAGTCTTCGCCCTCCTCGATCGGCTCTTCTAGCTGTAAGCCCACTCGGAACCTAGACGAATCTTCCTTCCAGCCAATTTTCAACAGCCAATCCTCTTCATCAACGGCTACGCCACTTCTTCTTAAAAGTGGATACCTCGATTGAAGCTCTTTCCATAATGACCGGAGCTCCTCATCTGATTCGATATATTCCTGAATAGCCGCGCTAAACCACTGTCTTTCCGTATCCAAAAGTGTGAGGTTGGTATGCTTCCAACCGATATTTCCAATCTTCCATTCCTCAAAATCTGGCATAAAGTCTCCATGAAGAATAGCGTCCATTAGTGAGCTTGCAACGCTCTTGAATTGTGTAGCTTGATCTTCCCATGAGAGTGGAATAAGGGAGTTGTAATATGGTTGTGAAAAATAATCTAAAGCCATCCAGGGTGAAAGAAGAATTCCTTCATACCTTTTCCATTCAAGCTTTTTTACAAAAGTGCCGTAAAAGCTAGCCTCATGACGGGCAAAGGCAGCGTCCTTCCACTCATCAACACTGAGGTCACGACCTTGTTCGTTTTCAACCCAAATAAAGATTCCCTTAGATTCTATATATTCAGCTTTCCCAATCAATGGTTTAATCTCGATCATGGAGCAGCTTTCCTTTCTCTAATTCCTCTTGCAATGCACGAAGTCGTTTATGTTCATGTGCTAATTTACCAATAAATTGATCCCAACGATCAAGCTGCTTTAACTGACGATAATGGGTGCGAAGCTTTTTTAAGTAGCGAACAGCAAGCTTATAAGCAGGTCTGGTTTTTTGCTTAATCGCATCATTTACAGCACGATGATAGAGTGGAACTAACACCTGACGATCGGCTTGTTCAATTTGCTTAAGAAGTTCACGACCATGCTCGGAGATATCAAAACCAACAAGCATCTGTAAATCAGCCCACGTTTGATAATCTTCTTCATGTAAAAGGAAGTCATTATATTCCATATAACTGTAAGGAAGAAGTGATCTCATCGCATCCACGTACAGTCTAGATTCTTTATTCTGGTGTGTATGTTCAGCAAAAATCGGTAAAAACTGACGAGTTAAATTTCGCTTCGAATGGTAATCGACCATCGTTTGGTTATAATCTTTTAATAATTGTAAAGAGTGTGATAACCAAACTTTCTGCCGATGAAATTCCTTTGAATTACCTAACGTACCTGCCCAAAAATAACAGAACTTTATATAATTACCTTGAATTTTATGTAATAAATCCACTGCTTTTTGATCCTGTTTTTGAAGATAGGCAAGATGAGTCAAAGCAAATTGACAGTCTACAGCCTGCGACTGCTTTCTAGCAATAAAGTCTTCCTGCTTTTTAAGGAGAGAAGTTTCCTCTTCCAAAATCCATTCTTTACGATTTAATAAGGTATTCCAAGTTATAAAATAAGCCATTAACCGCTCATATTGATATTCGTTTCCGCAAAAAAGAAGCTGACTGATGGTTTCTTTCGTTTCTAATAAAAGTCCATCGGATACTAAAGGAAATGCAAGCTTTTTGATATCAACCAAACGTTCATGAATAATATCAAGTAGCTGATTCACATAAGGATACACATAATTATCCTTACTACTAAGTGATAACCTAGATTGCTCTGACTCCTCTACAAGCCGTTGCATCGTATAGCTAGCAGCATGAACCGTATACAACTCCTTAAAAAACGGAGTCACCGGTGCTTTCAATCGTAACTGATTAAAAAAGTTCTTATACAACGACTCAAACTGAAACATCGCATTAAACGAGAACCGGTTATTCTTTTCTTTTTCTTTATATACATGGTATTGCTTCTTATAAAACGAATACCAGCTTCCTACCGACTCACCATACTCTTTTTTCTCTTCTTCCTCATTTGCTAGTCCTTTAGACCTATTCGTAAGAGGGGTTACCTTTTTATTCTCTTTCCACTCCTGAAAGAACACACCAACACGATCAACCATCGCATAAGCATAAAAAAACACAGCCAACTTATGACGACAAATACCATTAACCGAACACGAACAATGACTCAATGCAAAAACGTCCAAGTCCAGTGTGACATCGTACACTTCTTCCTCTTGCACCTTTCCCTCAATATACCGTTCCTCCATCACCGCATTATACACACGGCCCTGGCGATATAAATTCAAGCCTTTCTTCATCTTATCCCGATCGTAATCAATATCAGGACTCAACTCACCCTTTATCTCATTCGCACAATAGTGGAGCTGCTCTTTCACTAAATCACTCTGAAGCACACTAATCACCACGTTCCTTATCCGATTTCAAAATTCAATAAGTTCAAAAAAAATCCATTCCCTTATTATACCTCAAATCGGGACACGGGGACAGGTACCTTGTCCCAGAAGGGTAGTTGGTGTGGACTTTTGGTATGGAAAAATTTGATTTCAATTGCAGTTTCAGAGGAGTTTTCGGTAATTATAGAGTGTTTTAGGGGGCGAGAGGGGTGAAAACAATGCGGGATAACTGGGGATGAGTAAAGCATGCTTTAGACAGTAAAGAAAAGTTATCTACCAAGGTTACCTAAGGCCCTTACCAACTACCTTACTTTCCTCGATTGTCTTAGATATAAACCAAATAAAATCAAAAAAGAGTACCTTAGAATTTAAGGTACTCAATTATCAATTCATGCCTCATTGGGACAAGGTACCTGTCCCCGTGTCCCTACTCAACGGCAACGTGATTACAAAAGTTGTTCCATTTTCTGAACTTGAATGAAGCTTAATTTCTCCCTGGTGATTTTCGATAATTCGCTGAACAATAGTCAAGCCCAAGCCTGTACCCGTCTCTTTTGCGGTTAAAAATGGATCAAAAATGTTCTTTTGTAGATTCTCAGGGATTCCCGAACCAGTATCCTCAATATATAGATGATAGAAATGTGAATCGACCTCAGAGTAGATTCTGATGGTTCCGGTGTGACCTATGGCTTCACTGCTATTTCGAATTAAGTTATAAATCACTTGAGTTATTTGCTTTGCATCTACATGTAAAGGTGTTCGATCCAAGTCAATCATGAAAGTTAGATCCTGAGATGGAGCAGATTCTTTTACGAGAGGAACAATTTCTTCAAGAAGATCTTGTAAATAAGTTTCTGTAATCATTGGCGCTCCTGGCTTTGCAATCAGTAGCATTTCTTCGATAATAGAGTTGATTCTATCAAATTCCTTTAGTAGTAAGGCAATATGATACTTCTCTCGATCGGCTTCATTTAACTCCTCATTAGCTAGTGTGATAAACCCTTTTATGACAGTCAAAGGATTGCGAATTTCATGGGCTGCACCAGCTGATAACTCACCAAGTAGTGCAAGTTTTTCAGATTGATGAATTCTTTTTTGTAGATAATCAACATCTGTAATATCAATAAAATAAAGAATTTTTCCAATATGATCTTCCTGATGATTCAACAGCTTTGCTTGTGAAGCTAGCAATTGATAAGACTGCTGATCATCTAGAAAGGGTAGTTTTACATTCGTGTTTATTTCTTCGGAAGCTAGAAACTCCCAAAAGCTATGATTAGTAGGCTGTTTTTGTTTCTTGATAGCTTTATAAACCTCACGCTCGTCCATGTTTAAAAGCTTTTTTGCAAACGTATTTAAAGTGAGAGACTCTTTATATTGATCCAACGTAATAATCCCAATCGGAAGGGAATTTAAGATTTGCTCTCGGTATATTTTATCATTCGTCACATTATCCACCAGAAATTTATATTCTCTGAACCCAAGCGATAAAGAAACGATTACACACGTAAAAATTACTAGCCCGGGAATAGGTGAGGCACCTAGTAGAATGGTTAAAATTAGGGCTAATGCTAGAGTGACCAAGTAGGTTGAATACCCATCCTTAATAAGTGACTTTGCAATTGAGAAGGTTCGGTCCCCAGTCGCTATTAAAAAGTACAAGCCCACAAGTAATACATTGCAAAGGAAGTAAGAGAGTAAAGTGATAAAGTAGGAATGGGTATTTGCTAAATCAAAAAGACCAACAGTTCCACCCGAACGGGTATACGCAAAATAAGCAACAGCGATCGTTAATGCATAGGTTGAAAAATTAAACAAATGCTTCCATAGAGCCGTTTTGTGTCTGATTACAGCATCAACAACACTACTAAAAAATAAGATAGTAAGAGCCATGTCGATTCCGTAAATAAAGATTATTGCTAGATATATAGCAGAATCCATCGAAAGACTATTCCCTAAAGGGGGAAGGAAGACAATATAATAATTCAAAAGGGCGATCGCGATAATTACTAATAGAAAAAATATAAAATGAGAGGCTGGTAGAAGTTTTGGTAAAGTAAAGTGATTATATAGCAAAATAAAGCTAAGAAGAATAGTAGTCATTAAGTATAATTGCGTTCCTAATTTAGGAAAGGGGAAATTCTTCACTTACATCACTCACATGTCATTTCAAGGATAGTTACTATGATTAGTATAGTAAAAAATACCCATTTCTGCAATTGGTACCTTTTGTATTTGAGCACAATAAGTAGCCGTTATAAACCCGAAAAGGTATAACGGCAACAAGTTTAAATCGCAGTCTTTTTTACAAGAAACGGACCTCTTCTACCGACCTGCACTGAAGAAGGTAACACTGCTTGATTCATAGTTGAGTTATAGAATATATAGGAAACCTCGCGAAGATCATCATATTCATCTACTGATAGGTTGTGCTTCACTTCAATTTTCACCTTATATATCCCTGGAGATGAAGGAGACCACTCTAACTCATGGGAGGTAGAATAGCTTTGTAACACCTTCCAATCGTTTCCGTCAAAAACAGAGAACTGATACTCCACATCTTCAGCTTTAGTTGCAGATAATTCAACTTTACTTTTTACTAATTGGATGCCCTTAACATTCGTTGTAAGATCACCTACGGTAGCGGGCTCATATATGGTGAAGTCTACTACTTTTTCTGAATCAAAATCTTCCTTACTTAATGTGTGCTTGACGAGAACCTTTACTTGATAGTCACCAGCTTTATTTGGATTCCAATTAAGGCTAGACTTAGTGGAATATTCCTGAACCGTATTCCAACTTCCTTTTTCGAAAACCTGAAATTTAAACAGATTGGTAGAATCGTCTTTGGATTCAGCTTTTACTATGATAGAAGAATGAATGGGCTGAGGACTAGTAACATCCGCATTCAAAGAGGTTAAAGTAGCTGGTTCAAAGATCGTATATTCCAGTTCTTGTTCTTCATCAAAATCTTGCTGTGAAAGGGAATGCTTTACCCGCGTTCTAATTTTGTAGGTACCAGCATTTTCTGGCTTCCAATTATACAATCCTTCATCTGAATAATCCTTTAGAACAGTCCATTCACTGCCGTTATATAAAGAGTATTGGACGAGGTTCTCTGTATCACTATTTGTTGTGGTGGAAAATGCAATTTCACTATGATTAGGAAGGGGGCCTTCTTTTTCAGAATCAAATGTTTCAATGGAAGCTGGAGTATAAACATCATAAGTAATTACTTTTTCATCATCAAAAGCTTTATCTGAAGAAGTACTTTTTGCTTGGACTTTAATTTTATAAGACCCTGCTTTCTCAGGCTTCCAAGTAAAAGAGGAGGACGTTGAAAAATCCTGAACCGTTTTCCATTCACCACCGTCTTGAACTAGAAAACGATAAGTTGATTTTAGATTAGCTTTGGCAGATACAACGATATTTGTCTGAAGAGGCTGAGGACTTTTTTGATCAACAGAAACCGATTTTAGCTTACTGTAGGGTGTATAGTTTTTTGATACCGCAATCGCTTCGAAGGATTGGGACGTATTGGTAATGACAACAGTGGCATACAGATCAACTCGGTCAAATAACCAACGAACATCATCATCAAACATTCTAACGCATCCTGCACTCGCATACGTACCGATTGATGCAGGATTACTATTGCCATGAATGGCATAAGTAGTTCCATAAGTCCCGCGGGCATCAAGCCCTAGCCAACGGTCACCTAACGGATTATTCGGATGCCCACCAGGAATATTCTCTTTATAATACGGGCGATTCTTTATCTTATTAACAATTTGAAACGTCCCTTCAGGGGTATAACTCTGGCTTCTCCCAGTTGCCACTCTAAACGTGGCAACATGCTTTCCATTTTCAAAAAATGCAAGCTGATTTGTCCCTTTATTAATAATAATCAGCTGATTTCCAGTCTCAGCCTCAATCATGCTAGTTCCTAAGAAAAGACTCATCAACACAATAAATGCCCCAGTAAGCTTTTTCATGTCTTCCCCCTAAAAATCGCTATTACTACACGATATGAGGGAGGAGAGTTGTTATGCATAATACGACCTATATTTTGGTAAATGTTGGGACAGGTACCTTGTCCCAAATTTAATCTATAAAACAAAAAAACAGCACGAACAAAATTGTCATTGCTAGTCTTACTCCTGTTACATAATCTCTACTACATTTCGTTCAACCATACGCCCCCCTTTTTACTAACAAGCACCACCTAGAAGAAACAAATACATTTGCAAAAAGGATTTGATTCATTGCCGAATCTAATGCTAATGAATCAACCGGTTTAAAGATTATTAAAGTAAGTAGGGGATGTGGTAATATCCAAGATAACAAACTCAAAAAAAGGCAGGAACATTTTCCAATGAAACTAACAAAAATCCATCATGTTGCAATTATTTGCTCCGATTACCATAAATCAAAAGACTTTTATGTGAAAAAGCTGGGGTTAACAATTTTAAAAGAAACATATCGAGCGGAACGTGATTCTTATAAGTTGGATCTTAAAGTAGGACACCACACACAGATTGAGTTATTTTCTTTTAGTAGTCCTCCCCAAAGACCTAGTTACCCAGAAGCAACTGGTCTTCGTCACCTAGCTTTTGAAGTCGAAAATATTGAAGAGGCAGCGAGGGAACTTGAATCACAGGGTATCGCAGTGGAACCAATTAGAATAGATGAACTGACCGGAAAGAAGTTCACTTTTTTTGAAGATCCCGATAAGCTTCCGTTAGAGCTCTACGCAAGAACATAAAAAGGCATGAGTTCATCTAAATGAACTCATGCCCCCTTTATTTTATTCCTGACTCCACTCTTTCAACTGTTGATCGGTTGGAAGTAGAAGCGTGAGTAAGCCTAATAACGGAAGAAACGAGACCGCCACCATCGTTGTGGTTAGCCCTATTGCATCAATTAATACGCCGAGTGCGACAGATCCAATTGCTCCCATCCCAAAAGCAAGACCTACAATCAAACCGGACATCGTCCCAATTTTTCCTGGAAGTAATTCCTGTGCATAAACCACCGTAACCGAGAAGCTTGACAGCAAAATAAACCCTATAATACCTAAAACGATAAAGGCTAGAGTTGGGCCTACAAAGGGTAAAATGATTGCAAGTGGTGCAACTCCTACTAAAGAAAGGAATATCATTTTTCTTCGGCCAAATCGATCGGCCAATGGACCTCCGAAAAATGTACCTGCAGCACCGAACAGTAAGAACACAAAAATATAGATTTGTGATTGGGCAATCGTTACACCATAGGATTCCATCGTGTAAAATGTGTAAAAGTTTGAGATTGCACTTCCATACCATGAGCGAGCAAACACGATCAAAATGAGGATGAGTAATGCAAGTTTAATAGCTTTAGAGATAGAGTGCTTTTCGGTTTGTGGAACTGTGATTACTTTTTTAAAAGTAGATTGAACACGCAAGTTCTGTGAATACCATTTTGCGATATACAGTAAAAGAATGACCGCACTAGCTGCGACTAGTGTGAACCAAATCGCACCAAATTGGCCAAGCGGAACAAGAATCAATGCGGTAATGATAGGTGCCAAAGCCTGACCTGAATTTCCACCAACTTGATAGATAGATTGTGCCAAGCCTCTTCTGTTTCCAGCTGCCATATGGGTAACGCGAGATCCCTCAGGGTGAAAGATGGCTGAGCCAAGTCCAATAATAATGGTGCACATTAGGATCATTTCGAACGAAGGAGCCAAAGCTAACCCTAAGATCCCAATCATACTAAAAGTTAACCCAATTGGAAGCGCAAATGGAATAGGACGTTTATCAGTGTACCAACCAACGGCCGGTTGCATCACAGAAGACACGATATTCATGGAAAATGCAATCAATCCGAGTTGAGTAAATGTTAACCCCATTGATTTTGCAAAGATCGGAAACATAGCAGGAACGACCGATTGTAAGGTGTCATTTAACAAGTGACAAATACTTAAGATGAATAGGATGTTATACGTTGTTTTCGTATCAACCCGTCCTGTTGGTAGTACTTTATTTGTGGACGCAACAGCCATTTTGCTCTTCCTTTCCGTATGTTCATAGATATATAGAGTATAAGGACTTTTATGATGGAGTACAAGGGACATGGGGACAGGTACCTTGTCCCACTGTATAAGATTTCTAATATTATAAGAGAATATAATGAGGTATAATTTACTAAGAGCAATTTCATCATTTGTAACAGCAACGAAAGGGCGTTTATCTTGACTGAGACTTTACTTATAAATTTTCTTTTTTTACTTTTTCCGGTCGTCATGTACCTAATTTTTTTTGATAATAAATTAAATTTTTATAGTCATAAAATCATTCTATTGTTATCCGGCATCTCAATGGTGCTTTGTATGACCTTTCCGATTCGATTGGAATTGGGTGCCATTTATGATTTGCGATATATACCGTTTATTATTGCTTCACTTTATGGAGGGTTTAAAACAGCCATTCCACTATACATTATTTTAAACGTCTATCGGTTTATTATTGGTGGTGAAGGTGTTTTTCTTTCTTTCTTATTCTCAACGGTTATTCTACTTTTAGTACCGGTATGGAGTAAAAAGTTTTTAACGCAACTTTCAGATAGACGTGTAATCATAGCAGCACTTGCTTCTTTTGGGACCATGGTTCTCTACCTGATCAATTTAAGTATGTTCTACGGGTCGCTAGATAAAAATTATTGGCTCATAACGGCGAATGTACTGACGATTCATGTAACTGGAACGATCGTGATCACAATATTAATTGAAAAAATCATCATGAATGTTAAAAATCGTGAAAGATATATGGAATCAGAAAGATTAAACCTGATCAGCGAGTTATCTGCTAGTGTTTCGCATGAAATCAGAAATCCACTGACTGTTACGAGTGGTTTTCTTCAGCTTTTAAATGAATCGAAGACGATTAACAAAGAGGAAAAGCAGTATATAACCTATTCGTTAGAAGAATTAAAACGGGCAGAGAAGATCGTTAGTGACTTTCTCTCTTTTGCCAAGCCACAGGCTGAAAATATGGTGTTCTCTAATTTGAAAGAGGAAATCGATTATGTGAATAACGTAATGAAACCATATGCTAACTATCATCAAGTAGACTTAGAGTGTCAGTTTTCTAACTCCTTATATATTAAGTATGACCAAAATCAATTGCGTCAGTGCTTGATTAATCTATATAAAAATGGAATTGAAGCAATGAAGGTAAACGGCGGTACCCTATCCATTCATGTGTCGGAACAAAAGCATGAGATTAAAATCAATATTGCTGACAATGGAATCGGAATGACAGAAGAGGAAATCTCTCGAGTAGGAAAGCCTTATTATTCGACAAAAGAAGAAGGTACAGGCCTTGGTATGGTAATGGTTTATACCACCGTTAACAAGCTTAAAGGTAAAATAGAAGTAAAAAGTGAAAAGGAGAAGGGCACCAGTTTCACAATAACCATTCCAGCATAGAGTGGGACAAGGTGCCTGTCCCTCTGTCCCAAAACAAAAAGAAGTAAACGACCATCGTTTACTTCTTTTTGTTATGCAAAAATAGGTTAATACAATTTCCCTTGACGATATAAAATGGTGGATAGCTTCACCACAGAGTGAATGTAACAGTTCTGTCGAAGCGGGAATGGATCACCAAAGAACTGAGGGAGGATGGTGTCCATTGTGGATTTCATTTTGTCGACTAGAAGTTTGAATACTTCTTCCTCGCTATAAAACTGCGTTTCACGACCTTGTAGCCATTCAAAGTAAGAAACGATCACTCCACCAGCATTTGCTAGAATATCTGGGATGATAATTACGCCGTTATCACTTAAGTATTCATCTGCTTCACTCGTAACAGGAGCATTTGCACCTTCTACAATTAATCTTGCCTTTACTTTTTCCATATTATCCTTATGAATTTGATCCTCTAATGCAGCAAGAATCATAACATCTACATCTAGATAAAGAACATCCTCGCGGTCACGAATTTCAGCACTTACGCCAGCTTCTGTTAACTGTTCTTCGGTAGTTGGTAAATCCCCATTATTCTCAGAAGTGAATTTTATAAGTGCAGGAATGTCTAAACCACTAGATTTGAATAAGGTGACATTTCGATCACTAACGGCCACTACTTTATTTTGTAAAAGGGTACAGTGATAAGCTTCGAGTGCCGCAACGGAACCAACATTACCAAACCCTTGTACAGCTAGTGTAAGAGGTCGGTCGGCATAGCTTAATGCGGTTTTAGCAAAAGCATTGTTTGTATTGTTTAATAGGGTAGATTGATTTTTTATAAAATCATGAAGCATATAACGTAAAGAAAAGTAAACTCCTTTACCTGTTGATTCTCTTCGTCCCAGTGAACCTCCATTGATTACACTTTTCCCTGTAAAGCTACCTCTATAAGGCTCACCAGGTCGAATACTTTTGTACTCGGCCATCATCCAATCCATTTCTCGTTCGCCGGAACCAACATCAGGTGCTGGAATATCCTTATCAGGCCCAAGTACATCGCTAAAATACTGCACATATTTTTTACAGATTTGATGTAATTCTTTCACGGAGAACGTCCTAGGATTGATCACCACGCCCCCTTTACCACCACCAAAAGGAACATCATGTAGGGCATTTTTTAACGTCATTAATGTTGCGAGATTAATCACTTCATCCTCATTCACCGATTCATGAAAACGAATTCCCCCCTTATAAGGCCCCAGCGCATTATTATGCTGAACTCGATAAGAAGGAATTCTCACAACCTTTCCATCCTCTAACGGTATTCTCAAAAAAGACTTATGCACATGATTGGGTGTAGAAAGGATAGCCACCAAAGATGTAAAAGCCTTTTGCCTAGCCTCATCCTGTAAATCCCTCAGAAATGATTCGTCCTTCATTAACGCGTCTAAGGATCGTTGTACAATTGATCCAGTTTGTCCACTCATCCAATTACCTCCAATTTAAGTAAGTACTATACAGTATTAACAAGAATCAGATTGTATACTGTACCCGATTTAGATGTTGGATAATCATGGGTGGGACAGGTACCTTGTCCCAAATTCATTCCTGTCTATTATCTTTAATGTTCCTTTCAATTTTCAGTAATTTAATGCAAAGCATTCTTCAGGAATCATTTAGTGTTTCTGCGATTTGATAAATTAATAGTTTGTCTTGAAGAAATCAAATCTATCAATTTGCCCAGGTTGAGGGGATTAGCAAATTGTCTGGGACAGTGTACCTGTCCCTATGTCCCGGTATAATTTCTGAATTTTTTGTCCAAACTGGTAGTTATACTTAATCTATTAATTGGAAATGAAGTTTTAGAGGGAAAAAGAGGTGAGATGAATGGAGTTTATTTACGCATATGACGGGATGGCGAAACCCACCGTTGGAGACATTTTAATTACAGATGATGATGGTGTTAGAAAGTATTATTTAATTACAAGGCATGACACAGAATCGTTTAGTCTAATAGATTTAGGGAAAAGCGAGACTTCCTTATTATTAAACGAACTTCCTCTCTACCAAATCGGAATGCAGCTTTCGCCGACGTCCTATCATGAAATTATCATAGACATTATAAAAAACAGGGATATCTCAATCGATTTAAATTTGCATGATTGAAAGGTGTAATTGGGATCGTTTTACTTAAACGGTTAAAAACCCAGCACGACAAAGTGTGTTGGGTTTTTCAGGTTGGCGTAAAGGTGCCAACAACATAATCATTTGTTCATCAATTAATATAGTAAATTAGCTAATGTTGAACAGTACATTTGGGACAAGGTACCTGTCCCTCTGTCCCAACATGGGACCTACGTCCCAAACCTCTCCATGAACCTGCGCATCCTCTTGATTACTTCTTGCAGACTTTCCATGGAAGCTGCATAGGAACAGCGGATATATCCTTCACCACTAACCCCGAATACACTTCCCGGTACGACCGCGACCTTTTCTGCCATTAGAAGTTGCTCTGCAAATTCTTCTGAGGTTAGGCCTGTGCTTTGGATTGATGGGAAAGCATAGAAAGCACCACCTGGCATATGACAAGGCAAACCAATTTCGTTTAGTGAATGCACGATATAGTTTCTTCGCTGACGGTAGCTTTTCTTCATATTCTGGACATCTTGTTTTCCGCCTTTTAGAGCCTCAATCGCAGCGTGTTGCGCCATCGTTGGTGCACACATCATGGTATATTGGTGGATTTTTAGCATGGCTTGAAGGATTTCTTTCGGTGCTGCAACATAACCTAATCGCCAGCCTGTCATTGCAAAGCCTTTTGAAAATCCAGAAACCAAGATTGTCCGTTCATACATTTCCTCTATACTTGCAAAGCTAGTATAAGCCTCGTCATAAGATAGCTCCGCATAAATTTCATCTGAAATGACTAATAGGTTATATCTTTTCACAACTTCACTAATCTCAACAAGCTCAGCCTTCGTTAAAACACTCCCTGTTGGATTACTTGGAGAGCAAATTAAAATCGCCTTTGTTCGATCAGAAATAACTTCTTCGATTTGTTCAGGCTTTAGCTTAAAACCATTTTCATAGGTGGTTTGAATGGTGACTGGAACTCCACCTGCCAATGTAACCAGTGGACCATATGATACAAAAGTAGGCTCTACAATAATAATTTCATCACCTGGATTAATAACCGCACGTAGGGCAAGGTCCAGTGCTTGGCTTGCGCCGACCGTTACCATAATTTCTGAATCGGGTGAGTAGCTAACCAAAAATGAATCTTGTAAATACGTAGAGATTTCTCTCCTCAACTCAATTAAACCGGCGTTGGCAGTATAGGAGGTGTGACCTTGTTCCAGTGATAAAATGCAAGCCTCACGAACGGACCAGGATGTTACAAAGTCAGGTTCTCCCACACCAAGTGAAATGACTCCCTCCATAGTAGAAGCCAGCTCAAAAAAACGACGAATCCCAGAAGGCTTCATGTCTGTCACTGTTTTTGATAGAAATTGACTAGAGTTACTCATTATGGGGATACCACAATTCGTTTGTCTTTATCGTGATCATCAAAAATAACACCATCATGCTTATACTTTTTCATCACAAAATGTGTGGTAGTGGAAAGGACCGAATCTAAAGTAGAAAGCCTCTCAGACACAAAGCTCCCCACCTGTGATAATGAGTGACCTTCAACCACTACTGACAAATCATAAGCCCCAGACATCAGATAAACAGATTTCACCTCAGGAAAACGATAAATTCTTTCAGCAATTTCATCAAAACCAACATCACGCTTTGGTGATACCTTCACATCAATCATGGCAGAAACAACTTCAGGACGATCTATTTTACGCCAGTTAATTTGTGTATTATAGGCGACCACAATCTTTAAATCTTCAAACCTTTTTATAATAGTAGTTACCGTATCAGATTCAAGCTCAACCATCTTAGCAATCGTATCAACCGGTAACCGACTATCCTTTTCAAGAATCTCTAATATCTCAAGTTCTTTCTCAGTAAACTTCATTTTAGTTCCTCCAGATGTATTGGGAATATTCACACTATTATAACACAGGGACAAGGGGACAGGTACCTTGTCCCATAATTCTATTAGTGTATGTATAAAGGCATATGAAAATGATTGTAATATTCGCTTTCTAATTAGAGTGGGACACTAAACCTGTCCCTCTGTCCCGTTCGTGATAAAAGAATGATGTTAGGTGTGGTTAGGTATTTAACATTGAATATAAATATAAAACACGAACAATTTTTAGTTTTTAAATTACTATAGTTCGTTTATAATGGTGTTAAAAGTAAAGCTATTGAGAGGGTAGGGGATCGTATGTTTAAGCCGAAAAAGGTGTTATTGCTAGGATCTGGAGAATTAGGGAAGGAAGTAATCATTGAAGCACAACGTCTGGGTGTTGAGACGGTTGCTGTTGATCGCTATGAACATGCACCAGCTATGCAGGTTGCTCATAAAAGCTATGTAGTTGATATGTTAGATCCGTTAGCGTTGAGAGCGGTAGTGGAGCAGGAAATGCCGGATTTAATTGTTCCGGAGATTGAGGCAATTGCCACAGTTGAGTTGATTAAGCTTGAAGAAGAAGGGTTTCATGTTATCCCGACGGCTAGGGCAGCAAAATTAACTATGGATCGTGAAGGTATTAGAAGATTAGCCGCTGAAGAGCTAGGACTTCCAACGGCTAATTATAAATTTGCTGATACATATGAGGAGTTCGTAGCAGGGGCACATGAAATTGGGTTTCCTTGTGTGGTGAAGCCGCTGATGAGTTCATCTGGAAAAGGCCAAAGTGTTTGTCGCACTTCAGATGATCTGAATCAGTGCTGGCAGATTGCCATGGAAGGTGGAAGAGTGCAAAACGGAAGAGTGATTATTGAAGAGTTCATCACGTTTGACTCAGAAATTACACTTCTTACTGTTAGGGCTGTTAATGGGACTATGTTCTGTTCACCGATTGGCCATATTCAAAAGGAAGGCGATTATATTGAATCTTGGCAGCCTCATGATATGACTGAACAGCAAATTATTGAAGCTCAAAAAGTTGCTAAAGCTATTACTGATGAACTTGGAGGGTTTGGCTTATTTGGAGTGGAGCTTTTCCTGTCAGGAGATAAAGTGTACTTCAGTGAGGTTTCTCCTCGTCCACATGATACAGGTTTAGTTACCCTTGTTACGCAAAATTTATCAGAGTTTGCGCTACATATGAGAGCTATTCTAGGTTTTCCAATTCCAGAAATTACTCTTGTTACACCTGGAGCGAGCCGACCGTTAAAAGCAACAGAGGAGTTAGAAAATTATACGATTGAAGGAGTAGACCAAGCTTTGGCAGTATCGAATACTCAAGTGCGTATTTTTGGAAAACCTGTAACGAAAGTAGGCCGAAGAATTGCCGTCACACTATCAATTGCAGAGTCAGTAGAGGAAGCGCGTGTGAATGCGAAGAGAGCGCTGGATTGCTTAAGTGTTAGTGATAGTTAGGTAATGGTGTAGAAATCCCAACCAATTTATGGAAGTGTGTGGGATTTAATCCTCTTCTTTATGCTCGCCATGAAATGACCTACCATCTGTATTCTAATCGAAATAACCGGGACACTGTACCTGTCCCTCTGTCCCAACCATATAGGAAAACGGCTTGCTCATCACAGCAAGTCGTTTTTCTTTTTAGCTTAATGGGGATTGGATTGCTTGATCCTATCAACTCGAGAAAATTATTTTTGAAATAACTATAAAAAATTAGTAAGTCTATTGCGTAAAAATTAACTTGTGTTAAAATACATATTATTGTATATTTATACAACTTATATTAATACTTGTCATACAATTTTTGGTAATTCATATTAGTATTAATATGCTCATAAAAATCACAGTATTTAAGGGGGAAATAAGATGAATGTAAAGAAAATATTTATGGGAATTATTATGTCAGTATTAATGGCAGGGATTCTGGCAGCTTGTGGCGGTGCAAACGAAAACGGAAATGGTGGCGAAGCAAAAAAATTAGTTATGCTAACATCTGCTGACTATCCGCCATATGAGTTCATTGATACTGAAAAGGGAAATGAAATTGTTGGGTTTGATGTAGATATTGCGAGATACATTACTGAAGAACTTGGATATGAGCTTGATATTGTCGATATGGATTTTACAACTTTAATCACAGCCATGAATTCTGAAAAAGGTGATTTTATTTTAGCAGGAATGACACCAACACCTGATCGTATGGAAAACGCAGATTTCTCAGATGTATATTTTACGGCTAAACATCTAATTGTTTCAGAAAAAGCATCTGGCATTGAATCAATTGAAGACTTAGCTGGTAAGACTGTTGGGGTACAAACAGGCTCTATTCAAGAAGGCGAAGCGGAAAAGATTAAAGAAACAGTTGATATTACGATTGAGACGCGTAACCGTGTACCAGAATTAGTTCAAGAAATTTTAGCTGGACGTTTTGACGCTGCAATCATTGAGGATACAGTTGCTGCCGGTCACTTTAAGAATAATCCAGATTTAGTTGGATTCGCAATTGAGGAAACAGGAGAAGCAGCAGGATCGGCTATTGCATTTCCTAAAGATAGTGAATTAACTGATGAGTTCAACCGGGTATTAAATGAAATGAAAGAAAATGGTGAGCTTGATAAGCTAATTCTTAAATGGTTTGGTGGAGAAGAGTAAGTATACTAGAAGGGAATGGATTAGGGCATGAATTTAAATTTTGGTCAAAATCTCGTGCCCTCTATCCCTTACATATTACAAGGGATATGGGTCACTTTAAGTATCGTTGCACTTGCGGCTTTACTTGGATTTATCATAGGGGTTATTTTAGCTTTATTTAAAATTGGTCGTGTAAAGGCATTGCATTGGTTTGCTGATGCCTATACTTCAATATTCAGGGGTACGCCGTTAATTTTACAGCTAATGATTATATACTTCGGATTACCACAAATTATTGGCTATAATATCCCTGCATATGTGGCTGCTGTCGCTGCTTTTGCGTTAAATTCTGGTGCTTATATATCAGAGGTTATTCGTGCTGGTATTCAAGCGGTTGATAAAGGCCAAAGAGAAGCTGCAATGGCATTAGGTGTTCCATACAAAAAAATGATGTGGGATATTGTGATGCCGCAAGCATTTAAAAATATACTTCCAGCACTCATGAATGAATTTATTACACTGACAAAGGAGTCTGCTATCGTCTCCGTAATAGGAACAGCCGATATTATGCGGAGAGCCTATATTGTCGGTGGACAAAAGTATGCTTATTTTGAGCCGATGCTTTTTGTTGGTCTCATCTACTACCTCTTAGTTGTTGTTTTGACAATTATAGGAAAGCTTGTTGAGAGGAGGATGAGACAAAGTGATTAAAATAGAAGGTTTACATAAATCTTTTGGGAAGCTAGAGGTATTGAAAGGAATTTCAACGAAAATAAACCAAGGTGACGTTGTAGCAATTGTCGGTCCATCTGGTTCAGGTAAATCTACTCTACTCCGTTGCATGAACTTATTAGAGGTTCCAACAAGTGGACAGGTGTGGATTGGGGACCAAGAAGTTACAAACGCCAAAACCGATATAATGACTGTTCGCCAAAATGTAGGGATGGTATTTCAACATTTTCATCTATTTCCTCATATGACGGTACTAGAAAATATTATGTATGCTCCAATAAACGTTAAGGGACTTGGTAAATCAGAGGTAGAAACGATCGGACGTGACCTACTGAAAAAAGTAGGCTTGTCTGAGAAAGCAGATGAATATCCCGTTCGATTATCTGGTGGGCAAAAGCAGCGTGTTGCTATTGCAAGAGCCCTTGCGATGTCACCACAGGTAATTCTGTTTGATGAACCGACCTCTGCACTCGATCCTGAGATGGTAAAGGAAGTATTAGAGGTTATGAAATCATTAGCTCATACAGGAATGACAATGGCCATCGTTACACATGAAATGGGCTTTGCTCGAGAAGTAGCAGATCGAGTCTTGTTCTTAGACGAAGGTGTGCTTGTTGAGGATGCTCCTCCGAGTGAATTCTTTTCAGCACCAAAAAGTAAAAGAGCAAAAGAATTCTTGGAAAAAATGCTTTAATAAGGATGGTGATCATAAGATCACCATTTTTTTTGTGTCCCGCAGTTATACAATCTAAGTGGTTAAATATCCACGCAGTAAATTTACCCTTTTTAAGTACTGTAGCCGAATTAGAATCCCCCGCATATTAGAAGGATTGACAGGCTGTCTCCTATGATGGGGAATCTGTAAGGTCTGCAGGCAAATTTCAGCCCGAAATGCAATGTGAACCAGAGGTGGCGGTCTTGTTTTTTTCCGCCATAAAGAAAATCCGAAAACCTTTAAATGAGGAGTTAGAGACTACACAGTTATTGGAATAGTTGTCGATAGAGCTTTTAAAAAAATATTAGAGATTTAATAAAATAATCAAAGTAATTGGTTAATTATTCCTCTATAATAAATATATTATGGTTTATTGATTGTGAGGAGCTCCCTATGGATTTTGTTTATATCAATTATAATATCTTAGATAACCTATTTTACATTTTGGTCAGTATACTAATCTATTTTGTATTAATTGACCATGTGAAGGTGTTTAAGCAATATACCAAAACCATTCTGACTTTTTGTATGAGTGTTCCAATCATCCTTTGTATGAAATTTCCAATTTATATTGATGAATATTGTGTTCACGATCTAAGGAGTATTCCGTTCATACTTGCTACTTTGTATGGAGGTTGGCCAGTTGGATTAGCAATGCTAATTATTTTGTTAGCTGCTAGGTTTGCCATTTATGGTTTTAATTTATTAACATTAATTGTTTATATCGTCATCTTTCTAGCTACGGCTTTGTGTTCTCCTAGTTTTAATAAATTTAATAGAAGAGATCAGCTGACTTTTGCTTTTTTCCTGACCTTATTTTTAGGTATAGTCTCAACAGTATTGGCAGTTACTATGTCAGATTTTTTTAAAGTAACACAAGCTTATGTATTTTATTTTATTATTCTTCCACCCATTGTTGTGGTGATGTCTATTTATATTTTTGGTTTCTTAAAAGATTCACTGTCTATTCGCTCGCAAATTGTAAAGTTAGAAAAGATGGAGGTCGTTAGCCAGCTGGCTGCTAGTATTTCGCATGAGGTTCGCAATCCTTTAACAGTTGTAAAAGGATATGTCCATCTATTAAAACAGCCTACCCTTTCTCTTGAAGAAAAGGACCAATACCTTGTACATGTTGATCGAGAGCTTAAAAGTGCTGAAAAGATTATTAGTGAATATTTAGCTTTTGCCAAGCCTGCCACTGAGCAAATAGAGGATATTTCAGTTGATTATGAAATCAAAAATGTAATTGAAATCATAAAACCATTAGCAAACATTAATTCAATTAGGATCACAGAAGAGATAACCCCTGGTACCACGAGGGGAAATGTTCAACATTTTAAGCAATGCCTTCTTAATTTATTTAAAAATAGTATAGAGGCCATGCCTTACGGTGGAGAGCTTGGGATCATTTCTTTTAAAGAGGGTAACAATCTTATCATCAAAATTATAGACAGTGGTATTGGGATGACTCAAGAACAGGTATATCGTTTTGGAGAACCTTATTATAGCTCAAAAGAAAAGGGAACTGGGTTAGGGTCAATGGTCATCGTAAGAACCATCGAAACAATGAATGGAAAACTTAAAATCAAAAGCACACCTCAAGTAGGCACAACTATGATAATTAAGTTACCTTTATATTAGGGACAAGGGGACAGGTCCCTTGTCCCTAAACCATTTTTAGAGAAGAATTATCTCTTAAATAATGGCTGTTTTGGACCACTGTACCTGTCCCTCTGTCCCAATTTGCTATTTCCTTCATTAAATTATTTCGGTATCATAATATTTAGAGTAGCGAAATATTTATTTGAAGAAAGAAGTGGCGTGACATGACAGAGAAGGAAATGGCAAAAAGAAATTTATATATCATGTGGTTTGCCAATTTCTTTATTGCCGGAAGTATGACGATGGTATTACCGTTTCTATCGTTATACATTGAAACGTTCGGAGATTTTTCTCCTGCTTATGTACAGCATTGGTCGGGGTGGACATTTGGAATTACCTTTGTAACAGCATTTATTTTTTCTCCAATCTGGGGAAGACTCGGAGATCAATACGGAAGAAAGCGGATATTGATATTCACTTCAACACTATTAGGTATCTCGATTTTCTTAATGGGCTTTGTTAACAGTGTAGGGGAGTTATTTTTCTTACGTCTATTCATGGGTGTTTGTACAGGATTTATTTCCTTATCACAGGCCTATATTTCAACCCAAACGCCGAAAGAAATTGCCGGACGTGTGATGGGGACACTGCAAACCGGGAGTATTACAGGAGCTCTGTTTGGTCCGATGATCGGTGGAGTGTTAGCTGATTCAATTGGATTTTCAGCAACCTTTCAGTCAGTAGCTATATTTATCTTCATTTCTGCCGTTTTAGTAACGCTCACAAAAGAATACAAGATTGGTAGTAAAGCAGAGAGAAGCAAACGTTTTACAAGGAAAGAAGTTCTTGCTCATATCGCGAGAAATCCTGTGTTAGTAACGGTGCTCTTTATCTCGATTCTTGTGCAAGTAGCTCACTTTAGCATTCAGCCAATCTTATCACTATACGTGAGCGAACTACATGGACCTGAAAATATCGCATTTTTCTCTGGAGTAGTCTTTTCAGCAGCGGGACTTGGGAATCTGATGATGTCTCGCAGATGGGGTAGCCTAGCTGATAATATTGGTTATATCAAGGTGTTAATTATCTTGCTAATCATCGCGGCGGTCGTGTACTTACCAGGTGCATTTGTAACGAACATTTGGCAGCTTACCATCATCCGATTCTTCCTGGGTATTGCAATCGGAGGGATCGTTCCAGTTAGAATTGCATACATTCGCCAAGAAGCCCCAATATCCATGCAAGGCGAGGTGCTCGGCTATAACACAAGTCTACGATTCTTCGGAAACATCATCGGACCTTTCATGGGCGGGATGATCTCAGCCTACTTCGGATTCTCGGCGGTGTTCTTCATTACTAGCGGACTATTATTTGTCAGTGCTGTCGTTCTCTATGTAGCTATGAACCGACACTTGAAGGTAGTGGATGCGAACCAACCTGTCAAGCAGAGCGGGTAAATTGTTTGGACCAGGGGGACAGGTACACTGTCCCAGCTATAACCATAAGGGAGATCGACACACGGTGTCGGTCTTTTTTGGAGAGTTCTACTGGAACAAGGTACCTGTCCCTGTGTCCCAGTAGACTATAATAATATAAATAAGCTATAATACTTACCAACATGGAGGTGAGAAAAATGATAGGCATATGAATAGATTAGATAAAGCATTGCAACAAGGTACATTTCTTCAACAAGAATTTCCCCCTCAAAGTTTCTTCTAGATAACTCTGTTAAAAACTCCTTTTATGAAATTCAAATTGAATCCCAATGTATTAAAATAACTTGTTTTAAAAATAACCATTAATCTAACCTCGAGGTGATCTTCTATTATGCCAAGGGAAGCAAGAAAAAAGAGTAGTAGTGGTGTGTATCATGTTATGTTAAGAGGAATCAACAAACAAACGATTTTCGAAGATGACCAAGACAGAAAAAGGTTTCTAGAAACACTGAAGAAATATAAAGATGTAAGCAAATTCAATTTGTATAGCTATTGTCTAATGGACAATCATGTACACCTTTTGCTACAAGAGACCGAAGAATCCATCTCCGAAGTGTTAAAAAGAATCAGTTCAAGCTATGTATATTGGTACAACTTGAAATATGAGCGAAGTGGGCATTTGTTTCAAGAGCGATTTAAGAGTGAAAATGTTGATAGTACAGCTTCTTTTCTTAAGGTTCTCCGATATATCCATCAAAACCCTACAAAAGCAGGATTAGCAGATAATGTGTTCAATTGTAAATGGACAAGCATCAACGAATATGTTGGTAGAGAGAATATGATTGATACCAAGAAAGTTCTCCACTTATTCTCTCCCGATCTGAAAATCGCAATGGAACTGTTTATTCAATATACGAGTGAACCTAATCAGGATGAATGCTTAGACGATGAGGTCAGACCTAGACTGTCCGATCATGAGGTGCGTGCGACTCTTAAAAACCTAGGGGTAACCAATATTGCACTACTTCAACAGATGGAAAAAGAAAAACGAGATGAAGCCATCGCTAGCCTCAAAGATCTCAAGGGTATTTCGTTGAGACAATTATCAAGAGTCACAGGTATTTCCAAAAGTGTAATACAGCGTGTACGTTAACGAAAAGGGGAGTGGACATTAAGTGTCAACTCCCCTTTAAGTATTGGCAAGGTGGGACAAGGTACCTGTCCCTCTGTCCCGGACTACACCGCCATAGCTTGTTTTCGTTTCCTACTGTTTTGGATTTCTTCATATGCTCCGGATGCGAGTATGACTCCGATTATGATAAAGATAAATCCTGTTATTTGATTCATGGTAATAATCTCTTTAAGGAAAACTGCTCCACCTACGATAGCAAAGAACGGATTTAGATTTGTAAAGATAGAGGCTTCTGCTGCTCCAACTTTTCCGATTCCATAGTTATAAAACATATGCCCTAATGCTGTGGAAATAACAGCAGATGCAAAGAATAGCAGCCAAATGAAACCAGTTTCTTGACTCATTTGCTGTAATCCTGTTGGCTCCAAGAAGAGGCTAAGGAAGAATAAAAGAACAGATCCGATGATTAGCATGTAAGCTGTCATTAATCGTGGATCCAAGGTGTTAGATACTTTTTTAATCATAATAAAGCTAATCGCAATCGTCACGACGGATAAAAACACGTAAATGTCTCCGGTTGAAATACTGCTAAAACTACCTTTATTAAGTACAATAAAAAAGACACCCAGTAAACCTGAAGTAATTCCAATCATTCGGATCGTAGTAATTCGACTTCCTAAAAACATCCATGCAAAAAGGGTAGTTAGGAGCGGGCTCAGCCCTAAAATAAGACCAGCGTTTGTGGCTGATGCTACTGTTAACCCCATCGATAAAAAGTATTGATGCGCAAAAACGTTAAAAATTGCGGCAATCAAGATAAACTTAAACTCCCTTTTCGATGGTAAACGAACCTTTTTAATAAAGGCTAGGATGATAAACGCGGCAATCCCAGCTGTAAATATTCTAAAAGAAGTAATCGTAACAGGTGGAAAAACCGACACCAACACCTTTGTCCCCACGACATTAAAGCCCCAGGCAACCATAACAAAAAACAAAATAATATAAATCGGGTATTTTTTCTCCTTCTCCATCCCTACACTTCTTTCTTGTTAAAATTAATATTTCGCTTTCCTAAATAATATTATATATAGATTTTGTTTATGTGGGGAGATTTTTTTTGCGGGACAGAGGGACAGGTACAGTGTCCCGGCTCCTTTGTTGGTCTACTAATAGGTAATATTATATTTAGCAAAGAAAAAGATAAGGGACAAGGTGTATGTCCCTTGTCCCAGCCTTATCTCACACTCTTCCTTCTCATCCACTGTGTAGCCGCCCATTTATCCCCAACAATTACAGGGCCTCCGCCATGTAAGGTTAGTTCATTTAAGGCTTGATCGTCATAGAAATACTCGAAATAAACAGCCATGCCTTTTTGCGGCGATACCGATAATTTAAGAGTAGGGAAGTAGGTCTCGCCACCTTCCTCGACATCATTCAAGTACATAACGAGTGTACTAATCCTAGGATTCGTCACTGCTTTGTTAGTGGAAGTAAAGAAATCGAAGTGAGCTTTATATTCTTGGCCAATTTTATAATTAAGAATTTGCAGTCCTTCACCATGTGCAACAGGGATATTCATGATTTGAGAGACTCTTTTTTCAACTCTAGTGACTAGATCACTTTCACCCTCTTGAAAAAACATGCTACTACTGGTTCGTAGTTCATCTTCTCCACGAACGGTTCCAATCTTAGAACGGTTTATCCGGTCCTTTGATAAACAGATAAGTTCATCACATTCTTCATCGCTTAAAACATTTCCTAAAACAACGATTAGTGGTTCTTCTAATCTTGCAATAATGTTAATGACTCGATCATCTGTATTAATTTTATTACCAATGTGATTAAAAATAGTTTGCTCTTTTGATTCCATTGTCAACTTTCATCAACCTCTTTAATAGATAATTTTTAAAATAAAAGTAAGAGGAATAAATGGTAAAAAGCGGTTTATTTTTAAATTGGTTTGTTATCCATCCAGAACCACAATTGCAATAATCGGCGATGGATATTCGTGGCAACAACCTCCATATCACTACATTGAAAACCTTTTTAATGTATTCTATCACCTCGAAGGTTTAGTATCTATCTTTTTTAAAACCCATCACTCACAATTGATAAGAATATTAGAGTCTAGTCCTCAGTAATTTAAATGGGGAGGAGCTTATTTAGTCTCTGGGACAAGGTACCTGTCCCTTTGTCCCATTTGGCTGTGTTTCCCATCTATCTAGAATTTGAAAAACAGTATATAATCTATGAGAATTTACAGATATTTATTAGGCATGGAAGGTGAGAGAGTATGTCTTTTGAATCAAAACTAAAACAAATATTAAAAGATATAAAGGATGAAAATCCGGACAAACGATATCAAGCATTATCACAATTAAATGATTTCAAGGAAAATGATGATGTGGAATTAGAGTTTAGTATTTTTGAAAAAATAGCTGAAACTGCCGCTTATCCTTTTTCGACAACAGGGGAGGATTGGGATGATCCTAGCCTATGGCTAGTGAATTTCATGAGTGACTACCAGATTCCTGAGGTTGTTGATGCTATTGTTCAAAATTACAAGGGGTTAAGTTATGAAGCAAAAGTGAGGGCATTTTATTTTCTTTGCTCATTTGAAGAAGAAAACAATTTACTAGCTATCATGGATACTTTAGATCAATATGCTCCAACAGGAGAGGCTGTATTGATTCCAGAAGCTTTACGTGAATATCCTTATTGGGTGAAAAAAATAGTCGAAAAACATTATCCGTTGATATCAAGCGAAGAATATAAACACTCTATGTATTTCTTGATTTTATATGGATACGAGAATGAGTTGATCAGAGACTTTCATAAAGCATTCATACTTCCGAATCTTCTCCAACATTTCTCAAATCTTAAAGAAGAATATCTTGCCTATAATGATTCTTACAGTTTGAAAAATGTCTATTTTAGCTGGGATGAAAGTTATTTAGAAATTCGTTATCAGATGGAAACGTTTCTGATGCTATTAACCTATCACTATAACAATGAGATACAAAAAATATTTAATGAAGTAATGACATGGAATGATCCGACCTTAGCAACACGGGCATTGATCTCAACCATGCAATACGGTGAAGCGTATGATCAACAATTGTTAGAAAAATTAACACTTAATGTTGAAACAACTTCTCTTGTGCATAGTGGACTTTCAAGGTTGAGAAAAGAGCACCTGTTTTTAAATGGTGGAGAAAAGCAGTTAGTAATCGCTCGCTCTAACATGTTTCAACATGTTAGGCTTTCTGATGACTTCGAAGGTGTCCCAATGAACGTTGAGATTGTGGATTATCTAGATATGGAAAATGATTACGGTCAACCCATTCGGTTCTATATGGCAGCTATTGAAAGTGTAGATCAAGCAACCTATGTGGGATGGGTAGGGGCATTTCCTCTTGAAGTTCCTGATTGTATAGAAATGTGGGATGGAACGTATATAACGGAAGAAGAGTTTAATGAGGAAAAAATAAATCAATATAAAGAAGAATTCATGGCAAGGCGTAAAAGACTGAAAGAAAGCCTTCAAGATGAACTTCAATATGAAGAAATATATGTGTTTCCTAAAAAGTGGTTAACCACGTATGCAGTTATTCTAGGATTGTGGATTTTCCATTTTGCAACAGACTTTGAAACCGGAATCCTCCCAGTCGGAATTACATCTGCAATTACTGCGTATGCCATCCAATTTACGTATAAATTCTTGAGAGACAGAAAATCATATGTCCGAATTGTTGGCACTAAACTAAGCGTTCACACTGCAAAACAAACCGGTGAAATAGAACTACACCAAATCAAAAAAATGACGTTAAGAAAAAAAGGCCGCAAGCGAATTGCTGAAATTTATAATAGATCTAACGAATTGGTCATTTCATTTCCTCAAGAACTATTTGAATATGACGGACTAGCAGATACTATAGAAGAAATGACAGATCATCTAAAAGAACAGCCTTATATTGAAAGAGAATATTAAAGGAAAATAAATCAAGGAGGGTGGTTGCTTATGCAGCTGCTCTTTTACGTTAGCTGGAAAAGGTAGTTTCTATTAAGCTATCGTATCATGGAGACCAAGTTTACAAAGACAATATAAAGGATTCGAATTAAATTTAATGATGTACGTTTGGGACAAGGTACCTGTCCCTTTGACCCTAATTTATCCTATATTCAACTATGATTTAGGGTGATATAATTTTACTATCTATGGTTGAAGGAGCACTTGAAATGAGTAGAATTATTAAAAGAGTAGCCTTACTGCTAATTATCTTCTCTCTGTTGATCTCGGTATTTCCGTTACAGGTTTTTGGAGGCACTACGAACGTTCAGCGTGATGAGTACAGTCGAACGTATGTGAATGGAAATCTTTCAGAAACGGTGGAAATTTTTCCGTATTCGATGTTCATGCAAAATCCAGAAACATCAGTTTGGGAGCAAAAGACCTCTATTGATGCGACAACGGGTACAGTAACCTATGTTTCTGAAGGTGCTCCAGATGTGAACTTCTCTAAAGAAAACAAAATCGTGATTGGAGATGATGGAGTTTCTCAATCGGAGTCTTATATTCAGGTTGGTCAAGGTCTGCCATCGCTAAATGGAGGGTTATTTATTGGGGCAAAGCTTCGTCTACATGAGCTCAACCAAACGACGGATTCATGCTATTATTGCGATCATTATATAAATGAAAATTATCATGTACATGCGATTGAACAACAATGGAGTGCACAGGATGTAACATGGTCTACAAAGCCATTGCTTTCGTCCCTTCCAGTCGCAACAAAGACAAATTCGGTCCCAGTAATGGGTCCTTACTTGGTGTGGGATGTTTCTGACTTAGTTCACAGCTGGTATCAACATCCGGAAACAAACTATGGGCTAGGTATTAAAAGTTCATTACCTCTTTCTAGTAACCAAAGGAACTTTACTAAGTTACATGAGAAAATTCTAGGATTACCAGTGCTGCAGGTAAACTACTCTCCCAAGCCGACTAAGCCAAGTGCGATTTCGACCGGCTTTCAAAATACAAGTCAAGGTAAAGTGGACTTAAGTTGGTCTTCGGTACCTGGTGCAACTGGCTATCGATTGTATCTTTATAATGGTAAGGAATATGAGTTAATTTATGATGGAAATGCAACAAAGTGGTCTTCATTAGGGAAGAATATTTGGCCAACAAAGGCACAGATTGAAAATGGTGAATGGCAACTCAGAAAAGATGGAAGTGGAACGGAGTTGTCGGATACACCGGGTACACTTTATCAATTGTTGGGTGATCAATCTAAGCGTAAAGATGTCTATTACTTTAAAGTTTCTGCTTATAATTCATATGGCGAATCCTCACAATCTGAAATTTCGCATGTGATCTTGCCTGACATGACTCCGCCGACGATACCCAATAATATAAAAGCAACAAATGAGTTAGTTTCAGAATTCACTATTTCTTGGGATGCTTCAAGAGATCAATCTCCGGTCGAATATACCGTGAAGGTTGAAAACGATGGTGGTTCAACCTTTTTTATGGGTACGACCACGAATACTTCAATAAAAATACCTGACACCTACTTAGGACCAAATCAAAACTACTATGTATCTGTAAAGGCAAGTGATCAAACGTATCATCAAAGCAACTATTCAGCTTTTTCTGCACCGGTTGTGGTAACAGCAAGAAAGCTTCAGGATAGTTTTATAAAAGGAATGACTTCATACACTTCCAGTATTGAGGCAGGAGTTCGAACGCCAATAAACATTAGTGTAGAAAATAAGGGTGTGGAGACATGGACACTTGCTGGAGGATACGAGCTTAGAGCAGAAGGGTATTCAATTGTCATTCCACTCTCTGAAAATGATGAGATAAAATCAGGGCAAACAAAAACCTTTTATACGGAATTACCAAGTGATTTGCCATTAGGTACAAACGATTTGAAATGGCAAATGTACCACGTAGGAACTGGATATTTTGGTGAGCCAAGAACAATGAGTGCATCCGTTGCTGACAGTAAGGGTCCTACTATTACAAATTTATCCCCAAGTAGTGGCCAGCAGGTACAGGGAATCGTTCAGCTAAAAGGAACAATATCTGACTATCAAAATACTTCTTATAAAATTGGCTATGGCTTAGGTACATCGCCAACAAGTTGGATAATCGTTAGTGAGGGGGCGTATGCTTCCGAATTACTAGGAAATTGGAATACATCCAACCTAGATAACGGTTACTATACTCTTCGTTTAGAAGCAATTGATGGATCACAAAATACAACAATATCAGAAGTCGATGTTTATGTAGCAAATCCAATTCCTGCTCCTGTTGTGGATGAAGTGAATGATCAATCAACGACTGTAAATGGAACAGGAAAACCTAATACTGAAATGGTTATCTATAAAAATGACCAGGTAATTGGGCATGGGTTTGTCAAAGTGGACGGAACGTTTTCAGTTTCTATTCCAACTCAACCAGCTGGAGCAACTCTTAAAGTTGTTTCTTTTGGTGGAACAGTATTTAGCACGGCAGTAGTTAAGACGGTTAAGGACGTAACACCACCTTCGATTCCGACTGTGAATGCGGTGAATAATAAGTCTTCCCTGATCTCAGGTAAAACGGAACCGAATGCAACAGTTTCAGTACGGTTTCCTGCTAAGACATATACGGTTAAGGCAGACACAGCTGGATATTTTAAATTAGTTATTCCTATCCAAAATACAGGAACAGCGATTTATGTTAAAGCAATGGATTCCGCCAACTTACAAAGTGTTGAAAAGAAAATAATTGTGGCGAGGATCGCACCCAATATTCCAACAGTGGCAACTATTTATAATACGCAATCTCAAGTTACAGGTAAAACGGAAGCATATGCTACGGTCAGTGTAAAAATCGGCACCCTAACGTATAGTAGCAAAGCGAATCAGTATGGAAACTTTGTTGTAAAGATACCTGTCCAAAATAGTGGTACATCGGTCGGTGTTACATCGAAAGATTCAAAAGGTGCAGAGAGTTCTCCTAAAGTAATAAAAGTTCTACGAATAGCTCCTAATATGCCTGTTGTAAACACCGTGAACAACAAGGCAGCAGTCATAACCGGAAAAACAGAAAAATATGCCTATATTACGGTTAAAATTGGAACCAAAATTTATAACGTTAGAGCAGATATTTACGGAAATTACAAAGTAATTATTCCAATTCAAAACAGTGGAGTTTCAATATCAGTAGTGGCAAAGGATTCACTGGGAAAAATGAGTGTAGCAAGAGCAGTTAAAGTTACACGTGTGGCTCCTAACATCCCAACGGTTAATGCTGTCAGGTACTACTCAACCAGTATAACTGGAAAAACAGAAAGATATGCAGTTGTTAGCGCCAAAATCGGCACAAGAGTTTACAGTGCAAAGGCAAACTACTATGGTAATTTTAAGATCATTATCCCAAAACAAAGAAAAGGCACTAAGATAGTAGTAACAGCGAAAGACTCAAAAGGAAGAATAAGTGCACCAAGAACAGTCACGGTATATTAGGGACAAGGGGACAGAAACCTTGTCCCTATTGTTTTGAAGATTACGTTCACCAACCATCTGGGACACAAAACCTTTCTCCTTGTACCAGATTACTCAACAAATTCCTGCTTCTTTTTGTTTATTTTAGCGAGGATTAACGCTTCGATTTGTTCCAGCTTTTCTAAAGAGTTAATATCCTGTTGGATATATCTTAATGTTTTTTTCACGCTCTTGGGTAGATCATCGAAATAATCCATAATATCCCCTCCATAGTTTATTGTTCGAGGAAGATCTATACATTATACCTTCTTAATATCCAACAATAATATGAGGGCATAAAAAGCCCCGTCATCTGCTGATGACGGGGCTTTTTATCCATTACTCGTTTTCGTTTTCTTCTTCTGACTCATCTTCATTTTGTTTATTGTTTTTCTTGTTTTCCTGAGCTTCTTTCTTCTTCTCTTGAGCAGCTTTCTTCTTTTCTTCAGCAGCCTTTTTCTTTTCAGTAGCAATTGAATTCTTCTCTTTAGCAGCTTGCTCTGGTTTTTCTGTAACAGTAGTCGTTGAAGCAGCTACCACCTGTACGTCATCTTCAACAGTTGTTTCTTCTTCAGTAGTAACTTCCTTAACGTCAGTATCTACTTCTGCTTCCTCTTCTGTTACAACCTCTTCAGTTTCTGAAACTTCTTCTGACTCGGTCGTTTCGTCTGTCACATCTTCTTCCTCAGAAGCTATTGAATCTTTGTTTCGGCCTTTACCTTTTTTCACTACATCAGAAAGTTTAACCTGTAATTCTTTTGCGATTTCTCCGAAGCCTTTACCTTCTTGCAACATGCTTAGGATTTCAGCTTCCGTTTTTCCAGTTGCTTCAGCAAGACCAATCACTTTCGAAATTTGACCAAAACCAAGACCTTCTTGACGAAGAGCAGTTACTTTCTCAGGATCTAAGCCTTTAACCACATTAGCAACAAGCTTTACTTCCTCAGTTTTTTCAACGACTTCTTCAAGCTTCTCTTCGTCTAAGGAATCCTGAATAGACTCGTCAATCACAGTCGTATTTTCTAGTTCCTCAGTTAACTCATCCTTTGTTTCTTCCTCAACGGATTCATCTAACACGACTTCTGATACTAAATCTTCTGCTTCTTCAATTGCTTCCAGGTAAGCATCTACTAGCTCATTAACATACTCTAGCTTTTCCTCTTCTACCATTTTAGTAGATTCCGCTAAACGTTCCTGAGCAAATTGCAATAGTAGCTCTGTCTGCATTTGTTCATCATCAAGCGTAAGGAATAATTGAGCATTTTCAGCAAGCTTGTCCATAAAATAAAAGAATTGATCTGGTGTTAAACCTGATTCTACTGGTGTTGGTTCAGTATTTGCATGTGCAGACGTTCCCACTAATAAAGCACCTGCAAATACACCGGCAGTTACGATCGATTTTAATTTTCTTCTCATTCTTTATCCTCTCCCTTAAAACATAATGAAGCTTGATAAAGTGTCCCGTGTTGGCAGCTGGCAAACATAGAATAGTTCCTTAGTCCCTATAGTTTTGCGTCTCCACTTTTCAATGGATTTGCCTTTATCAATCTTTTCTTAATTGTATATGAGAGAATTCTAAAAGTTAATAGGAAGGAAGTACTAGTGGGGCGGCCGTTTTTTCGTCCGGTGGGACAAGGGGACAGGTTCCTTGTCCCTACTTGGAGGTATAGTATAAAAGTAGTTTATCAATCCTGTAGAAAGTTAGAGATGAAATGGGTAGCCTTGTTTAATTAAAGCTGGGACAGTGTACCTGTCCCTATGGACCATTTGGGACACGGGAAACGCTGTCCCATCATTTATTATAATCCCAAACAATATTCCACTCATTTTCTTCACCCTTTACCACATAAACCTCTTGTATAAAGTGAAAGGCACCGTACTTTCCTTTATAGGATGTGGTAACGAGATACTTATGGGCAACCTTAAAAGGCTCGGTGTCTTTTGACATTTTCCAGTCTTTGATCTTGGTGGGCTTGGCAATTTCATAGGAGAAGGTGTCTGCACCGAAATGCCCGATAAATACGTGTGCGCGGTCCTGGATGTAGCCGCCTTGGGTGAACTTTTCTTTCATGATGGGGTGGAAGAGCTCCCAGGATTCTGAGAAGTTTCCCTGTTGTTCATATGTATAAAAGTTTTCGACGAGTTGCTCTGCTTTATTAGACGAAAATACTAAAGAGTAAGCCCCAAAAATGAGTAGGGGTATTACAATCATACCAATGATAGCTATAGGGTTGATGGGCTTCCTTCTTCTACGCATGTTAGTACTCCTTTAAAAAAGATGATACAAAAGAATATGAGGGGAGGGGCTCGTTTATGAAGGTGAAAGAGGAAACCTATGCGGGGCACACTTGCTTTAAATATTTACAAAATCGCAAATAACAAAAACTCGGCTATGATTGAAGTGAACCAAAAAAGTTAGACATTATATTTTAAGCAGCTTGTTGGACCTGAGACCTGTATTCAACGGGACTCAGGTCCTTTAACTTTGTCTTCATT